>CAWDMF010000015.1:0-78690 GCA_963803185.1 uncultured Gammaproteobacteria bacterium | reverse complement strand
GTCAAAACGCAGAGGGTCGACCATCACGATGCCGAAAGTTAAAACAACGACATCACCATTACGCAGCAGATTAGCCTGGCTGCCGTCATTATCACCTGTAGTACTACTGGTAAAAGTAAACCTCGGGTTGGTGTCAGTCAGTGGGTCACCATCAATCCTCTCCGGATCATCACGCACCACGATATCGATAAAACCCGGATAGGTGTCACCAGGCGCACCATAGGCTGGTGTATATGTCACGTTACAGTCACAATCTTCCGGCGCGGCCTGCGAACCAAAGGTGCCGTCGACCACATAACCAGCAGGCACGACATCGCGTATTTGTACATCTCTTATGGTACCGCCGGTCTGGTTATTGATAGTTACCGTGACCAGTCCTTTGCTGCCTAGTGGCTGCGCGGGATTACTGCCAGTGACCGTCTGTGTGATCTGCAGATTTCCCGGTACTACGGTGGTATTTAAATCACCGGTCTCTAATATTCCCACACCGGGAGTCGCGCCGCCGGTAGATGCAGGCACAGTGATCAAACCACCAGTGGGCGAATCGTCAACACAGCCCCATGAAATATCGTTGGTATTGGTATTATTGGTATGTGCAGCCAGTACTCTGCCGACATAATAAATAAATGCGTTATTAGAACTGGCCGCGATATCATCGGGGTCCAGTGCATTACCAAAAGGATCAGCAACATTAAATGGCGTATTCATCGCTATACAGAAAGGTGCAGGCGCTCCATTGGCCGCCGCAGTAGCAACCGCACTAGCTTCATCGGGACAGATAAAACCAATACTGAAGTTACCATCGATCGAATCATTCATCCGCAGTGCTTCCATATTAGCAAGGCCTGCGTTCTGCACATTTACCCGCCAGATAACATCATCATTTTCGTTACCGTAAATCGGGTCAGTGTAACCGCCCTGTCCGGCATCATAGTTCCGGCCATCCTTAAATACGTTGGGTATCGGTTGGCGGATGGGTACTTCAAACTGACCAGTATCGACAGATTGTCTCGCGGCAAGACAGGACATATCAAAATCAGCCGTTGCGAAAATATTTCTGTCGGCAATATTCAGATTTTCTGCGACCGTACTTTGAACATCAAAGGTAATAACGAAACTAGTCGAGCCGGCAAGATTCCCGAGTGCCGAAAGTTCGGTCGATGTCCAGGTCAGTTGCGAGCCAACGATGTTTGGATTATTTGCAGAGCCCAGTGTGGTGGTCGTAGAATCCGGTATATATTCCAGACCCGATGCCTGCAGATCTTCGACGATGGTAATATCTGTCAGCGGTGCACCGGTCGGATTTTGCACCGTAAGACTAACTACACCGTCACCACAAAATTCACAGATAACTGGTCGCGTTATGGGAATCACCACGGAAGTCGGAAAACCCGAGGTAAACTGAAAATCATATTGTACGGTTACCGGACCAACAGAATCAGTCGCGACACCGGTGCGCTCACTCAGGTTGGCACTATTATTTAAAATCGGACAGGCTAAAACCGGTGTGACCGTGGCATCGACGGTCAGGTTGACCACTTCACCGGCGGCCAGATATTCAAAGGTATAATCATCAGCGCCCGGGCCGTTGGCACCCGGCGGTGGATCAGGCACATTGAAGGTCAGATTATTGAGGTCTGAACTAAGCACATCATTCAGCTGAACGTCGAACAGACCACCGGTGCCGGTTGAGCTGACGGTGATGTTATAACTGATAACCTGTCCAGTTATCGCAGAGGTTACAGGTGTTGACTTGGTAATACTGAGAGCGCCAGCATTAACATCGATATTCTGTGTGCCGAGTGTATTAGCAACAGAACCAGTATCATTATTGATAGTGTTATAGGTAACGGTGTAACCGATTGACTGGGTACCTGCCGGTGCGGTGGTATTAGTCTCCAGGCGAAACGTAAAGTTATAGGTACAGCCTGGATCGATTACTGTACTGTTGTTGGAAAAGATATTAATGAATACCGGCGTACCAGCACCACCGCCCTGGCTGGCGTTAGCATTTATATTGTTACTACAAGCAACATCGCTAACAGTAACAGCGTTGCTAGCGAGCACAAAACCGGCAGGGACATTTACTGGGATATCACGGATATCAAAAGCAGCGTCTGGACCGGTATTGGAGACCGACAAGATAAAACCGTCACCATTACTAACTTCAGTTGTACCATTCCATGTACCACCGATATCCATGTAAGTGCGCACACCGTCCGCCGCGCTAAAAACCGGTAGACAGATTTATATTGGTGCCGCCAACGCATTTCGCACCGGCAATAGAAAAACGCTGCCTGCAAATAATAATTTTTGCAAGAAGACGAGAACAACCGATTAATTTTTTATCATCTAACAACAGTTAATACCAATTAAAAACCAACTAATACTCATGGAGTTACATTTGATTTGGATTTGGTATCATTTGAATAGCTTGTGTGCTGACGAGAATAAATTGTCAGCGACATGCAGTGCGATTTCACACTAACATGTCATTGAGTATAGTAATTAAGATAGGCTTAGCACTGAATACGTCAGAATTTCGACGATTTTGTTATAGCTTTTTACAAAAATTTACGTAGTAAAATTAATTTAACTATCAACAGCTTATTTTATGTTGCCGGCAGGAAGTCGATTGGGTAAAGAATGGTAATGCTCGGTACACTTTCTTTGGCACCAAAATTGAATTTTTTCACCCTGGCTGCGATTTTCTTATCCAGGTCAGGCGAGTCCATGTCGCTGGAATCAACCTTACATGCTGACACCTTGCCATCAGGTTCAATGGTTAAACGTAACACCATTTTTCCTTGCAGGGTTGGGTTTTTACGCAGTTCACGATTATAGATGCGATAAAGTGCCGATTTGTATTTATCAAATACAATTTGAATTTCTTCATCAGTACGCGATGGACCCGGACCATCACTAAGCGGACGTTCTTCACCAAAGAAGTCGCTACCAATAGAGCTTTCAACGTGTGAAAACTCAACACCGCCCATACTCTTGCCACTGCCACCAACATTGCGGCTTAATGACGCTGAATTAATTCCACCACTCGCAGTACCCGCACTGGCGGTAACCAAAGAACGCGTTGTTTTCTTTGCTTTACTGCCATTACCGCTGATTTTTGCCTTGGCACCTAGTTTAGCGACGGGTGTATCATCTATTAAATCGGCGAAATCATCTTTAAAGGCCATCAAACCAGAGCGCTCAGCTTTTTTACGTGCTTTTTTCGCTTTTTCAGGGACCGGTTTATTTTCCTTCTTCTTCGGCTTTTCTTTATCCGGTTTTTCCTCTTCTTTCTTTTCCTGTTTAGGCGGTGGCGGTGGTGGTGCTTTCTTCGGCACCATTAATTTTGCCAGCCGCTCAGGAATTGCGACTACTGCAACACGGTCAGGTATCGGGATGTCCCACATAGGAATCAGAATACCAAGCAGGATAGAGAAAAATAAAACAAGCAGTAATACTTTTCTGAATTCTTTCTGATCCTTATCATCATTATTCCAGGGCATTTTCATCGGACGGAATGGCATTTCGACCATTTCACGTTCAATGATAAACTCATCCAGGAGATCTTCCTCTCGCTTTTGCAGACTCAAGGAGTCGTCATTTAATATATTAATTTTTGCGGTCAGACTTTCAACTACTTCTTTACGTGTATTCTGCTTAGCCTGCAATTCAGCAACACGCGTGTCATAATTAATAATTAAAGCGCGGATACGCTTCTGATCTTTGGAAACTGCTTCAGGTTGGTAATTCTCACCCCAGAATAATTCACTGCCGCCTAATTTTTCCAGCTTTTCTAACTGGTCACTGACTTCACTGAGAATGCTAAAACGAGCACGCTGCTCATTAAGCTGCTTTAATTCTTCACTAATACTTACTTCTTCGCCTTCCAGTTCTTCCAGGCGATTGTAAGCGTCATCAATATTACGATTGATTTCTTGCTGTTGTTGTAAAATATTGCTCGCCACGTGACTACATCAGCCTTTATTTTTTGCTTTCTGAATAACGGCCATAGAAATCTTGCCATAGCCGGCACTGGTACAACTTGCCATCACTTTTTTCATTAAATGAAAGGGCACAGTGCGATGTGCTAACACGGTAACTTCATTACTTTGTGACACGGTTTTTGTACTAATACCAATGACTTTTTTCTTCTGCAAAAGCAGACGTTGTTTCACCTCCTCAATGACAGCCGTTTTACTATCTATCACTTCCTGCGTGCTGATAACCGGCACACCCTGAACCAGTATTTGCTCAGGTGTAATCATAACAATAACCGTTTCCCGCGGTTTTGCTTCTACAGATGAGTCCGGTAACTTGATCATTTTTGGCGGCTCCATGACATCACTGGATGCAGAATTAACCAGCAGAAAAAATACCAGAATGGTGAATACATCCATCAATGAAACCAGGTTCAGGCTGCCACTGCCACCCTTTCCCTTGCTGTCTCGCGACATGCGCTTCATGCGCCGGTTTTGGTTCATGGCGCGTCACCTATGGAAATATCGGGAAAAAGAGCAACCTGTTGCAGCACATCAGCCTCACCTTCAGCACCCAGCTGACGAATGAAGGTAGAGCGCAGAGTATCCATTACTCTGATTAAAACACGGTATTCAATGTCCGGCTCCATTAATACTATGGCATCGGTTTTATCCGGATACTTACCTTTTATTTTCACCAGGAAGTCTGACAGTAATTTAAGGTCATACAATTTGCTGGTATCTATTACACCTTCTTCGTCAACAACAAGATTTATATCGTCTTCTTTAAGCAGGGGAAATCTGGCAAGCACCTGTTTACCATTGCCTATTTCAAGGCCTTTCTGACGAACGATTACTTCAATTGTTAACTGCTGTTTTTGATTATCATTACTGCCCGCGCTAGTAGGCAGACTTAACTCCAGAATCGTAATACGGGAAAACACTGCCGTAATCAGTAGAAAAGGCACGAGCACAACCATCAGATTCAGGAAAGTTGTGATATTAAGTTCAGGCGGCTCTTTTTGGGAGCGCCTGTAATGGTGACCTCTTCTAGGCATTTTTCGCAGCCAGTGCCGCTTGACGTTTAGCGAAATCAGCAATCAGATTCAATGTTTTTACTGATGCCATTTCAAGGCTATCGATAATTTCAACTGTTTTTGAAGAAATTATTGCATGGGTGATTAACAGGGGAATTGCAGCCATTAAACCAAACGCTGTGGTGTTCATCGCCACCGAAATACTGGCTGACAACATATCAGCTTTTTCGGCAGGGTCGGCATTGGCTACTGCGGTAAACGCTTCAATCAAACCCATAATCGTACCGAGCAGACCAAGCAAGGTACAGATGTTTGCAAACAAGGCTATAAATGGCGTACGTTTTTCCAGCGTAGGGATAATTTCCATCATGCTTTCTTCCATAGCGATTTCGACATCATCGCGTCTACGAACCGAGCCCTGTCGCGCCAGTCCCATGTTTAGCAAACCGGCAATTGCTGACTTGTCATCTGTTATAGTTTCACGTGCCCCGTCGAAGTCACCTTCGTCAAGTAACGGATGCACTTTATCCCAGACCTTTTTGTTAACATGACCAACGCCCGATAATTTTATATATCGTTCAATACATATGGCAGTACCAAAAGCAAAGATAATTAATATCGGATACATAAATGTACCACCTGTTTGAAAGAAACCTACAATATTCTCGATGGCATCCATCGCATACTCCTCGCTTTAATAATCGTGGTAAATAATCGTGATTTATTGATCACGCTTGTCAAATACTATTTTTTTCTACCATGACTTAATTCATAAAAATCAAGTTCACGTAAAAAAACTTCTTTATCTAATGGCCGCATACTGTCATCCAGCAAGCCTGAATTTAAACTTGTCGCCACTCCCACTTCGGAGTCTTGCCATGGCACGATGTAAAGAGACTTTGGCGCCTCCTTATTTCCAATAATTGAAATCCCCGATAATTCTTTCACTTCAGTATCGACTCTCGTTTCTTCAGCCATAGCTAATGTCGTTAACAGAAGCCAAACAACAACGATATTTAGTATAGCTTTAATTATCATAATTTCATTACTTACGATGTTTATAGTTGAACGATAATAAAAAAAATCGTTTTCAGGCTTATCATTGTTTTCCCAGGCGACGCTTGACATCAGCAACCCAGGTTGCCACAGTCTTGTCATCAGGTTTCAAATCAAGGTAATCTTCAAACTGTTCAAGCGCACACTCAAAATCATGAATATATATATCACACAGTACACCTAGATTTCTTTTTGCTGCTAAATAGTCAGGATGCTCTTTAATCGCATTTTGATAAGCAGTGCGTGCAGCATTGAATCTACCTGTTTTGCGATAAAGTAAACCCAATTCATTATTAGCAACTGGATGACCGATATCCAGTTTTAAAGCTTTAATAAGATTTTCTTCAGCAGCTTTTGTATTGCCAAGTTTATTATATGCAATGGCAATATTGACAAAAGGCGCAGGCAGTCGTTTTTCCCGTTCAATAACTGATTTCAAAACAGTAACTGCCTGTGCATTATTATCTTGCTGCATTAATACTATTGCATTTTTAAAATCACGCTCAACATCTGAATCGATATCAATAAAACCAACTGTTTTTTTAATATCAATCTCATCAGCACCCTGCTTAATCTCTTCACCTGCACAGGCGAATAAAAACACGGATATAAAACAAATAAATAACCTGTGCCGAACAACAGCCCTTTTATGTTTGTAATAGTTATCCATCATCTCATCCGCCAGTGACTATCTGCTCTGGAGTTTCCTGCTTATCAATAACCTGATCATTGCCGCTTACCCCCAGGCCGTTAGTAGTTAACCCATTGTTATTTAATTCTTTATTATCTGGCCCGGCTGTTGCTGGTAACGCTTTTTCAGAGGCAGCTTTTTTAGTATCTTCAGGCTGTATCAGGGAAACGATCGCACTGCTTGTTTCTGTTTTTGCATAACGCGCAGGCAACAGCGTTGATAATTTTGCAATACTCTTATCAATCCATTTGTTATAGATACCAACATCAAGCAATTCCATGTTTTTTTCATGTACACTGATTGCTTTTTCTTCAAACGGATACGCCTGATCTTCAATTACCAGCTCATATTCTTCCAGCTCTTCTGCATTTAAATTTGTTGGCCTCTCAGATTCGAGTAATGCAATATTAAATTCAAAATATATCTCGGCAATGTAATAGGTTGCAGCCGCAGTTACATCACCCACCTGATAATCAACCAGCTTAGTGTATTTTTCAATTGCGCTACGCATGCGTTGTTTCTTTTTCTTCAGGTTCTTTTTGAAAGGTTTAACCAGTGCAACCTTCTTAAACGCTTTAAGATCAGGTTCCGCCAGTATCAACGCGGCATTCGCTGCCAGGAACTTAGTCCGGTCTGTCCTGCCATTACCCGCCACTGCATCGCCATCAACAATCTGCTTTAACTGATAAACATATTGTTTACGCTCACCCTGATCCAGATATATATCGGCCATCTTCTGACGGGCTTCGATGGCGTCTTCAATCGGCACAGGGAAATAATCGACCATTTTCGTATAAACCCGCAGTGCTTTAGTTTTCTCACCTGATTTCACATACAGTTCAGCAGCCTGGTTTAAAGCTTCACGTCTAAGTCCATCATCTTTCGGATTTTCTTTTTCTATACGTTCAAACTCAACTGCAGATTTTAAATATTTACCGTCCTCTTTATAGACTACAGCCAGTTTTTTAGTTATGTCACCCTGTAACTTATTTTCAGGATATAGCTTTCTAAAACCCTCAAGTACAATCGCAACCTGTGACCACTGTTTTAACAAGATCAATGAAGCCGCAGCATCGTATTCAGCAGTAGGTCTGATTTTTGAATTCGGTGCAACTTTCGCTACCCGTAAGAAGTGCTCCGCTGCCGTTTTATGATCAGCCATTTTTCTAGCCTGTTCGCCCTGTTTATAAACAGATGCCGCCAGGTTTTCTGTTAGCGAGCTATAACTCTTGTCTTTTTTATCGGTCAAAAGCAAGGTTTCCGTGTATGCACTTTCTGCGTCTTTATAACTGGCGGTATCAAATGAAGCATGCGCCACTACCATCCATGCGGAGCGTAAAAGTTTTTTATCTGCTTTTGGATAAACGGTAATTACCCGGCGACCATATTTAATCGCCTGCTCATAATCCTCCAGAGCATAAAGATCATCAATTGCAGCAACCAGGACAACAGCCGCATGTTTATGTGTTGGAAAATATTCTGCAAACTTGAGAGAGGTACGTATTATTTCACGCTTAATAATATTTCGCTGTGACTGATCAGCTACTTTCAGGTATTCACGATAAGCATAAACAGCCGCATAACCAGCACTGGATGAATCTTCATGTGCTGGATAATTGTACGCCGTACGTTCGTACTCGTTAGCCGCACCCAGATAATCTTTATGCTCAAGAAATAATCCTGCTAACTGATTATTAAGTTTCGGTGCCTGCTTCTCTTCCGGAAAAGATGTTAAGAACTCACGATACCAGTATATTGCTTCTTTATAATTTTCTTCTTTTTGTTTTCGCAGTCGCTTATCCTGATACAATGCATGATAATGATTCGCCAGATCAATAAGATTGGATTTTAAAAATGCCAATACGGTAGGATTGCTGTTGATATCGAAGAACGTCCAGTAATTTGAAGTCAAGCTATACGTTTTAGAAAACTCCCTTTTCGAGTCAACAACCAAACGTGGAAAACCGCCTTTTTTATAGATTTCAATAATTCGGATATTAAAATACGGTGATTCTTTGGATACAGGATTGCGTTCAATATAGGCCTGGTAAGACTGTGCCGCATCTGAATAGCGCCGCTTGGTTAAGTAATATTCACCCAGGTGACTGTATATGCTCGCTTCATAAAAACGGTGACCATGTTTATCAAAAAATTCTACGATTGATTCCGCACCACCCAGATAAGAAAAACTTAGACTGATGACCCGGTAAGTATCATCAATGCGTTTTTTCTCGATTTTATTTTCGATATTATCCAGCACATATCCATTATCAATCTTATAATCAAGCATTTTTATATAATCCCGCAATGCCTCCTCATACATATCCTGCTTAAAATAAGACCAACCCTGTTTATACAGGGCCAATTCATAAAACTCTGAACCTTTGCCACCATTAATAACAGCCTGATAGGATTCTTCAGCGTCCAGATATTTCTTACGAGTAAAGAAATATTCTGCACGACGAAACTGTGCTTCATCAATATGTCTTGATTGTGGATACTTTGCTATTAACTGTTCAAGCGTCAGCATGGCTATATCAACCTGACCGGTTTCTTCATAGGCACGTGACAACTGATACAGTACCTGATCATTACGTTCAAATAACGGGTATTTTTTTAATAAGCCTTTATAAAGTTCAATAGCTTCTTTTGCCCCTGCTGTCTGCAGGTCATCAGCTACTTGGCCAGATTCATCTCCAGGGCTTACTATTTTCTTTGACTTTGATTGAGCCAGATCAATTTTTTTACCAGCACGTTCACTGAATGCCTGCTCACCTTCACTGATGTCTGCGATTGGACTGTCTTTTGTTGCTATGCTTTCATTCTCCTGGCTCGTTGCAACGGGGACAAACCCGGTCTCCGGTATATCTATATCCGTTGCCTGTGATACGCTGTCTGCAACCGGTTTTAAGCTTGCCTGTTTTTTATCAGTCACAATGTTTTTTTTATTTTGTAACGATGCCTGCTGTTCTTCCTGTTGCAGGCGAGTCTCGTCTTCAGCCTCGTACACCTTTTGAATTTTTAAATCAGCAAGACGTCGTAACGCTTCAGGCGTCATTTCTGTTTCAGCTGTTTCGTTGAGAAATTTCTCGTAACTCGCCATGGCTTTTTCCAGGCTGCCATCGATTTTTTCTTCTTTCACCTCAAATTTAATATCATTTAAGCTGGCTAATGTTCCTTTGGAGTTAGTGGCAGCACAGGACACCAGCAACCAGGAGCTTGCAAAAATCATTAGCAGTTTCATGTTGCGCAGATTGTTATTATTTATGCACATAGAACTATCGCCCGAACAGCTTTTCTTTGAAAGACGAAGTGTTATTTACAGGCATCTCTTCGGCTTCATCCTGTATTACTGAATTTTCCTGCAGCTCGCCCTGGACCGCCTCCTTCTGTTCTACCGGCTTATCATCAGTCACCTCTCCCTGTTCTATTTCTCTACTAACCTCCTCTATAGTCATCTGGATGATTTCAGCATCCACTTCTGCTTTTGTTGCACGGTCATAACTTTCAGCTAAAGCAAAACGGGCTTTAATCTGGTACTCTTCCAGGCGTTTACGACGGGAATCAAGCTCATTGATAGCCATGGTTTCAAGTAGACGCCCCTGTTTTGCCATGACACCTTTCAATTTCCTCTGCGCTGTAAATATACGCGTCCTCAATTGACGAATTGGAATGGTGTAACCTTCATAACTTTGTGTTGCGGCCTGACGTGTACGAATAAACGAGTTGTAGCGAAGCTTCAGTTTTTTAATGATCTTATCCAGAGAAACCAGATTATTATAAGCATCGGTTAAGCGCTGATCATATTCACTTTCTACACGCCACGTTAAAACACCACGCAGACGCTTAATCCGCCGCACTATTTTTGCATCAGCCAGTTGCGGTTTTGTGCTAATAATCTCTTCCAGTGCTTTAATAGTATTCAGTGCCTGTCGCTCAGTCGATGTCGCCAGATATTCGGGACGTGGCGATATCAGCATATTCTTGATTTTTGTTGCCAAATTATCGCGCTGTTCCAGGCGAAGCTTGATTCTTGCATCCAGTTTTTTAAATTCTTTTTCAACGACGGGTAACAGCGGCTCCTGGTAAGCACGCCTGATATCAATCATCTCTTCATACACTCTTAAATCGCCAAGCCATTTATCAAGATGGTGATGCAGCTCTGCCAGGTCTTTATAGTTTTTGTAAGACTGCTGAAAGTCATGTGACGCCATCAACTCAAGAACGTAACGTGTTTCCGGTGTGTCGGGTAAATCTCGTAAATTGACTACCCAGTTTTTGTCTTTGTCCGACTTATCATCAAGCAATGCGGTAAGAAATTTACCTTTACGTATGTTTTTTATTGAATCATCTAAACTGTCAATTTCCTCAGCAAAAACATCCATTGCATGATCGTACAAATTCGCCGCTTTACCATACGCATTTAATTTTCCATAGGCATAAGGCACTGCCATTAACGCTTCCTGTACCGAGTAATTTGTTTCAGCTCTGTTATGTAATATTGACCATGGCACTAATGCTCTATCATATCGTCCCTGTGAAACAGCAATCCAGCCGGAACCCAGTAATGCACGATTTGAATATGGCCCATCGAGACGGACTCGTTCAAAATATTTCTGTGCCTGCCTGGCATCGCCCTTATCAAGATAGCGATATGCAAGTTTAAGACTGGTTTTATCTTTAACTGCAAGCAGGCCGTTATCACTCAACTCCATGCTGCTCAGTTCGTCTAATACAGCAAGGCCCTGCTCTTCCTCCCCACTTTGCATTAAGGCAATACCCAGATTATATAAAACGAAACCTTTTAGATTTTTCTCCTTCCTTAAGAGTTGAAGACTATTAGCGGCATCTGTGAACTGCCCGGTATCAATACTGGCTAAAGCACGCAGATATGCCACGTCAGTTTTAAAAGACTCAGGTTCTTTGCCGCGTAAAACATCAAGCGAATACTTTGCATCATAACGAGATTTTTCCGGCTCATCACGAATTAACTGTAATGCGTACAAGGTACTTTGTGGGTCATTTTTTTTATAAAACACACGGGCCAGAGCTAAAGCAGCCTGGTTACGTGTTGCCAGATCGACACCTTCACCTAACACTGCCTGTATCGCTTTTCCCGCACGTTGATTCATACGGTACTGTAGTTCTATATCACCTACAGAAAATTCTGCCTGGCCTAGATGCTTATGGAAGGGGTCAAGCTCGGACTCATCAAGTTCATAGTACTGCGACAACTCAGTATCAAGCCGGGCTAATGCGTCAAAATGTAAATCCTGATAGGCATAAAAAAGGACCTCGCCAAAATATAAATCACGCAATTCAACATCTTTTAAACCGCTTGTGGCATACACCGACAAACTGCATAAGAATGCAGACAGTAATGTTATAAGACGAAAAAACATGTTTACCAGTCTTTAAAAGAAACGGTTTGATCTGAGGCGCTGCTACCAGTAATTTGTATTTCTACAAATTTTGGTCCAACCGCTTTAGTTAGTATAAAGTTTTCGTTTCGCTGATATTCATTACCAGACTTGGCACGGCCTATAAAGCTCGCAACCAGGGTATGGTCTCCTGTTTTTATATTGCCGGTATAAATTCTTTGCACGCCACCTGCGCGTAGCGCTTCAATTTCTTTGTAGCTATATAAATGTTGTGCGACAATTTTGTTGTCGAGTTTTATTTGCATGGAATCAAGCACAAAGTCTTTATCACCGTTAAGTGAAACAAATAAGGAAACTTGTGTATTAGAAGGAAATAATAATTTTTCTTCAAGAACTGATATTTCAGAGGTTAACTCCAGTACATCTTTTTTAATGTCCTGAACCTGTTCATCCAGGCCTTTAATCTCCTCTCTGCTTACTTCAGCCGCCTGTACTAAGACCGGCAATGTACTTAAAGAAAAAATAATTAACAACAGAAGACTAATAGCTGGAATATTAATCTTTGGAAATCTGATCGTATAATTCAACAACATAATAACTACCCGGTTATATACATACTAACTATGCATCTTTCTTCTTAATATTGGATTAAGTATATTAAAGAATGTTGAAAAGTCAGCAAAATCACCTTAAAACTAAAGCACGTATAAAACATCAAGTTATCAGCATTAGCTGGAAAAACAAAAAGTGTTTCCTATTATCAATAACTTATCTATACTTAGCCGGTAATATCAGAATAAACAATATTGTCATTTAACTGGCACTCTTCAATTATGGCTAAAACAGGTGCAACAGGGTTTACACGCATTTTTAATGCGGCAGGGTACTCATGGTCAGGATTTAAAGCGGCATATAAACACGAAGCCGCTTTTCGTCAGGAACTGTGGTTAAGCCTGGCGCTCACTCCCGTGGCTTTATATTTTGCTCCGAGTTATGCCGATAAAGCCATTTTGCTAGCCAGCCTTGTCTTTATACTGCTAATTGAGATACTGAATTCCGCACTGGAAGCCGTGGTAGATCGTTTTGGTGATGAAATACACCCATTAGCAGGACGCGCTAAAGATATGGGCTCAGCAGCGGTGTTTCTGGCTTTTGTTATTGCTGGGCTGGTCTGGTTTTCGGTTTTTTACTAAATCACTACTAATTTTCCGCAAATGAACGCGAATAAAAGGAAATTAAAACCAATAATATTACTCTACTGATGGCGAACGACGTGCGCGGCTACCAGGTTACCCAGCTGTGTTGCCGCAGACTACTACGCTTCACTTACATGACGTAAACCCATTATTTATTAAAATTTTAAATAATAATTTTATTCGCGTTGACGTGCATGGATAACACTAATGTCGTGGGCGCAAGGATGCGCAGGAACGACCATTTTCGTTCATTTACTGACTAAAAAGTCTTTTAACCGTTAATCAACAAAACTACTCTGCTGCAACCCATCTAAATACGTTCATAATAATTGAATTATTGATATCAGCTTGATTAATAGTCTATTTGTATGCAGCAATTAACAGCATTCCTGTTTCAATAATAAAAAATATAATATTTCACTGTTATCCAGTTTATCTCGGCTGTTAACAATGATTTCCGGCACAGACACTAGCGCCGAGACACGCAATTCATACCTCTCATGTTTCTGCAACAGCGGTAATAATTTTTTGAAAAAACTGTTATTCAGTTCATAGCTGAATTTTTTAACTATACTAATATTCAATAACACCAGACAACAAAACTTTTTACATTTATTACAGAAAATCATTATGAAAATCAAACAACTATTATGCCTTTTAGCACTATCCGCTCCACTTGCTGTAAACGCTGATTTCTTATCTATTTCTGTCGGCGGCGGGGTTTGGAATGCGGCCCCTTCAGGTAGCTTCAAGAAAATAACAGACCCGGTTGACGTTAATATTAATGATAATCTGTTCTGGGATAGCGAAGCACAAGGTTATGCATTTATCACACTGGAGCACTTTGTACCTATCGTACCAAACGCCCGCTTAATGCTGACCAAAATAGACCAGTCCGGTAACGGTAATACAACTTTTAACTTTGATGGCCAAACTTATTCGGGCAGTGTTAGTAATGACTTCTCGATCGAGGCACTGGATCTGCTTTTATATTGGGAAGTACTGGATAATGTCGTTAGTATTGATTTAGGCCTGAATATTCGCAATTTGAAAGTTGATTACACCATCTCCAGTACAGGCAGCAGCACAACAGACTCTCTCGATGAGACCGTACCGATGCTGTATGTACTAGTTGGTGGCTCGCCCTGGCCTGATTTAATTCTCAGCGGCGAATTAAGTTATATCGCCTATTCCGGCAGCAGCATTTCAGATTTCACCGCAAAAGTAGCTTATACCACTAACTTCTTTGTCGGTTTTGAAGCCGGTTATCGAAAACAGAAATATGAATTTGACGATGTTTCAGAAACAGATGCCAGGCTGGACTTTGATGGATTGTTCGCTGGCGCTTACCTGAAGTTTTAGAAACTTTTTCACCGCAGAGGCGCCGAGACACAGAGGAAAAACTTTTATTTTGTTAACTGCGCCTGCGGCGCAGTTAACAAAAATTAAAACTCTGCGTCTCGGCGCCTCTGCGGTTAAATATTTTGAATTAATAACTACTCTTTAATCGCAGGCATAGGGGTTTGATGTGACTGCAAAAACCACTTATCTGTTACAACATTTTTGGTAAACCAGTGGGTTTTCATCAGCTGGCTGGCAAAAATTCGTTTAACAAACATGGGCAAGCTTTCCATCAGCTCAGGTTCCGGTAGCCGTTTACCAAAGCGCTGCTCCATTAAATCGTTATAAGCCTGTAATTTCTCTTTACTGTAATCGCCAGTACAGCCACGTATAACATCTGCGGCTAACATAGCAGACTCTACTGCTGAACGTATGCCCTCACCGCTCTGCAGATAAGCCAAACCTGCTGAGTCACCAATTAACAGGACATTGTCAGCGACCATTTCACGTACCGCGTGGTTATACAGCAAATAGGCGTGGCCATTATATATAGCGGTAACATCTACAGGAATTTTTCCCTGTGCTGTTAGATATTTGCAGAAAGCTTTTACATAACTGGACAGTTTATTTTTATCTTCGCGGCCAAGGCCAATATTTAAATAATCACCTTTACGAGACACCCAGCCGTAACCCATTAAATCCGGCAATAAAAAACAGTTCTGGTATTTCTTCTTTAATAATGCAGCTTTCTTTTTGCCTGGCGTTCATTTCAAACTCGGCTTCCTGCTCTCACTGACAGCTACCTGCCAGCTGTGAATAGTATCGCTGAAAGTAGGACGTAATAACTATATTGCCTGTTACAGATCATTTACCAGCCAGCCATGACTATTTATGTCCATCTTATTGAATGCCTGTTCAAGAAGCAGATCAGCAGCGCAACGCTGTAAAAGATAATCATCAAATTCAATGCGGCGGATGCCGTAACTTACGGGCTCACCGGGATAGTGTGATTCAACCTGCCTCTGTCCCAGCTGGCTTATTTTAAAACCGCTGATGTTTTGTAATATATTATTTTTTGCATAATCCTGCAGATCGATATTCAACACCCTCATGACTTCCGGTGTGACCCAGCCGGCACAGGTCTTTTGCCGAGGAAATGACTGTTTATCTAAAATTCCAATTTTCAAACCGGAACTTTTCAAACTATAGGCAAGAGTTGAACCTGCAGGCCCACCGCCAATAATTAAATCATCATAAGATTTCATTACTTATTCTGCTTCTGATGTAACCGCAGTCAGTTTTGCTTTACCTGTTGTTTTGTTTTTCTCTGCATCATAAAGACATGGTGCAACTTTGCAACTTGCGCCTGTTCCAGGCTCATGTTCTCATGCTGAAAATAAGCACAGGTGTACTGCATCTCTTCCTTGTCTAACCAGAGTTTGTAGAACTCGTTACCAATATCGTAATGGTGATAGATGTTTTCTTTGGCTTTATCAAAAGAATTAACGATACTGCGACTGTCCCAGCCATAATAACGCTCTTCTCAAAAAACCGGGACTTCCTTTAGCCCTGATACCGTCGTAAATAGTGCGCAAAAATACGGCCATATTGCCTTCAAATACCACTCGACCGGAGCATATACAGATCCCCCCAATGCAGTTCAGGGTAAATAATAGTTTTAAATAAAGCGCCGCGGTCACAATAAACCATGACAGCAACCGGATGTTCACAATGAGGCGTCACTTCAACACCATCCCATAAACTAATTCGAACTGGCGAGGATCAGCCAACTACAGCAAGCATTTTTCTGACTAACCAGAGATCCAGCCAGGTCTCATTGGAGTAGACCATCGGGGAGTTTTTACGGTACGAATTTATTTTTGAAGAATATTGATTATCATCATATGCTATATCTATAACATACTGTTGCTCTTCAAAACTATTATCTGATTCAACACTCATTGCACCCATTCCCTGCGCGGCAGCGCCTTATGCATTAACTTTTCTTTAATATCAAACACTTATATTTTTTTGATATAGCAACAGGTAAAAACTGAATGGTGCCACCAGTGATTTTTAAGGTTACAATGCCTGCCCATGTTACAAGCGATTAATCTGGGCATTCGACGTGGCGTCAAACTGCTCTTTAAAGACACCAATTTCCAAATTCATCCTGGACAAAAAGTTGGCCTGACGGGCGCCAATGGCACAGGTAAATCCAGCCTGTTTTCTTTAATTTTAAAGCAACTGCAGCCCGATACCGGTGACTGCATTTACCCGGATCAGTGGATTATTGCACACGTAGCACAGGAGCTGGCCGACAGCAAACAACAAGCTTTAGAATTTGTACTCGATGGTGATGCCGAACTCCGGCAAATCCAGCAGGCTATCAAAACAGCTGAAATAAATAATGATGGTGTCCTCATCGCCACATTACATACACAATTAGACAACATTGACGGTTACACCGCCAACTCACGCGCCGGCCAGTTGCTTGCAGGTCTCGGATTCACTAGCGATGATGAATCACGCGCCTTCAATGAATTTTCTGGTGGCTGGCAGATGCGCCTTAATCTTGCAAAAGCATTGATGTGCCGTTCCGACTTATTGCTGCTCGATGAACCGACCAATCATCTTGATTTAGATACCATCATCTGGCTTGAGTCCTGGTTGACAGCCTACCGCGGAACACTTTTACTCATTTCTCATGATCGTGATTTCTTAAATAATATCTGCAGCCACATCGCGCATCTTGAACATCAGAATATTCAGCTTTATACCGGTAACTACTCAGCATTTGAACGCATACGCGCTGAACGTTTAGCTAATCAACAATCAGAATATGTCAAACAGCAACGCAATATAAAACACATCGAGTCCTATATCGAACGCTTTCGTGCCCAAGCGACCAAAGCCAAACAGGCACAGAGTCGATTAAAAGCACTAGAGCGCATGCAAACCATCGCTCCCGCCCACGTTGACTCACCTTTTCATTTTTCTTTGTTTGAACCTGAAAAAATCCCGAATAGCTTATTGCAAATGGAGCATATCGACCTGGCTTATGGTAATACCTGCATCTTAAAAAACGTCGATTTTCAATTATTACCTGGTGACAGAATTGGATTACTCGGCCCCAATGGCGCTGGAAAATCAACATTCATCAAAGTACTGGCTAACCAGCTTAAAATCCAGAGCGGTAAATATCACCTGGCCAAGGAAACAAAAATTGGTTACTTCGCACAACATCAGTTAGAACAGTTACATGACGAACATTCACCAATAGAACATCTCCAGCAAATAGATACACTATTAAATAAGCACACACGCGAAGCTGACTTAAGGAATTATCTCGGTCGTTTTGGCTTTTCCAATGACATGGCGCTGTCAAAAACACAGAACTTTTCCGGTGGTGAAAAATCACGACTGGTACTGGCTATGCTCATCTACCAGAAACCAAACCTGCTGTTACTCGACGAACCAACCAATCATCTTGATTTGGAAATGCGTGAAGCATTAGCCGAAGCTTTGCAGGAATTTTCCGGCGCAATGGTCATCGTCTCTCACGACAGGCACTTGCTCAATTCAACTTGTGACCAGTTACTTTTAGTCAATCAACAGACGGTTAGCGAATTCCCTCTCAGCCTGGATGAATATCCGAAATGGTTAAGTGAACATAACATTGCTCGAATCAGTCAATCAAAAACATCATCGATCAATAACAGTCAAAACATCTCAAACAAGGAAAGAAAACAACTTCAAGCTGAGCAAAGAAAAAAAACACTGCCATTGAGAAAAAAAATAAAAAAGCTTGAAGATGAAATGCAAAAAATATCAAAAAAATTAACTGAAATAAATCAGCAGCTATCTAACAGTGATATTTACGCCGAAAAGAACAAACAAATACTTCAGCAGCTACTTTTAGAAAAAAACGAATTACATAAAAAACATGAAGCTAACGAGCTTGACTGGCTTGATGCCAGTGAAAATGCTAGAACAAGCCACCTGACTTTTATTCCTTAACTAAGCGAAGATAAAATTATGAGTAAAAAATGTTTAACCATGACTGCAATACTTTTAGCTGTCATAGCAGCTGGATTCTATAAGTTTATTCTCCAGGGTAGTACCACGGAAAGTACAGATGGGCGCATAGAAATACTATTAACTGATAGCGAAAGGAATCTTGTATTAACAGAAATGAGAGAGTTTTTAAGCAGTGTTCAACAAATTAATCAGGGCCTTGCAGAGAACAATATGGATCTTGTTGCAAAACATGCACGCAAGTCAGGTAAAGCCGCACAGGCTGGTATGCCCGGAACACTGGTTGGAAAACTTCCACTGCAATTCAAAAAACTAGGTGGCGACACCCATGCAAAGTTTGATCAGTTGGCAATGGATGCAGATGATCTGGGCGATCGTGATCATGTATTAGAACAACTATCAAGCTTAATGAAAAATTGTGTTGCCTGTCACGCAAGCTATCGCATTAATATCTAGTTTTAGCAGCGAAGACCCGATCTGCCAGTTTTAACCATTAATGTCTATCACTGCTGTCCCGATAGCTGTTGGTTTTACAGGCTGCGCCGTGCGCACCCTACCAAAAATATGATTGCCGCTATTTCTTGACAAGGTATTACTGGCCGGTTTCGCTATATCACTCTATATTTCTGAGCGTCGGCTTATGGGTTTGTGACCTTTACCTGCGTATAAACCAGGTGATTGAGTTTGCTGTCATTTAGGAATTTGCCAGTTAAGGTTTTAGCTACCACAGATTAGGGCAGTATGCCCTAACCTGTGGTGACATTTCTTGTTGTGTTTAGTTTATTTTCAACACTCTGAGCGATACTCATGCATCTTTTGCTCTACATCGTCGTAACACATAATGATATCTTTAACGATATCGCTGCGAACGATATCCTGGTAATCAAATTCATGCACATATACGCCTTTTACGTCATGTATACGACTAATAGCATCATGCAGACCTGAGTAACAGCGAATATCTTTCTGACTTAAGTCACCATTTATAACAATAGTTGACTGCTTGCCTATCCGCGTCATAAACATTTTGACTTCTTCCGGAGAACAGTTCTGCGCCTCATCCAGTACAACAAATGCACGATTAAAGGTTTTACCTCGCATATACGCGAGTGGTTCGACCGTGATATTGCCATTTTTAATCGCACACTCAATAACACCTTTTCCTGCATTACTGATCAAGCACGATTTAAACGCACTAAAATAAGGATCAAATTTCTCGTCAAGTTTTCCAGGCAAAAAGCCCATGCTATTGCCCGCTTCGACCGCCGGGCGTGTAAAAATTATACGATCAGCGTCTCCCGAGATTAATGCCTGCGCAGCCATTGCAGCGGTACAGTAGCTTTTCCCGGTACCTGCAGGGCCTAAACCGAAGATTAATGTATGTGTTTTGATAGCAGACATAAACAGGTCTTGCGCTTTGTTTTTTGCCTGGATGGGTTTTACTTGTTTTACTGAGGAGAGGTTTGAGTGACGGGAGTGAGAGGAGGAGTGGTACGAATCTTGGTGCGGTGAGGAGTGGAAATCAATGACTACGTTATCCTCCGACAAGTAATCTAGTTTTTGTAATTTATTTTTTTGTCTTTTCGCTCGACCATGCTTTCTCGACATGTAGACACCTCGGAAGTTAGTTAATAAGCTAATTAAATAAATCTGTAAAATAAATCAAATCACCATTTTTTTGTTTATTCGAATCCTCCTCAAGCTTTTGCCGTTAAGTATTTTTACAACTTTTATATAAAAAAGTAAACAACTATTTCTAGCAATTATTATGTCTTATAAATTCTATTTTTCAAGTAATAATATGTAAATTATAATATTCACGGCTTAAAACAACATCCACCTGACTGCACTTTTAGACTAGACTAGCCACATGGGCGAAGAAATACAATACAGCCGTTTCAATAAATCTGACTACCAGCAATTTATTTCTCATCTTAAAGAAGAAACAGCATTGCTGAAAAACTGGTTTGATAATCAGCAATTTTCTTCAGCCAGTTTAACTGCTGGTTATGAACTTGAAGCCTGGTTAATCAATCAGGCAGGCAATCCTGCCGCTATCAATGAAACTTTTCTTGAACAGGCAAACAATACATTATTAAGCCCGGAGCTGGCAAAATTCAATATTGAACTCAATGTAGAACCAGAGTTATTATCACACAATGTTTTATCTATATTTGAGAGCAAACTCGACAAACTATGGCAGCAATGTTCGACCACTGCGGCATCTCTAGATGCAAATATTCTTGGCATCGGTATCCTGCCTACCCTGCAGGATAGCGATCTCACGCTGAACAATATATCACTGCTTAATCGTTACAAGGCGCTCAACGAACAGGTTCTCCGGCATCGCAATGGTGTTGAAATTGAGCTAAATATCAATGGAGAAGAACATTTACGGGTAAGCCATAAAGATGTCATGCTGGAAGCTGCTGCCACCTCATTACAAATTCATATACAGGTGCCGCAGGATATTGCGGCACGTTATTATAATGCGTCTATTTTACTCTCAGCGCCGATGGTTGCGGTAAGCACGAATTCACCTTGTTTATTCGGGCGGCGTTTGTGGCAGGAAACACGCATACCCGTATTTGAGCAGGCAGTAGCCACAGGGGGTTATGGAGGTGCGGCTTCAGGCCCGGTACACCGCGTCAGCTTTGGCTCAGGTTATGTTCGCGAATCACTATATGAATGCTTTCAGGAAAATATTGACCACTTCCCGGTGTTGCTCCCTGTGCAATATCAAACAGCCATTGACGAAGTAAAATACCTGCGTTTGCACAATGGCACTATCTGGCGCTGGAATCGGCCATTAATCGGTTTTGACGAAGACCACACGCCGCACTTACGCATTGAGCATCGTGTATGTGCAAGTGCGCCGAGCACAATTGATAATATTGCCAACATCGCGTTTTATTATGGACTGGTACATTATTATGCTACAACTGAATCTCCTGCTGAACTCACCATGTCGTTTGCTGACGCGAAAAATAACTTTTACCGTGCTGCACAAGTTGGACTAAAACATAAAACCCGCTGGCTTAGTAATAAGACTGATACCCTGCAAAAAATCATACTGGACAAATTACTTGCTGAAGCCGAAACAGGTTTATATAAGTTAGGTATTAACCAGGACGACTGTCAACGTTACCTTTGTGTTATTCAACAACGGGTTGAACAAAATAAAACAGGTAGCCAGTGGCAATTAAATTTTCTTAATGCGCATCAAGATAACCGAACACAGCTCACGTTAAACTATCTAAAAAACCAGATGTCTGGAAAACCTGTACACGAATGGGATTTTGAGACCAGCCAATAAAATATTACCAGCAAGATAATGTCATGTTAAACGAAATGAATCACATACCCGAAGCGCTTCTTAGCGCAAAAGCTGAAGAACTTTCTGACATTCTTGACGCGCCGACTCTTTTTCATCTAAAAGGCATTATTAAACAACCCTTATTTATCTGCACATTATTACACGGTAATGAAACAACTGGTTTTTATGCTATTCAGCGCCTGTTAAAAAAATATCAAAACAACCCGTTACCCCGAGCGATTTCCATCTTTATCGGCAATATCGCCGCTGCAAAAGTAAATCAACGACGGCTGGATAATCAGGATGATTACAACCGCATCTGGCCGGGCAGTCACCACAGCGATTCTGCTGAAAAAGATATGATGCAAACCGTGACGCATATCATGGAGAAAAGAAAGCCATTTGCCAGCATCGACATTCACAACAATACCGGAAAAAATCCACATTATGGTTGCATTAATATACTCAATCCGCACGGACTGGTGCTTGCTTCAATGTTCAGTGATATCGCTGTTTACTTCACCGATCCTAAAGGCGTGCAGTCATCCGCTTTTTCTGATTTTTGCCCTTCGATTGTGCTCGAGTGCGGCCAGGCCAGTAATAAATCAGGCGAAGACCACGCTTTAAGCTACCTGGAAAACATATTACAACTGGATGACTTATCCTCGCATAACAGTAATAATCTAACGCTTTATCATACCATTGCTCGCGTCACCATTCCAAAAACGGTAAGCATAGGTGGGCACACTGATAATATCGTGTTAAACACACAGTTAGAAGAAAAAAACTTTCATCAGATACAGCCAGGTACTGAATTTGCCTCAATTAACTCAAATAAAGAAAAAATGATCATTGTAAACAGTGAAAGTCACGAAGATATAACAGATGAATATATCGAACGGCAGGACAATAAGCTTTTATTTAAGAAGCCAATTACATTAGCCATGTTTACCAGCCAGGAAAAAGCCATAAGACAGGATTGTGTTTGTTATTTTATGGAAGAATTACGGATTGGTTAAAAAATCGCTGCTTAGTTAAAGCAAAAGACCTGTATTTTTTGCACGCGATTCAGGACGGTTTTAAGTTGCATCCGGTGTTCTTATTTTAGGTAAAGTACCGGGGTGTACCTTATCATCTCAAACTGGCTGCAGGATGCACTATCTCAATTTCACCTTATTTCTTCAGCACAAGCTCGATTGCTTTTGCTGCTGCAACAAATCCAAAACTGCCAGTCACCATTACCGACGAACCATAACCAAAACTACAGTCCAGTGACAATCCGGCCACGCCCGGTTTCTGATAACCAACATTGCCTTCTTTATCCGGATAACGTTGCTGTTCTGTAGAATAAACACAGGGCACGCCAAAACTGCGTTTTGGATTACGTGCAAAGTTATGCACTTGTCGCAATGCCAGACGCACGGATGCAGCCAGCGGGTCATTCCATGTGCGAGATAAATCTTTCACTTCTATCAGCGATGGATCAAGCAGACCGCCAGCACCACCTGTTGTTACCACGGGCAGTTTGTTTCGCTTACAAAAATAAATAATAAGCGCCTTGTGTTTGATGCGGTCAATTGCATCGATAACACAATCAAAAGGCTGCGAGACATCTGCTAACAACAAATCAAAAACATTATCGCCATTTAGATAGCGCTCTTCTGTTTGCACGTAACAACCGGGATTAATGTCCAGTACACGCTGTTTCATAACCTCAGTTTTCATTTTCCCTATGGTTGACTCCAATGTATGACACTGCCGGTTGACATTGCTGCGAGAGATATCATCACCGTCAATTAAGCTCAGCCGCTGAACGCCAGAGCGCGCTAATGCCTCAACCACCCAGGAACCA
Organism: uncultured Gammaproteobacteria bacterium; assembly: GCA_963803185.1. Classification (GTDB taxonomy): domain Bacteria; phylum Pseudomonadota; class Gammaproteobacteria; order SZUA-229; family SZUA-229. The sequence continues at coordinate 54,799 of CAWDMF010000015.1, read as the reverse complement.
ACACCACCGATACCGATCACACAAATATGGGCTTTTTGAATTTTTTGAAGCTCCTCAACGCCATAAAGGCGAGCGAGAGAACCGAAACGTTCTTCATTCATAAAATAGTGTTAAAAATCAACTGCTGCCCCGTTAACTGTTAGAGGCATGGAATGGGATCCATTGTCTGAGACCGGATGCCGCATGGCAGGTTTTTGCTCCTCGACAACTGCTCCTGCGTTGTCCTAACTCCCGTCCATCCATGGACATATGCAAAACCTGCACTTCCACCGTCCATGCTGGTCGGACGCGGCATCCGAGCGTACATGGACGCCATGTTTTAATCTTCATGGACAGCGTGTCTCATGCGACGGATCCCAATTCATCTCTCGGATAGTATAAATATTGCCTTGTTCATACAGTGTAAGAGTTGTAGACAACTCAGCAAAGTTAACGGGGCAGCAGTATTAAAAATTAAAAACCAGACCTTCTGCATGCTCTTTCTTACAACTTATAACTTGCAACTTATCATTTCTCATTTAATGTAAAATACCACCTTTTACACAAACAAACCTTACATGTCTACAAACGCTACTAAAACACCACACTGCATCGGTTTCGTCAGTCTTGGCTGCCCTAAAGCCACTGTCGACTCAGAACACATTCTCACACAACTTCGCGCAGAGGGTTACAAAATTGTACCCAGTTATGAAGATGCTGATCTGGTTGTAGTCAATACCTGCGGTTTTATCGATGCTGCCGTGGAAGAATCTTTAGACGCTATTGGTGAAGCACTGAATGAGAACGGCAAAGTCATCGTCACTGGCTGCCTTGGCGCAAAAGGTGATATTGTTCAGCAGACTCATCCCAGTGTGCTTGCCGTTACTGGCCCCCATGCCACTGACGAAGTAATGAAAGCCATTCATCAACACCTGCCGGCAGAACACGATCCATTCCTTGACCTGGTGCCGCCACAGGGTATTCGACTTACTCCCAGGCATTATGCTTATTTAAAAATATCGGAGGGCTGCAATCATCGTTGCACCTTCTGCATTATTCCATCTTTGCGCGGTGACCTGGTCAGTCGTCCGGTAAATGACGTTTTAGTCGAAGCAGAACGTCTGGCCGCCGCTGGTGTAAAAGAATTACTGGTGGTTTCACAGGACACCAGTGCTTACGGTGTTGACGTTAAATACAAAACTGAGTTTTATAACGGCATGCCGGTAAAAACCCGCATGACTGAATTATGCGAAGCATTAAGCCAGTTCGGTATCTGGGTACGCCTGCATTATGTCTACCCCTACCCGCATGTCAATGAAATCATTCCATTAATGGCAGAAGGTAAGATCCTGCCTTATCTGGACATTCCATTTCAGCATGCCAGCCCCAGAATATTGAAAGCCATGAAGCGCCCGGCTTCTTCCGAAAACACCTTACAACGCATCAATCAATGGCGTGAGATATGTCCGGATATAACCATACGCAGCACCTTTATTGCTGGCTTTCCCGGCGAAACAGAAGAAGATTTTGAGCAACTGCTCGATTTTCTCGATGCAGCACAACTCGACCGGGTTGGCTGCTTTGCTTATTCTGATGTCGAGGGCGCCAAAGCGAATGAACTGGACGGCGCCGTAGCAGAAGAAGTTAAACAGGAACGTGTTGCACGTTTCATGAAAAAACAGGCAGGTATTAGCGCAAACAAATTAAAGCGGAACATCGGTAAAACACGTGATGTGATTATCGATGCTATTGATACCTCAGAAAACATGATTATTGCTCGCACCACATCTGATGCGCCCGATATCGATGGCCTGGTTTATATTGCCATACCGACAAACAGGCCCGAAAGTAATAACCTTCAGGTGGGTGAAATCACACAGGTTACCATTACTGACACTGACGAATACGACATGTGGGCAAAACTCAATGAATAATGTAAAGTGAAATTATTATTTTCCAAACTATTCATCGTTTTAATACACAGAGATTCAAAATGAAAGCACTTTTCACCACCACACCTGGCCTGGCATTACTAAGCACCGGTTGTGACTCAAATACTTCTGTAGCAGCAGGCACTGAACTAGCGTCCGCTGAGCCTTCAACATCTGATCGCTACTAATAAGCAAATTAAAAATTATCACTAAAACACTATTCGGTAACACCTATGGATGATCCAGTCAGCCTGAGCTCGGCCTTTTTGCTAGGTTTCTTCAGCACCATGCACTGCATTGGCATGTGCGGCGGTATTATCGGTGCGTTAAGCCTGAGCCTGCCCATTGAAATACGAAATAATAAACCAAAGCTGTTCACATTCGTGCTTTCATATAACATTGGACGACTGCTCAGCTACAGTGTTGCCGGATTAATTGCCGGGGCAGTAGGCACCAGCGTATTACAATCTGCCGGATTTGATCAGGGACACGCCATTTTAAGAATAATTGGTGTCTCTATGATGGTCGCCATCGGCCTCTATCTAACTGGCTGGTTGCCGCAACTGGCCAGTGTCGAAAAAATGGGGATCCCAGTGTGGAAGCGCATTGAACCCATTGGTAGAAAACTTGTGCCTGTCGCGTCAATACCCAAAGCATTGGCTTATGGACTTATCTGGGGCTGGCTGCCCTGTGGGCTGGTTTACTTTGTGCTGATCTGGGCGTTAACCGCCGGTGATGCTATTAATGGCGCGCTTACCATGCTGGCATTTGGTTTAGGAACCCTACCGACATTGATTACAGCAGGATTCATGACCTCATGGATCACCCGTTTTGCGCACTCGACACGAGCCAGACAACTTGTTGGACTACTCATCATAGCTATGGCCATTGGCAGTTTATTTATTCCTATGGAACATAACCACCATTAGTCTATTGAACCTGTAGCGATTGAATTAGCATGTTTAATTTTAGTAATACTGACGCATTCAGTTCTATTATCGGGCATTCACCCGCTTTAGATGCGGTCATACGTACAGCACAGATCGCTGCCGCTGCCGATGTGCACATCCTGATCGAAGGGGAAACGGGTACCGGCAAAGAACTTATGGCACAGGCCTTACAAAAAAGCAGTAAACGTGCAAATCAGCCATTTGTTATCATCAATTGCGCAGCTCTGCCTGCAGAGCTGATCGAGTCATTATTATTCGGACATGAAAAAGGGGCATTTACCGGTGCCGATGAAAGAAGAGACGGCTACATACAAAAAGCACATGACGGCACACTTTTTCTCGATGAGATTGGTGAACTGCCACTCTCACTGCAGGCTAAATTATTGCGTTTTGTTGAAAACGGCGAGTGCCAGCGCGTTGGCTCACACCAGCTAGAAAAGGTCGATGTCAGAATTTTAGCTGCCACCAATCACAACCTGCTGCAACTGATGAATGAAGGCAAGTTCCGTCAGGATCTATTTTATCGCCTTAGCGTGGTCACTCTAAGACTTCCCAGTTTACGCGAACGTCGGCGTGATATTCCCGAACTGGCAAAACATTTCTTGCAGCAGGCAGCGCAAAACAACAACACCAAGCCATGTACATTCAGTCAGGATGCGCTCAATCAGTTAAAACACTATGCCTGGCCGGGCAATATTCGTGAACTAAAAAACGTTTGCGAGCACGTCTCAGCGCTCTTACCCGGGGAAGTAATCAATAAAGACAACCTGCCTTTTGATATCCGGCAAAGTAAGCCATTAAGTGATACCGGATACACCCTGCCAGAACACGGCATAGATATGGAATCACTAGAAATTGATCTAATAAAACAAGCACTTGAACATTCAAACGGTAATAAATCAAAAGCTGCCAAATTGCTCGGCCTAAGCCGGGACGCTTTTTTGTACCGGCTAAAAAAACACAAGTTGTAACATATCAAGTCCATGCCTGGCAGGGAAAAATCGGCCATGAATGGACACACAAACAAAAACATTTTTTCCGCAGATGAACGCAGATGAACACAGATAAAAACAAGAAATGTTTATTTTTGTCATCCTGACTGGAGCGTAGCGTAATGGAAGGATCTTGTTCACCACGTTATTATGGTGTAACCGTCTCAAGACCCTTCACTAGTGCTCAGGATGTCATCAAATAACTAATGTTTTTTATCTGTGTTCATCTGTGTTCATCTGCGTTCATCCGTGGACTATTGCCTTTAAAAAATTGACTGTCTGCTCAGTGTCGACAATGCTCGTTTAGCCAGAATTCCTTTTTCGTCAGCAAAAAAGCAAAATGGGTAATGCTATAATGAAATTGTTTCTACAATAGGTTAAGCGCATTATGGTCGAAACCAGCATCAATAAAAATACCGGCTTGGCTGTCATTGTGCTCAGGCCGAACAATTCTTCAAGCTGGAAATTTAATATGCAGCTTGTTGCCTCTCTGGCATTTATCGCTTTTTGTCTTTCCACCTATCTGGCCCTACAGGGGTTATGGGTGGTTTTCCCCTTTGCTGTTCTCGAAATTGGCTTTCTTTTTATCTGTTTATACTTACGGTTGCGCGCGAATATCAATACAGAAGTCATTACTTTCGATGAAAACTCCGTCATTGTTGAGCGCGGCTGTTACCACGCCGAAAAAACCTGGAAATACCATCGTATGTGGGCAAAAATATTTGTAAAAAAACCTGTTACCCGCGGTTTTCCAAAACAGATATTTATTCGCTCCCACGGCAAAGAGCTCGAATTAGGCTCTTTTCTCAACAAAAAAGATAAAGAAATTCTCATCGAAGATTTAAAACATATAGTTTATGCCTGAATTATCAATAAGTTATCTCCAACCTAATCACAGGCTATCAATTTGTGAACACAATAAAATCATCTCCATTTCTAATCAGCCAGTATTTTGATGTATGTCATACAAGCAAAACACTTTATTTCATAGCATTACACTCTTGGATATTCCTTTTTTCTAATTATATAACTTGTAGCTTATGAACAATAAAGTAGTCTTTGATAAAGATTTAATACGTCGTTACGACACGTTTGGGCCTCGCTATACATCTTATCCAACCGCCGTTCAGTTCACTTCAGAGTTTAATTTAGAGGATTATCTGGACGGAGTTAAACACAGCAATGAGGATCCTATCCCTTCTCCTCTTTCGCTGTATCTGCACATTCCTTTCTGCGATACTATTTGTTATTACTGTGGCTGCAGTAAAGTCATCACCAAAGACAAGTCTAAAGCTGCTCACTATATCGATTTACTCAAACAGGAGATCAAATTACAGGGAGCCCTGTTTGCAAAAGACAGAGTAGTCACACAAATACACTGGGGTGGCGGCACACCCACTTTTTTGAGTGATAAAGAAATTTACGAAATCATTGAATGCCTTCGCGACAATTTTAATGTGCCTGCTGACAATGAAGTTGAATTCGGCATCGAAGTCGACCCGCGCACCGTTGACCAGCAACGCTTAAAAAATTTAAACAATCTTGGCTTCAACCGAATCAGTTTTGGTGTACAGGATTTTGATAGTGATGTTCAACAAGCGGTTAACCGTGTGCAATCAAATGAACAGATCAAACAACACATCGTCGATTCACGAAAGCTACTCTATCAATCAATCAATATTGATTTAATGTACGGCCTGCCTAAGCAGAGCGTGCACAGTTTTTCAAAAACACTGGATACAACGATTGAGTTAAACCCGGACCGCATTGCTATTTATAACTATGCACATTTACCCGAAATGTTTAAGCCGCAACGCCGAATTAGTGAAGAGGAACTGCCATCTGCAGAAGAAAAATTGAATATCCTGCAGCTGTGTATCGACAAATTACAGGATGCGGGTTATGTATACATCGGTATGGATCATTTTGCCAAAGCATCTGATGCCCTGGTAAAAGCACAACAGGAAGGCAGCTTACATCGAAATTTCCAGGGTTATTCAACCCATGCAGATTGTGACATGATTGCCATGGGCGTTACAGCAATTAGCCGTATTGGCGATAATTACAGCCAGAACGTGCGCACAATTGATGAATATGAAAGCTATTTAAAGCAGAATAAAATCCCTGTTTTTCGCGGCATTGAACTTGAAAATGACGATATTTTACGCCGTGAAATAATTAATCAACTGATGTGTAATAACAGTCTGGATATTACACAACTGGAAAAAAAATGGGGGATTGATTTTAAACAATATTTCAAATCTTCCATGGAGAATTTACGGAAAATGGCGGACGATGGATTGCTGAATATTGAAAAAACAAAAATAACCATCACCACCAGCGGGCGCTTGCTGGCGCGCTCAATATGTATGCAGTTTGATCGCTATCTCCAGGAAAAAAATAATAATCGTTTTTCGCGGGTAATATAAGAAATGACACAACCATAGCGCCCTAATTTTAAAACCCGTTACTTATGCCTGCTTTTCAAAAAATATCATCCAAAATCGCCTCGCATATAAATGCAGATATTCATCAAGGATTCCTGCTCCAGCAGAACAAAGATGGCGTTCGTAAAACGCATTTATTTGGTGACCGTTATGAAAATATCTATTTAAATGAACAACACATCCCGCAGTTGAAACTGTTAATCAATGAAGCCGTATCAATGGCAGAAAACATCCTTGGCAGACAAAATTTACGTGCTGGTTACTGGTTTAATTACATGCCACCTGGCGCGACCACTACATTACATACACACGATGATGATGATGAATTGCTGTCAGCCGTATATTACGTTTATGTGCCTGAAGATTCAGGAAATTTAATCATTTACCAGGACACGAAAAGTGGCAGCGAAAAAAAAATAGAAATAACATCCAGAACCGGAGATTTCATTTTTTTCAAACCTGACATACGCCATGAAGTGAGTAAAAACAACAGTACTGAGTCCCGCCTGTCTATCGGAATAAATTTTGGACCGGGAAAAACATAAAAAAAAGCCTGAACAATCCACAGTCCTTATTGACAAGCTTTTGTTTTATATATCTTTTGATCTTTTTTATATCACTTTCTACTAATGAATATCTAGCTATAAAAGCGTACAATTGGCAACCTTCAAAAACCCATCATTATTAACATTCATTTTTAAATGTAAAAGCAGGCACGGATATGGTTCAGTACAAAACAAATTACAGCCGCAGTATTTTATTTCAGTTTCTGATGCTATCGCTGCTGACTGGTTTTTTCCTACTGATCAATCATGAGTTTTTAATAAATTTTTATATAAAAAATCAGGCAACAAATACCGGCTATATCGTTAACGGCAGTATTCTCTCACTGTTCCTCATTGGCTTAGTTCGTCTTATAACTCTGCTTTTGCGCTATAGCAGGGAGGAAAATGCATTAGTTCGTTTCATCCATAATGTACAAAGTGATGAAACGCTACCAACACAGCGTATCAATAAAAAAAGTCTGATTTATAACCGCTACCTCTCAGTACTGGAAATTAGCAAGCACAATGTTGCCGTTAACCACAGTGCGCTGGCATCGACGCTGTCAGCGACCGAAAGCACGCGATTAAGCTTGCCGCGTTTTATCAGTAACATTTTAATTCTTACCGGTGTATTTGGCACCATCATTTCTTTATCCATTGCCCTGCTCGGTGCGTCCGACATTATTGACAGCGCTGATGGTATTAGTGGCATGAGCATTGTCATCCACGGTATGTCAACCGCACTTTCAACCACGGCTACGGCCATTATCTGTTATTTATTCTTCGGTTATTTCTACATGAAGCTCACCGATGTTCAGACTGAACTGTTAAGCGGCATCGAACAGGCAACCACACTTTACATCATGCCTCGCTTTACCTACCAGACCGATAGCATGTTGCATGAAGTCGGCAACCTGGTAAAAGCTTTACATGACGCTGCCCGTGTTCTGGCAAATACGCAGGCAGATTTTGCTGAAGCCGGTCGTAACCTTAAGGCGCTAGCCGGCAATAATGATGAAAGCCTGATGCGATTAAGCGGCGATATTGATGAAATCAAATCGCTGTTACGTGATGGCTTCCGCCTGACATCAGATTAATCGCAGACTAGAGCACACCGGGAATTTATTGTGAACGAAGAATTTGTTGATCTGCGTCGAAGCCATTTAAGTAGCGAAAGTTTCTGGCCATCATTTACCGACATTATGATGGTCGTAGTCATCATTTTTCTGCTTACTTCAATGTTATTGATGGTAAAAAACTGGGAATTGCTGGACCAGTTGCGCAATAGCATGGCTGCCGAAGAACAGGCTGAGAAAATCATCCACGATGCTTCGCAGGAAAATGCCACGCTCGAAGAACAACTGGCACAGGCGCAAAACGAAATTTCCATGTTGCGCATGCAATTATTACAGGCCAGTGAGCAGGCCGATCAACTACATGTTGAACTTGACGATAAAGACAGACAAATAGTTATCATGTTATCCGAAAATGCACAGTTAAAAAATTCTGTTAATAACAATGAAAATCAGATTGCCAGTTTAAACTCACAGCTCACTGCCCTCCAGGACAAGCAAACTCAACTAAATATTGATCTCGAGCAAAAACAAAATGCGCTAAATGAAGAACGCCAGAAGATCATCATCATCACCCAGGAGCGTGATGACCAGTCACGCAAGCTGTCCAGCCTTGAAGATGACTTTGGTTCATTAAAAGTTAAATACGATAAATTAATAAAACCCGCACGCATGGCCAAAGGCAAATATGTGGTCAGCGTTAATTATGAACGTGTTAATGGCAAAGAGCGCATACGGTTTAAAGATTCCGGTCAGGAAAACTACACCGTCGTTACTAACAAGCAGCTCCAAAGCAAACTCGATAAACTTAAAAAGAAATACCCGAAAAAACTGTATATAAAAATTGTTATTCCAGAAGAAAGCGGCCTCACTTACAACGAAGCCTGGACATTCATGAGAGGACTGTTGCAAAAATACGACTATTATTATCAGGAATAGCCCGATCCGGATTAGTGTTTTCTCTCTAGCTAATACCTGATTTATCAAAAAGTTAAGAAAACACCTGATTTTTAACTATAATTTATAGTCAGGAGCATGCCGGATTTAAATCAAGTCAACCGGCATATAATTTAAAGTGTATGAGCAAACTGAGATTAATAATACTTTTCTTTGCGACCACGACGTATACGGCTGGCGCTACTGCGGACGAAACTATCTACCCGCTAGTCACCTACAGGTGCAACCCTGACGCCGATATTATAACCCTGACAAATACCCTGCTCAAAGGCGCTGAAGGCGCATCGTATAATTATTCAGATGAAGATGGTACCTACTCTCCCTGGAACCTGGTTGAAATTGATCGCAGAGCTTCACATACCCGTATCATTCGAACAAAAAAAATCATCAGGACCTGCACCCTCAGCTCCGGTGAATACACCATCACACTTGAACCTCAGATTTTCAGTCAAAATTCAAGTGACGCCTGTGGCGCCTCAATATCTTCTGCATTCACCATAAGTCATGACGGCATTGATATCAATGAGCGTACTCCCTTTGAAGTTTACTGCCAGGGTAATTCACCCATCATTACCCGGGTAACCATATTTGGCAAAACCGGTGATGTTAAAATAAAACGCATCGCACGCCATAAATTTTACTAGGAAATCTCTGCGTGATTTGATTAGCGCTTCCCCACTAAGTCAGTAGTTGTTTCACAACATATTCCTGTTATTATAACGTCACCATTCACCTCACCTTACAGTGATTACGTGAGTGTCCATATAACAATAACACAGGTAACCACATATCATGACTCAACACCCACAAATTATACCTGGGAAAATTCAGGTGCTACGTCTCATTACTTTTGCCACGCTATTTCTTGCCTCATCGTGGTCTTTTGCTTATCCTACAGACGCCACCTCGCAAGACGTTGCTCCTGCTGATCCCACTTACGTCATTAAAACAGCACTGAGTAAAATAACCACCTTCAGTAGCAACTCAGACAAGATTAACCCGATACAGCTTCGCGGTTTTATTGAAAATGAGATCATTCCTCATTTTGACTTCAATAATATGTCTCACTGGATCACCGGCCAATATGCACGCAACATGACAAAAGAAGACAAAGCCGACTTCCAGCGCAAATTACGCGAAACCTTTTTATCCAGCCTGTCAAAACATCTGGGAAGCTTTGATGCAAAAAACACACGAGTTAGATTCTCTCCTGCACGTTATCGTGGACAGACTGAAGCTTTTGTCAGCGCCAATGTCTACCGACCCGACACACTTCCCGTTCGCCTGGAATTTCGTATGCGCCGCGATGAAAACAACTGGAAAATTATTGATGTAAAAGCCAATGGTTCCAGTGCTGTCATTTACTATCGCCGTCACTTTATGTCTCAACTACGACAGTTTCAGAGACAAAAGCGAGATTTTTACTAATCCAGGGCCCTAAGCTGCAAGCACTGAACTTGCTAGTTTAGTTCGGGTCTATTATTAACCCGCTATAAACCCGCCTCCCTGATAAATCAACATCCAGGGATCGCGGGTTGGTGCTAACCCGATCATAGTTGCTACTCCTGCTAAGGACACGGTCTGGTAGCGACAGGTGGCGCCTCTATCCGCATCATATATGGGGCGAGGAATGTCGGTTAAACAACGTTTGCGGCAGTCAGTATCAGGGCGATAATTTAATTAACCATGAATGAGCAAACTGAAAACAGCAAAAATAACAATACAGAACCAGAACACAAAGGCCGAAGACGTAAAGGCATGGGTATGGGTTTATTTGTCATCATGTTCCTTTTCTTTGTGTTAATTGTTTTCAAACAACATGAAGTCGTCAATACCATTGACTGCACTCCACAAATCATTGCCAGCAAACCCGATGTCATTATGTTAGGCGCCTGGTGGTGCAGCTACTGTTACCGCGCCAAAAAATATTTTCAGCAGAACAAAATCCATTACTGCGAATACGACATGGAAAACACAACCATCGGAAAACAGCTTTATCAGCAACACGGAGCAGGCGCCGTACCGATACTGCTAATTGGCCAATATCAATTAAACGGTTTTAGTGAGCGGCAAGTTGAAACTGCGCTAGGCCTGCTAAATGAATCCCGCTTAAATAATCCCCCTGATAACCTTTAATAAACCGCACTACTACTCCATATGCTTACAAAATTACAACAGTTTTTTGATCAATACCTAAGCGCGGACACAAAAGACAAAATACCTCTTGAGCGTCGCTTGCAAATGGCCACCGCCGCTTTAATGGTAGAAATGTTACATGTGGATGAACAGGTTACTGCAGAAGAAGACGAAAAATTACGGCAGTTACTGAAACAACGCTTTGAGCTGGACCCCGATGAAATAGAAGCATTAATCAATCTTGCTCATAATGAAAAACATGAAGCCACAGACTATTACGCTTTCACGTCTTTACTCAACGAACATTACACACAACAACAAAAAATAAAACTTGTTGAAGACTTGTGGCAACTGGCATATGCCGATGGCGATCTGGACAAATATGAAGAACATTTATTGCGGCGCCTGGCAGATTTATTACATGTGCCACATCAGGACTTTATCCGTACAAAACATAAAACTTTAAAAACATTAGATTAACCGCAGAGGCGCGGAGACGCAGAGAAAAACATCTTTTATTGTTAACTGCGCTTTGAGCGCAGTTAACAATAAAAGATGTTTTTCTCTGCGTCTCCGCGCCTCTGCGGTAAAAAAATTCTTTTAATGCAATGAACTCTCCGATCCCCACATTTTATTGTAACGCTCAACCACTTTACGCACTTCATCCGGATAGCCAATAATATCCATTTGCTGCATGCCCTCTTTGAAAAATTGACGCGCATCATGCGGTAAGTTTTTCACCAAACTATCGTACGCCTGTTCAGTTAACTCAGGATTATGACTGCGGGTTGCAACAATGCCGTAATTCAAATTTAAAATGCGCCACGGTCGCATCATATTCGTCTGTTCAACATCACGACGAATTTCATTGTCACAGGCATCAATAACTTCTTTAATAATACCCGCTAAATCCGCCAGCATGTGAGGCTCTGTTATTTCATTAGCATACCCAGCCAGTGAATTAACCACCATATCAATTTGTGACAATTTACCACCGTGACGAGCTATCCATAATGATACAGGTAAACTCAAACGCAATAAATCACGATTCTGCTCAGCCGTTTTATTTTGCACATAAGACACCGTAGCCTCAAGTATATCAAGCACATAGCTCCCTATTTTGCTTATATCTTTTTCCTCCAGCAGACCCATACTTTCTGCGCTCATATCGTTTTGCACGGCACTGTCGGCATCGGCTCTTGCCATCACATCGATTGCCTGATCCATGGCTGCAAGTAAATCATGAGGTGAATTAAACTCGTTCTGATCGTGCACTGCTTCTTCATCTTCCAGGTATTTTGCCATTGCATTATGAAACAGATCTCTGAAGGTTTTGGCGTTAAATGCAAAATCCATAATTTTAGTCTCCAATATCAGGAAGAGCTTTTAAACATTATTATTTTTCCATTATAAGTTAAGATATCCATAAGTCCTAACTATCACAAAGATTATCATGAGATTACTGCATACCATGTTACGCGTTGGCAATTTGCAAAATTCCATACAGTTTTATACTGAAATTCTAGGCATGACTTTATTACGCCAGAAAGATTACCCGGAGGGGAAATTCACCCTCGCTTTTCTCGGTTACGGTGATGAAAAACATCATACAGCCCTGGAGCTCACCTACAATTGGGATACCGATCACTATGATATCGGTTCAGGTTTTGGCCACCTTGCTATTGAAGTCGATGATGTTTATCAGGCCGCTGAAAAAATACATGCTGCAGGTGGAAAAATAATTCGCCAGCCAGGCCCGATGAATGCAGGCACGACGTTACTGGCATTCGTCGCTGATCCTGATGGTTACGAAATTGAACTACTTCAAGCCAAATCCTGATGCCTGCTATTACTATTCACTGCTAAATGACACCTGAATTAATTGAATCATCCAGCGAAATGGATGCACTGCTTAAACGATTAGACAATGAAACCTTAATTGCTGTTGATACAGAATTTTTTCGTGAAACAACTTATTACCCGCAACTTGCACTGGTGCAAATTGCCACAGACTCAATTGTAGCCTGTATTGATCCATTAGCCTTTGATGCCAAACCTGCATTGAAAAAACTTTTACTCGATAACAATATCACAAAAATATTCCACTCCTGCTCACAGGATCTGGAAGTATTATTTTATTATCTTGGTGAAGCCCCTGGCGCAATATATGATACACAAATTGCCAATGCCCTGTTATCCGAAAATCATCAGATTGGTTATGCCTCATTGGTTGAAAACGAACTCGGTATGCAGCTGGACAAATCACAAACCCGAACCAACTGGTTACAACGCCCACTGACTGAAAACCAAATACAATATGCTGGTGATGATGTTTTTTATCTGTACCAGCTACATGCATTACTTGATGAAAAACTACACAATGCCGGCAGAAAAACCTGGTTTGATGAGGAGTCGTCAACATTATTAAACGATCAAAATAATTTTCTACCCGTCACCGATAAACTCTGGATGCGCGTTAAAGGCGCAGCAAAATTAAATAAATGTAAACTGGCTATCGTGCAATCAATAGCGGTATGGCGCGAACACCTTGCGCAAAAAAAAGACAAAACGCGTAGAAAAATTTTATCTGATGAAATAATTATCCAGCTTGCGATTGAGCCGCCTGAAAATACCCGTGCTCTCAACACACATATAGACCGCAACTACCATTTTAATGATCAAGAAAAGCAACAATTATTTGAATCGATACAAACTGCTTTACTATGTCCGGAAAGTGAATGGCCAGACAACCGATTTAATGTTTTAGACAATCAACAGAAAGCCTTACTGAAAAACCTACAGCAATGCATCACTAATCAGGCTGAAAAACTGGGGATCTCAAGTGCGGTTTTATGCTCGAGAAAAGAACTGGAAAAACTGATAATACTCTATAAACAGCGCGATAATGCGCAAGCTGAAACTCAACAATATCAATTAAACATTATGCAGGGCTGGCGTTTTCGCTGCGTAGGCCAGCACTTACTGGAAATAATCAAAAACGCTAAATAACAGTTGTTTCGTTACCGTAAGCGTAATACTATCTACAGTAATGGCATTTATTAATTGATGAATGAATAAAAACACCATTAAAAATGGTGTTTTTCCTGAAAAGACTGTATATAACCGGTTTACTATTTTAACCTAAATTATATACATAACTATTAAAGTCACAAATAATGACAACAATAAAGACGCACCACGAGGAGAACCTATGCACACTCTAATTAACAACCTTTTTAAGTTATTATTTATCTCTGCTTTATCGCTAGCAAGCATGAACAGTTACGCTGAAAACTCGAAAGAATTTGGTGATTACGTAATACATTACAATGCGTTCAGAAGCGACACAATTTCACCTGAAGTCGCCAAACAATATGGCCTGACACGCGCGAACAACCGTGTTCTTATCAATATTGCTGTGTTAAAAAAAGTCATGGACACCACCGGTAAACCCACAAGTTCAAAAGTAACAGGGCATGCCAGCAATTTAACCGGACAACTAAAAAATCTGGAATTCAAGGAAATCACTGAAGGAAATGCCATTTATTACCTGGCTAACACAACAATCAGTGATGGCGAATTCCTTAAGTTTGATATAAAAATAACGCCTGATGGCGAACCCCATGCAGCCAGGCTTCGCTTTGATAAACGTTTTTTCACCTATTAAGGACGCTAAAACATAAGCCAGTAAAAAAGCCGATTTATCGGCTTTTTTATGTCCATGGATGGACAGTATTCCGCAAGGAGCCAGGGATGGCGGTGCGGTTATGTCCATGGATGGACAGGCTGATATTTGCTCCTGCAATATCTGCACTTCCACCATCCGTGGTGGTCGTATTCCGCAAGGAGCCAGGGATGGCGATGCGGTTATGTCCATCCATGGACATATTGCATTTTCCGCACTTCCCACATCTGACCGCCATGGATGGTGGAAATGCAATAGGATTGTAGGAACAATCCTTGCCTTGTGGGTCGGCTAAAAGAGCAGGGCAGTTTTCAGTGTTGCCCGGTTTCAATATCTTCATGCGGCAATTTTGTTTCCACCACCTGCTTGCCTATCAAAACAATATAACCCTGTTGCCGCTCACCAAATTCTGAGCGAGCAATTGCTGAGACCTCTACGCGGGATATCCTGTCGTTATAATATTCAAAACTGTATAAACGGCATATCTGCACACCACCGGAAGAACCTCTTCGCAGCCACACGCGTTGCCGTGTAACTGTGGAATCTAAAAGCTGCAAACCAGCATTTATACACTTTTGCTTACACACCGCCAACGCCATCTCATTACACTGCTGTGTATCCCACCAGTACCAGATAACGGCTAAAATCAGAATTATAAACAGTAAATCTTCCATCTTTGCGTAATACTCCTTATAGTACGACTCAAAATCATTTCATCGTACAGGATTTTCAGATAAAATCGATAACTTGCTGAAATTTTAATTTAACAGACAACCCAACCGAGATACATTATGCCTGCGGAAGAGGAAACAACCGTTCGACCCAGCTCATATAGCTACGAAGAATTGCTAACCTGTAGTAGAGGTGAACTGTTCGGCCCCGGCAATGCACAATTACCAGCACCCAATATGTTAATGCTGGACCGCATTTCCCGTATAGCTGACAGTGGCGGCGCATACAACAAAGGTGAAATTCAAGCTGAGCTGGATATACATCCCGACTTGTGGTTTTTTGAATGTCACTTTAAAAACGATCCGGTAATGCCCGGCTGCCTTGGCCTGGATGCTATGTGGCAGCTTGTTGGCTTTTATCTAGGCTGGATGGGACACCCCGGTCGTGGCCGAGCATTAGGTGTAGGCGAAGTCAAATTTACCGGTCAGGTTCTACCCACGGGAAAAATGGTTCAATATCAGATCGATCTTAAACGTGTTATCGCGCGTGGACTGGTTATGGGAATTGCTGATGCAACCATGTCGATTGATGGCCGCAAAATCTATGCAGCAAAGAATTTACGTGTTGGTCTATTTACTTCAACAGAGAGTTTTTAAGGTATTGTAATGAAACGAGTAGTAATTTCTGGAATCGGAATAGTGTCCTGTCTCGGCAATGATAAAAATGCCGTACTGGACTCACTACAACAGGGTCGATCTGGCATTAAATTCAAACAGGACTATGCTGATGTCGGGATGCGTAGTCATGTTGCCGGCAGTATTGATATCAATATTGATGACTTTATTGATCGCAAAGTAAAACGTTTTATGGGTGATGCTGCAGCGTTCGGCTATATCTCCATGCAGCAAGCGATAGCAGACGCCAAACTGGATGACAGTCAGGTTTCAAATATTCGCACCGGTATTATCATGGGTTCCGGTGGCGGATCATCAGCCAACCAGGTCGAAGCTGCAGACATTCTTAGAGAAAAAGGTATTCGCCGCGTGGGTCCATACATGGTGCCCCGCACTATGGCCAGTACTGTTTCCGCCTGCCTGGCTACACCCTTTCACATAAAAGGCGTTAACTACTCAATCAGCTCGGCCTGCGCAACCAGCACACACTGTATTGGTAATGCCTACGAATTAATTCAGATGGGCAAGCAGGACATCATATTTGCCGGCGGTGGCGAAGAAGAACACTGGTCACTCAGCATGATGTTTGATGCCATGGGCGCACTCTCAACCAAATATAATGAGACTCCTGAAAAAGCTTCGCGCACCTATGATGCTGACCGCGATGGTTTTGTTATTGCAGGCGGCGGTGCCTGTGTTGTTGTTGAAGAACTCGAACACGCACTCAAACGCGGTGCACCCATCTATGCAGAAATCGTGGGTTATGGCGCAACCTCAGATGGTGTCGATATGGTTGCTCCGTCCGGTGAAGGCGCTATCCGTTGCATGCAAATGGCGATGCAGGGCATTGATGAAAACCTGGATTACATTAATTCTCATGGTACCAGCACACCTGTAGGCGATTCAAAAGAGCTTTATGCCATTAAACAGACCTTCGGCGACAATACTCCAGCCATCAGCTCCAGTAAGTCACTGGCCGGCCATTCCCTCGGTGCTTCAGGTGCGCAGGAAGCCATTTACACGATGTTAATGATGCAACATGACTTTATTCAGGCATCGGCGAACATCGAAACCATGGATGAAACGGCCGTTGATATGCCCATTGTTACTGAACGTCAGGACAATGTTGATATCAGTCTCGCCATGTCGAATAACTTTGGTTTCGGTGGCACTAATGCCTGCCTGGTGATGAAAAAATTTAATGAATAATTAATACCTTACCAACACTTTTATATTCTGCTGCTACACTTACAGGTAATATAAAAAAACCAACTGTTGTATGGCATGCTCATGAACCATTTACTCACAAAAAAGGCAAACATAACAATCCGCCGCAACTCGCTAAGTTTTGCCCTGTTCACTGTTACACTGCTGTCTTCACCCGCTACCTTCGCCAACCGTCCAGCCATGGCAGAAGACAGCGATTTCATCAATGAATCCAGTAGCGAAGCCGTAGAAGCTGCATCTAAAACACGACCTGAAGCTTTGCCCGAAGAGCAGCAAAAAACGCCCTCTTCAGTTGATATCATGATGCAGCAGCAAAACCAACAAACATATCAAAGCGGTGATGTTGTACAGTTGCCGGCAAAAGAAATGCAGACAGGTGAAACACTAAAAATACAATTGCTTGATTTTCCACGACGCGGCATGAGCATGGAAAAGGTTCAATTCACATACGGGCAGCCCATTGCCATATCAGAAACCGTTGGCAACCCCCCGATCACACACTGGATCTATAACGATCGCGTCGTTTATTTTGAGTATTCCACTGTTATACACGTGGTTGCACGTTAGCTGGAATTCGTTTGTCTGAGGTCATTGCTCCTTTGTCAGCAGGGCATTCTAACTACAATAATGCCGCATTATCAGATAGCCCCTTACAGCGATTACAAAGCCCTTTTCTTGAACACGCCAGGATTCACCTTTACGTTAAACGTGATGATCTAATTCACCCTCAGTTTGGTGGCAACAAATGGCGTAAGCTAAAATACAATCTGCTTTTTGCCCGTGAAAACCATTTTGACACCCTGTTAACATTTGGTGGTGCATGGTCAAACCATATATACGCAACCGCAGCAGCAGGTAAACATTTTGGTTTTAAAACCATTGGTATTATTCGTGGCGAACAGACTTCACCAGTCAACGCCACTTTATCATTTGCCAAAGCATGTGGCATGCAACTGCATTACATCAGCCGCGCAGAGTACAGGCAAAAAAATGAAGCTCAATTCATACAAAATTTAAAACAGCAATTTGGCAATGTTTACATTCTGCCAGAAGGCGGCAGTAATGCACTGGCCATCAACGGCTGTAAAGAAATAGTGAACGAGATTTGCCTGCAACTGGAGAGACCGTTTGATATCATCTGCTGCGCTAGCGGGACGGGTGCAACCTTAGCTGGTTTAATCTCCGCCATAAAACCAGGACAAAGAGCCATCGGCTTTTCTGCGTTAAAAGGTGGCGATTTTCTAATCGATGAAGTTAATCATTTCCTTAACAGCGAAACCACTGCAACCGCTCCGTCCCTTAATAACTGGTGCATCGAAAGTCGTTTTCATTTTGGTGGTTATGCAAAAATAAATGACAAATTAATACACTTTATGCAGAAATTTCAATCTCAGTACGGTTTTGCCCTGGACGCTGTTTATACTGGAAAAATGTTTTATGGTTTATTTAATCTTATCCAGAATAAAACCTTTGAACGCGATACAACAATAATTGCTTTACATAGTGGTGGACTGCAGGGTAACGCCGGCTATAAGTTGTAGGTTTATTTAACCCGTTTTTACTTATAACTTACAACTTATCTTCCGTTCATTTGCGAATAAAAAACATTTACTATAAAGTAAAAAACACATGCAAACTCAATGCCCACATTGCGATACAAAATTTAGAGTCACTGAAGCACAGGTTCAGGCTGCTGATGGATTTGTACGTTGTGGTGTTTGCAACGAAGTTTTTAATGCCATTGAAGTTGCCAGCCAGCATAAACACCAGGCCTCATTACTTGACGACGTTGCCGCTGAAATAGAATCGCCGATAGAAGAGATAACTGCAGAAAAACAGCCAGCAGCAGTAACTGAAGAAAATGAAAACATTAAAGAACTGCCTGATGATGAAGCTATTAACGTCAATGCAAGAACAGCAGCCGATGAAACAAGACAAGACGCTTTTGACTTGTTTAACGAGGAAAGTAATGCAACGCTGCAACACGTTGTGCCAGATAAGTTCCGGGACTCTTACTCTTCACAATCACCATCCCTGGTCGCAACGGCGCTTTGGAGTACAGGCATACTTTTATTAACAGCAACACTAATAATAGAGTATGCCTGGTTTAACCGAGACCAGTTAAATAAAATCCCTGAACTTCAGGGCACTATCAGCATCTTATGCCAGCAGTTCAAATGTAAAAACTTTTCCATACGAGATCCAGCAAACATTGAACTAATCTCACGCAATATTTACTCGCACCCAAATGAAAAAAGCGCGCTCATGGTGAATATCACCATGAGAAATAATGCGGCCTTCGCGCAGCCTTACCCTGTTATGCAAATTGATTTTTCAGATATTCGCGGTAACAGCGTTGCAGCACGACGTTTCTGGCCTAAAGAATATCTTGCCAACGAATCTAAGCAGCGTAACATTGAACAGCCCTATATATTGCAAGCTAATACCAGTGCGAGCGTCACCCTGGAGATACAGGATCCCGGCAAGCAGGCTATGACCTATGAATTCAATTTTTTATAATCCGCGATCCATAAAACTGCCATTTTACAAATTTCCAGAATCTGTCAAAATACAATTCTGATGAATATTGGCCAATACACATTTAACACTCCAATAATTCTGGCACCAATGGCCGGCGTTACCGACCGTCCGTTCCGCAATCTATGTTACCAGCTGGGCGCTGATTTATGCGTCTCAGAAATGGTCACCTCTGAAAAACACCTGTGGAACTCCAGAAAAACAAAGTTACGCCTGAATCATAAAGGAGAGCAAGGCATACGCAGTGTACAGATTGCCGGAACAGATCCGGCCAAACTGGCTGCAGCAGCACAATTTAATGTGCACCATGGTGCGCAAATAATCGATATCAACATGGGCTGCCCGGCGAAAAAAGTCTGTAATGTCCTGGCCGGCTCTGCCCTGCTGAAAAATGAAACTTTAGTCGCCGAGATTATTTCTTCCGTGGTAAATGCGATTGATGTCCCGGTTACCTTAAAAATTCGTACCGGTTGGGATCAATACAACAGGAACGCAGTGAATATAGCTAAAATCGCTGAACAAAATGGCATACAGGCGCTCTCTGTGCATGGCCGAACACGGGCCGATGCCTACCAGGGTGAAGCAGAATATGAAACCATCGCTGCCGTTAAATCGGCCGTTGCTATGCCGGTTTTTGCCAATGGTGATATTACCGACCCTAAAAAAGCCAAAGCGGTACTTGAAGCCACTAACGCAGACGGTTTAATGATTGGCCGCGCCGCCCAGGGCAACCCCTGGATTTTCAATCAAATAAAACATTATCTAACTGAAAACACCTTGCTTTCACCACCGGATAATAAAGAAGTCTGCCAGCTATTAACAACACACCTGCATCACTTATATGATTTTTATGGTGAACATGCAGGCGTACGCATAGCACGCAAGCATATTGGCTGGTATCTTAAGAACCAGTATGCAAAAACCGGTGACGATAAAGACAGACAGCATAGCGAATATTTTAGAAGACACGTGAATCAGGTTGATGAAGCCAGTACCCAGCTTGAACTCGTCAGCGAATTTTTTAACCCAATCCTGGATCCTGCAAATACTCGCACACACATGGAACAAGCTATTGATCCGTATAACGATATAAACATCCCCGGCAATCACAATAAGGATTCCGCTCAAATTTTTATTCGTTCTACGACTCAATATCCCGCACCCTGTAAGCACGATCACTCGCAGCACCCAGGTTGCAACATAAACTGTTAGCCGCATGAGCGAACAAGATTTTCAAAACATAAACAAGGATGACAAGACTATTATGACTGAACCTACAGCAACAGAAATTTCACAGCTAAGCCACGCAGTAAAACACTCCATCCGTCGTTATATTTACGAACTGGATGGCACCCTGCCAAACGATATGTATGATCTGGTGCTCAGGCAAGTAGAGCGACCTTTGTTTGAAGCAATTTTAGAACATACCAAAGGGAATCAATCTCGCGCTGCAGAACTGCTTGGCTTAAACCGTGGTACCTTGCGTAAAAAGTTACGGAGTTATGATTTACACAAATAACTAACCATTAGTTTTTTCTTAATCATCTAATTTGGTGTTTATTCTGAAACGGTGAGTTGTGCTTTTCCTGTGGTTTGGGGTTTGGCATTTACGACTTATATTTACTTGGACATTGCGGTTCTCGCACCGAGGGCGCCATATTTATTTTTCTTGGCTCTTTTGTATGAATAACATCCATGTTATTCACCCTACGGGCCGAGCAAAGCTCGTTCTAATTTGTTCCGAACAAATTTAGTCAACAGCCACAAAAGAGTAACCAGACTAATTTTGCCGGGAGCAAAATTGAACAGCTGCTTTATAGCTGGCCTGAAAGGCAAAACACAGGACGTGTTTTGTAAAAGGCCGCCCACATCGTTTGCCCTCGACAATTGCTCCTGCATTGTCCTACTACCGTCCATCCATGGACATATACGGGTGCCTGAATTCTCCGGTATTGCCTACGAGCCCGCCTTGATGCGCCGTCCGGGCGCACAAGGCCCAAGAATAATAATTATGGTCGCCCTCCCTGGCGAATTTGCTCTACCAATACCGGAGAATTCAGCAAACGAAAGGGGGGGGGTAAAAGCAAGAAAAGAAAAAATAAACCCAACAGCACAAACAAAAGCTTATTTTGAAATACTTAAATTAGAGTGTTGCACCGTTTTTGACTTTGACGCTCAATCCACCTCAGCAAGCCATTTAGCCAGTATCGTTATCATGGGCCTTCTGTGCCAGCTGTCTGAGCGTTTTTTGCGAGTTGACGTGCATGGATGCACTAATGTCGCAAGCGCAGGGAGCGCAAGAGCGACCTGGCTCAGCGTGATAATGATACTGGCTAAATGGGGACCCCGTGTCTTTTACGGGGCGTAGCTGCTGTGGCGGCTTTTTTGGTTACTTTTTTAGCTGCAGAAAAAAGTGACTCGCCCGCGGTGCGAGAACCGCAATGCCCAAGTAAGCATAAGACCTTAATGCCAAACACCAACAAAAACCACTTCTCAAAGTGACACTAAACACTGCTCTCGGTTATAATTCTCGCCTTCCAAAAATTCCTGTAAAGGCTGACTTATGACCAATGAATCTTCACCTCCCGTACGACGCGCACTCATCAGTGTTTCTGATAAAGAAGGCATCATCGAATTCGCTAGAGCACTGCATGTCCAGGGCATAGAGATTCTTTCTACCGGCGGTACCGCCAGGCTACTTATTGACAATATGATTCCGGTAATGGAAGTCTCCAAACATACCGGTTTCCCTGAGATCATGGATGGTCGGGTCAAAACTCTGCACCCAAAAATTCATGGTGGTATCTTAGGTCGTCGAGGTATTGATGACAGCGTGATGAAGGCTAATGATATCGCACCCATTGATCTGGTAGTGGTCAACCTTTACCCTTTCGAAGCCACTATCGCTAATGAAGATTGTTCTTTAGATGACGCCATTGAAAACATCGATATTGGCGGCCCGGCAATGGTCCGCGCAACAGCAAAAAACCACGCTTATGTCAGCATCATCGTAGACCCGGCAGATTATCAACGGGTGCTGGAAGAATTACATAATAATGATGCTGTCGTCAGCGATGTAACGCGTTTTGATCTTGCTGTAAAAGCCTTTGAACACACCGCCAACTATGACGGCATGATTGCCAACTACCTGGGAAGAATCAAAGCTGACGGCTCCAGGGATGAATTTCCACGCACCATTAATCTACAGTTTAGTAAAGTACAGGAAATGCGTTATGGTGAAAACCCACATCAGCACGCCGCCTTCTATACAGAAAAAAATCCAGCCGACGCCTGTATTGCCACCGCAAAACAGCTACAGGGCAAAGAGCTGTCCTACAATAATATCGGCGATACCGATGCGGCACTGGAATGCATCAAACAGTTTGATGAACCTGCCTGCGTCATCGTAAAACATGCCAATCCCTGTGGTGTTTCCGTTAGCAACAGCATTCTTGAAGCTTACAACGCGGCATATAGTACCGACCCTGAATCTGCATTTGGCGGCATTATTGCCTTCAATCGTGAGCTTGACGGTGATACTGCAAAAGCCATAGTTGAGCGCCAGTTTGTAGAAGTGATTATTGCACCTTACATCAGTGGAGAAGCCATTGATGCGATCGCTGAAAAGAAAAATGTCCGCTTACTGGAGTGTGGGCAGTGGCAAAGCAGCAATGAACGGCTGGACTTCAAACGCGTTAACGGCGGCTTACTGGTACAGGATGCAGACCTGTTATTACTCAATGAAATGAAGGTTGTCACTGAGACACAACCTGATGAGCAGGGAATGATCGATTTACTGTTTGCCTGGAAAGTCGCCAAATTCGTTAAATCCAATGCCATTGTTTACGCTAAAAACAACATGACCATTGGTGTTGGTGCAGGCCAGATGAGCCGTATCAACAGCGCACGTATCGCTGGCATTAAAGCTGAACACGCCAGTCTGGAAGTGCCCGGTTCGGTGATGGCATCGGATGCCTTCTTCCCTTTCCGTGACGGTATTGATGCCGCACACGAAGCTGGCATCGTTGCAGTCATTCAACCTGGCGGTTCGATGCGCGATGATGAAGTCATTGCAGCAGCCAATGAACATGGCATGGCAATGATATTCACCGCCATGCGTCATTTCAGGCATTAATTACCCCCTGCCTCAGAAAGCTGATGGGCTACTAAAACAAAAATCTAGTCCGCGAACAACGCGAAATACGCAAAGTTTTATAAATGTAAATAAGCTTTTTACGCGTTGACGTGCATGGATGCACTAATGTAGCCGGCGCATGTAGCGCGAGAGCTAGCTTTGCGTTATTCGCGGACATTTTTTTATTAATAACTTTACAAAATACTGCATCGCAGCAAACCACAGGGAAGTTAAATCCACGTAGATTTAATCTAAGTAGAGAGCAAGGCCAGCAAGTTTCAAAGCTTTACAAAACTCAGGCAGCTTTATGCACACCCTGCCTGTTTAACATGGTATAAATAACCTCATGGAAGAGAAACGTCTCGAAGAAAACCGGCATTTGCGAGAGAAGCTTGACAGGCTTCTCCAGGAAGCACGGCGCAACGAACAAACGCAATCGTCTTTTGATGATTTCTCTTTGTCTGTTGTCGCCGCACAGGGCCAGAAAGAATTATTCCACCTAATTCTGGAAAAACAAAAAGAATTCCGCATTGATGAAATTCGACTATGCCTGGTTGATCGCTATCACGAAGTAGAACGTCTACTCACTGAAAGTTATCAACACAGCTATGCCGGGCTTAGTTTCATCGACACAGAAACCAGCAAGTTGCTTATTTCAGATATTCCTGATCGCCCCGTGCTCGGCACACGTATTATGAGCAAATACGACTGGCTAATCAACATCGAAGAAACCAATAAATATCAGTCTGCCGCCCTGTTACCTTTAAAACGTGGCAGCGAAATCATCGGTATCCAGCTATTGCTAAGCAAAGATCGCGAACGTTATAACAAAAGCGACGGCACAGTATTTCTACAAAAACTCAGCGCAGTGATAGCCATCTCCATCGAAAACTGCATCAATCGGCAACGGACACTGGAACTGGGCTATCAGGACGGACTAACCAAAGCCTATAATCGCCGTTATTTTGATGAACGCTTAAAACATGAAACCGACCGCTGCTTACGTAATAAAACCGATCTGGTCTGTTTATTTATCGACGTCGATTTTTTCAAGCAGGTGAATGATCGTTATGGGCACCAGGTTGGCGACGTTGTACTTGTACGTCTGGTTACTTTAATGCGTGAACAGCTTCGCTCAAGCGATATTGTGGCACGTTATGGTGGCGAAGAATTTGCCATCATATTACCCGATACTGGTATCCAGCTGGCCCATGAGGTTGCCGAACGCATACGCTGCCAGGTAGAAGATCAAAAATTGATCATTAACGATAAGGCATTAAGCATTACCGTTTCCATCGGCCTGGCATCACTCAGTCAGATAAAATACCTGACAAATAACAGTGAAATAGGCTCGTTAAATCAAACACCGGATGATCTTGATCTACTGCTGCTAGGTAAAGCAGATGAAGCGCTATACCAGGCAAAACAAACCGGCAGAAATCAGGTTGTTATCAAAAAAATGGCGAGCCAGGCGAATTAAAAATTAGCCTGGCTCGCCATCCTGAACGTAGTGAAGGATCTTGTGTTCAGCACTATAATAGAGCAGCGGTGGTAAGATCCTTCACTATCGTTCAGGATGACAAGCTAGAGCACTTTCTAACTTAATATTTGCTCTGCAAATTAATGATATTGTTTAAATGCACATGGCTACGTGCCTTTAACTTCCAGTCTGAATCAGCGCCGATTTTATCAGCAATCTCAAAATACCAGATACCTTCACTTATTGACTGGTTTACATGCCCAATATACAAATTACCCATACCGTGATCTAACAACACCGTTATATCACTATTTTCACGTGTCGCGTGCTGTATATGTAGTGGCAGACTTTTTGGAAAGGATGCAAGCAAACCTTTTTCAAACTGTAGCTTGATAATTCTTGCGCTGTTATCAAATTCAATGATGGCACTCAAACCAAGCTCAGCGGCTTTTTTATCGCGGTTAATGACACGATTGATTTCCATCCCCTGCTTGTAATAATCATCTGCCACCAGCCCATCTTCAGTATCCACCGCCAGCCAGATCATGACCACACCCATGATAACCGCAGAAAACGGTATTGCAATCATCATCCAGACCAGAGGATATTTGTGCCAGGGTTTACTGTTTTCCAATATATGCATAATTATTTAACCTGATTATTTAAATGCGGGACCAAGGAAACGCGCTTCCTCTACAACGCTTAATTCATCATAACCCGTCGCTTTCAAGGTGAATCTGATTTCATTACTACGTTGCTTGAGGTTGTCGGCATTAACCTGTACGCGAACCGGCAACTCAACGACTTCGCCACTTTTAACAACTATCTCTGCAGAATCTTTCCTGAGAATTAACTCGGGTATTCCCTCTGCAGTTAGTGTATAGCTATGGTCCCGTTTATCCATGTTTAATAATTTTATGTTATAAACATTCTCTATCAAGCCATCATTTGTTTCTCGATACAAACTATTACGATCACGTATCACATCCATTCCAACTGGCGTACGCATCAGTATCGAATAAAAAGCACCGGCAGTTATGCCGATCAAAATTAGCGCATAAACAACCATACGAGGCCGCAAAATATGTGTTGATTTACCCTTCAATGTGTTTTCAGTGGTATAACGGATTAAACCGTGGTCGTAACCCATTTTATCCATGACATCATCACATGCATCAATACAGGCTGCACAGCCAATACACTGGTATTGCAAACCATCACGTATGTCGATACCCGTCGGGCAAACCTGCACACAAATGGTACAGTCGATACAATCACCCAAACCTGCCGCTACTTTATCGAGCGTTTTTTTCCTTGGCCCCATTGGTAGACCGCGCGACTCATCAAATGAAATAATCATTGTGTCATGGTCGAACATCGCACTCTGAAAACGTGCATATGGACACATATACAGACACACCTGCTCTCGCAACCAGCCCGCATTGCCATATGTAGCAAACGCATAAAAATATATCCAGAAAGTTTCCCAGGGTCCATTATCAAAAGTAAGAAAATTGACAGCCAGCTCACGCATTGGCGAAAAATAACCAACAAAGGTCAGACCGGTAAAAATGGCAAAGGCCAGCCAGATGAAATGTTTCGTCGCTTTAATTCTGAATTTTCGAAAAGAGTTCGGCTGCTTATCCAGCTTCATCTGTTGTGGACGAGAACCTTCAACTTTTCGCTCTATCCACAAAAACGCTTCTGTCCACACTGTTTGCGGACAGGCATAACCACACCATACACGACCAGCTAAAGCAGTAACAAAAAACAAACTAAGTGCAGCAACGATCAGCAGTAGGGCAAGGTAAAAGAAATCCTGCGGCCAGAACACCATATTAAGGATATAGAATTTGCGTTCCGGCAGATCAAACAACACAGCCTGACGTTCGTCCCATTGCAACCAGGGAACGATATAATACAGACCAAGCAATGTAACCACGCCCATGGTGCGTAATGCAGCAAACAGGCCATGTACTTCACGCGGATAGATTTTCTGGCGTTTTGCATAAAGCGACTGTTCAACGTCATCATTCGCTTTAGCATCACTGGCCTTACTATTAACTTTTGATGTGTTTTCAACCATTATTAGTTTATTACCTAATACTGTTATTCATGGACAGGTTAAAAGCACATGAATAAAACATGCACTTTATTGTGTGTGTAATGGCGCGGTTATAAAAGTTATTCTTTAACTGACGGCCGCGTCAACTGCCTGCCGCGTCTCGCTTTTCAGCAGCTTGCTTGATTTGATTTATCGTTTGACATGGTTTTAAAAAGTAGCAGGTCGCCGCAGACGTTATCGCACCCAAAGACCAGAACGTAAAAAAACAGATTGTGTAAATACCCATGCGACTAATATCATAGTCAATGAATATAACAGCAGGATCAAACGCGGTAGTAAATAGTACCGTTGCGATTCCAGCCGTTATAAAAGACGGCCATAAAATCGCAACGACACGTTGTATTAAAGGTATTGTGTCCATGCAGGCATATTACAAGATTGGTTCTATGTACACAAGTGATGCCTAATCTGACTTGTGTGATGCCTAATCTGACTCGTGAGACAGGCTGTAAACGTATGCTGCCAGAATGTGTGATTTGGCTTTACCCAAAAATTCACTGTGTGCAGGCATGTTGCCGGCACGGCCTTTGGCAAGTGTTTGTTTAATGGCACGAGGTGAGCCACCGTATAACCAGATGTTATTGGTTAAATTAGGCGCGCCCAAAGCCTGGTTGCCAGTACCATCCGGCATATGACAACCAACACAGAATAAATCAAATTTTTCTTTGCCAGCAGCAGCCAGGCTTGCATCAACCTCACGGCCAGCGAGGCTCATCACATAGTTTGCAACCTGATCAACTCCCTCAGCACCACCAAGCGGACCTTCCCATGCAGGCATGACACCATTTCGTCCGTTCATGATTGATGCTTCAATATGCTCCGGCGAACCGCCATATAGCCAGTCATTATCACGAAGATTCGGGAAACCAGTCGCACCACGTGCATCAGAACCATGACAAACAGCACAGTATGTTACAAATAAACGCTCACCCGCTTTCATCGCAGCTGCATTACTCGCCAGCTCAGGAATTGATGTCTGTTCAAACTGCGCAAAAATTGGGCCAAATTCTGCATCAGCCTGTGCAACTTCAGCCTCATACTCAACTATTTCTGTCCAGCCAAGGATACCTTTAAAAGAACCCATACCCGGGTAAAGAATCAGGTAGCCGATAGAAAAAGCGATGGTGATATAGAACAGATACAACCACCAACGCGGTAGTGGATTATTTAGTTCTTCAAGATTTTCATCCCATACATGCCCTGTTGCTACGCCCTCTTCCGTCTCTGCTTTATTAGTCCCTCGTAGCAGGTAGAATAGCCAGATAATGCCGCCACCTGAGATTGCAATAATAAACCAACTCCAGAATTCGCTGGTAAAGTCAGACATAATAATTCCTCTTAACCTTGTATTATTCTATAAACCAATATGGTTCTATAAATTCATTTAAATTCAGTAGCAACACAGTTTTACAGACTGCCACGTCACCGTTTTTATGGATCACGAAGCTGATCATCAGTTACTTCCTTGTCATCATCAAGCGCCATTCTTGCCGCTTTATCAAAATTCTTTTTACGTTTGCCGCTCCATGCCCAGAAAACAACGCCGACAAAAAATACAAAAGCAACTACAGTCCAAACTGATTGAAATATTGATGTGTCCACTCTATCAACCTTGCCATTCGTTAATTATTAACAACGCCACCACTAGCGGCGTTGTTTTACGTGCAGCCCCAGGGATTGCAGGTAGGCAACAACGGCGTCCATTTCTGTTTTACCTTCAAGCGCCGCAGGTGCAGCTTCGATTTCAGCATCTGTATAGGGATGTCCAATGAAAGCCAATGCGCTCATCTTGTCCTTGATATCGTTGCCATCAAGCAGGTTTTCACCCAGCCAGGGATAAGCAGGCATGATCGATTCAGGTACAACGTCACGCGGATTGTTCAGATGTACACGGTGCCATTCATCAGAGTAACGACCACCTACACGGTGCAGGTCAGGCCCGGTACGTTTTGAACCCCATAAAAACGGACGATCATAAATGAACTCACCGGCAACAGAGTAATGGCCATAACGCTCAGTCTCAGCACGAAACGGGCGAATCATCTGTGAATGACAGCCGACGCAGCCCTCACGGATATAGATATCACGACCTTCCAGCTGCAGCGGAGCATAAGGTTTTAAACCTGCAACCGGCTCAGTTGTTGAATGTTGAAAAAATAAAGGCGTGATCTGTGCAAGACCACCCCAGATGACAGCCAGCAGCGTTAATACAATGAGTACACCGACTTTGGTTTCAGCTTGAACTTGAACTGACATATTTATTCTCCTGTAACGTCTAGTGCGCTGCTTGAGGCTCAGGGATAGCAGCCACCGCTGCCTTGCCCTGTGCGATGGTTTTAGTCAGGTTATATGCCATGATCAGCATACCTGTCAGGAACAACAAACCACCACTTGCTCGTACAATGTAGAACGGGTGCATTGCCTGTACACTTTCAACAAAACTGTAGGTTAAAGTGCCGTCACTGTTGATTGCACGCCACATCAAACCTTGCATGATGCCTGAAATCCACATAGATGTGATGTACAGTACGATACCGATTGTCGCGATCCAGAAATGTGTTTCAATCATTTTCTTACTGTAAATTTCAGTATCAAATAATTTAGGAATCAGGAAATACATCGAACCGATACTCACCATAGCCACCCAGCCTAATGCGCCAGAATGTACATGGCCAACGGTCCAGTCTGTATAGTGAGATAATGCATTTACTGTTTTTATCGCCATCATCGGACCTTCAAAGGTAGACATACCATAAAATGATACAGATACGATGAGGAATTTAAGAATCGGGTCACTGCGCAGTTTTTCCCATGCACCGGATAGTGTCATGATGCCGTTGATCATACCGCCCCAGGAAGGCGCCAGTAAGATCAGTGAAAACACCATACCTAATGACTGGGTCCAGTCGGGCAGTGCGGTGTAATGCAGATGATGCGGTCCCGCCCAGATGTAGGTGAACGACAAAGCCCAGAAATGCACAACAGATAAACGGTAAGAATAAACCGGACGTTCGGCCTGCTTGGGAATAAAGTAATACATAATCCCAAGGAAACCCGCTGTCAGGAAGAACCCTACCGCGTTATGACCATACCACCATTGCACCATGGCATCCTGAACACCGGAATAAGCAGAGTAGGATTTAAGGAAGCTGACCGGAACCGCTGCGCTGTTAACGATATGTAACATGGCAACGGTCAGAATAAAGGCGCCGAAGAACCAGTTGGCCACATAAATATGCTTGACCCGGCGTTTGGCAATGGTACCAAAGAATACCACCGCGTATGCAACCCAGACAATAGTAATCAATATGTCTATTGGCCACTCAAGCTCAGCATATTCCTTTGATGAGGTGAAACCAAATGGCAATGTCGCCACTGCTAAAACAATGATCAGCATCCAGCCAATAAAAGTAAACTGCGCCAGTGCCGGCGCAAACAGACGCACATGACAGGTACGCTGCACAACATAATATGAGGTTGCAAACAGGGCTGATCCGCCAAACCCGAAAATGACCGCATTGGTATGCAATGGACGCAAGCGACCAAAAGACAACCATGGTGTATCAAAGTTAAGTACCGGCCATGCCATTTGCGATGCGATAAGCACACCGACAAGCATACCAACAATACCAAGAACGACAGTCATAATGGCAAACTGTCGGACAACGGTATAATCATATGTCATTGTTTGATTATTCATACTATTAGTAATCCGCTTAAGTAGTCATAAGTCTTATAAAAATAATTTTTACAGGGGCTCAGTTTAAGAAAGTTGTATTAGTTTATTAATATGTAGTTATTAAAGATATGTCATATAGTCAGTTAATGCTGCTTTCAGCAGAAATATCTGACTATGTCTTAATCTACAAATTGTGGCGCAAAACCGTTAAACCAGAGTATTGCTGTCGCTACCATCATCACGATTAATGCCACCATACCAACTGCAAGTATTGAACTGGAGAACAAAAACCCGCGTTCTTCATCAATTTCCATCATAATCGGCACACCGGTATATAACAGCTTTACTGAGTAAGCCAATGCGGGCAAACCAATTACAAAGTTCAACCAGAGAACAGGGAACAGCTCGAAAATGCCGACCAGGAACAAAGGGGTTGCAGTATACGCAGCAAGGCGAATGCACCGTGACAAATCTTTTTTAGAACCGTAGGTGTTGCCCATCCAGTGAATCATTGCACCCATGCTAAATACACCAACCAGCATGACAAGATAATAGGCAATAGCAATCATTAATGCACTATCAGGGGAAAGTTTAACCGCTTCACGTGCACCGAACTGCCAACCGAACTGGGTCGTGCCGATATAACCCGAAATTGGGGCAATTGCCGCCATGATAAATACATATCCGCAATAACACTTTCCAATAGTACATTCCACATCACGAATTTTTTTCCATTCTTCGGACGGGTTAAATAAAATTCCGATTAAGTGCGACAACATAGACAATATCTCCGGTTATTATTATATTCAGGACAAATTTAGATTCAATTTCTTGCTGGTGAAAGCCCTTACCTAATACACTGCCAACCCCTGTTTTCAATAATTAAATAGTTGAAAAGAGTATATTTATTTAAAATTCAAAAACCATGACCTGAATCAATTATTGCAGAATTATTACATGTAATATTGGCAGGTTTTAGACTAATGTTTCATCAGTCAGCTTTGGAAAACCAGCCCCCTCAGAGACTAACACCTACCATGGCTCGCAAACGTGCCATATCCAGAATAGTGATATGCCTGCGGTCAACTTCAATAATTTTTTCATTCTGAAAGCTGGCAAACAATCGACTAACCGTTTCCACCGCCATACCAAGATAGTTAGCGATATCCTGTCTCGGCATCATCAAATTAAATTCATTAATATTCCAGTGGCGCTCCTCCATGCGTGCAGACAGACTCAGCAAAAAACTGGCCAGACGTTCATCTGCCGTCATTTTACCTAGCAAAAGCAGTAGCTTATGATCCTTATTTACCTCTTTACCCATAATGCGCCGCATTTGTTTCTGCAAACCCGGCAACTTCTGACCCAATATTTCTAACTGGTCAAGCGGCAACTCGCAAACACTGGATGTCTCTAACGCAACAGCATTACAGCTATACTCACCATCGGCAAAACCGTCCAGACCAAGCAACTCGCCGGCCAAATGAAAACCAACTATCTGTTCATCACCATTGGGGCTTTCCGTCATGGTCTTTACACAACCCGAACGGACCGCATAAATCGACAATGCTTTATCGCCATCGCGATACAGAAAATCATTTTTGTGCAATGATCTGGGCTGCTCTACCACCGCATCCATATCTGCAAGCTCCTCATCATTCATGCCGTGCGGAAAACAAAGTTCTCGCAGGGTACAATCCTTACACCTGGTTATGGAATGATCAACATCAATACGATTTGAAGTGCTCATGGTTTAAGATACTGCTTTTGGTTTCATAGTTTTTTGGCTCAACAGACTAAAAAAAACAGCCCGGTCTTCAAACCCTGGGCTAAACTTGATTAGTTATCATTCATTTAAACAATTGATTTAACAAACAACAAGTCTTTTCGACAGAACATTCCATGAAAAACAGTGCAGAACCTACCTTTTGCTTCCATTGCGGCCTGCCAGTCGCCGAAAAACTGAATATTACGGTAAAGTATAAGGGAAAAGACGAACCCATGTGCTGTTATGGTTGCCAGGCAGTCGCACAGGCTATCATCGATAGCGGCATGGATGATTTTTACAAATACCGCACCAGCACAGCAGAAAAACCGGAAGAAATCGTACCCGAGTTTTTACAACAGCTAAAAGCTTACGATAACAGCGAAGTGCAAAAGAAATTTGTTCATGAAACCAACGATAAAACGAGTAGTGGTAAAGCGCTTGAAGCCTCACTTATCCTTGAAGGCATCACCTGTGCCGCCTGTGTCTGGCTCAATGAAAAACACCTCAACTCGCTCGAGGGCGTTATCAGCGCGAACATAAATTACAGCAACCACCGCGCACGGGTACGCTGGGACAACAGCAAAATTCAGCTCAGTGACATCCTTGAATCTATTTCACGCATTGGTTACCTGGCACACCCATATGATCCCGAACAACAGCAACGCATTCTTGAAAAAGAACGTAAACAGCAGATAAAACGCCTGGGGCTGTCCGGCCTACTGGGTATGCAGGTGATGATTTTCGCTGTTGCCATGTATACCGGTGAATGGTGGGGCATCGAGCAATCATTTAAACAAAGTTTCCGCTGGATCAGCCTGGTGCTGACCATCCCGATATTGCTGTATGCCTCATCCGTATTTTTCAAATCGGCATTTCGAGACCTTAGCAACAAACGTGTTGGCATGGATGTCCCGGTCTCGCTTGGTATAGCGATCGCCTTTAGCGCAAGCTTGATCCATACCATTAAGGGCAGCGGCGAAGTGTATTTTGATTCTGTTGCCATGTTCACCTTCTTTTTATTAAGCGCCCGTTTTTTTGAAATCGGCAGCCGAAAAAAAACCTCAGAAGCCACTGAGGCCCTGCTTAATTTAAAACCCGCAATCGCGACAAGGCTGATTAATTATACAGACACCCACTCTGGCACAGATACCAGCACAAACACACTAGATCAGCAGCAAAGCGTTGCTGTCACCGAATTAAACATCGGTGATTTTTTACTGGTACGCCCCGGTGAGACCATTCCCGCAGACGGCATTATTATCAGTGGCAATTCCAGCATTAATGAATCATTGATAACAGGCGAAAGCCTGCCGGTGAGCAAACACAGCGAAGACCCCGTCATTGGCGGCAGCACCAATACAGAAAACCCGTTAATTATTCAGGTCACAAAACTTGGCGAAGACAGTGTACTGTCCTCAATACAACGCTTGATTAATGAAGCGCAAACGACCAAACCTGCTATTGCAAAACTTGCTGATAAAATCGCCAGCTGGTTTGTCAGCATACTGTTAATTATCGCTGCCATCGTTGCTTACTACTGGTATAAGGTTGATGCCGGGCAATGGCTGGAAATTACCATTGCCACATTAGTTGTCAGTTGTCCGTGCGCTCTTTCACTCGCAACCCCCGCCGCCATCACAGCCGCAAGCGGCCAACTGGCAAAAATCGGTTTATTACCAAAACGCGCACATGCACTGGAAACGCTGGCGCATGCAACAGATTTTGTATTCGACAAAACAGGCACCTTAACCGAGGGAAAAATAGTACTTAAAAAAATAGTCTTAACCACAGACAGGTTTGACCAGAAACAGGCATTAACTATTGCTGCATCACTAGAAGCAGGTTCAGAACACCCTATCGCCAGGGCAATATTAGATGCCAACCAGCAATCCTTATCAGCAGTAAAAAACCTTAGCCACACTACAGGGTTCGGCATACAGGGCACAATCAATGAAACCGAATGGTTCATCGGAAATAAAGAATTTATAAAGCTACACAGTACCGGCACTCTCGACAATGATCCTGCAAACACAGGCAGTGAAATTTATCTGGCCACAAAAGAACAATGCCTCGCCATTTTCATTTTGTCAGATAACATCAGAAAGGAAGCTAAACCACTTATCGAGCAGCTACATCGGCAACATAAGAAAACACACCTGATGAGTGGCGACAGCCTGGAAAACGCCAGAAACATAAGCGCTCAACTAGGCATTCAGGATTGCCAGGCAGAATTAAAACCTGAAGATAAATTAAAGCGTGTAAATACATTACAACAACAGGGTGCTATCGTAGTAATGACGGGGGATGGTGTAAACGATGCCCCGGTACTTGCCGGCGCCGATCTTTCTATCGCTATGGGCAAAGGCACCCAGCTCGCCGCAGCCACTGCCGACATGATATTAATAAGCAACAATATTGAACATATCTATCACGGATATTTAATCGCCATAAAAACACTGCACATCATCAAACAAAATTTAAGCTGGGCACTGCTGTATAATGTAACAGCCATTCCCGCTGCAGCCATGGGTTATGTTGAACCCTGGCTGGCGGCGATTGGTATGTCTGTTAGTTCACTGGTTGTTGTACTGAATGCATTGCGGCTTAACAGGATAAAATTTTAAACCCTTAACGACATTACAACCACAACTCTAAAACTGTCATCTCGACCAACGGGAGAGATCTTGAGTTGCCAGATTATTAAGATCTCTCCCTGTGGTCGAGATGACATAGTATTGCTATACTATGGCTATGGATATTATTTACTTACTATTACCCGTCGCACTGATTTTTGTAGTCATCATCATTGCCGTATTTTTCTGGGCAGTTAAATCCGACCAGTTTGATGATCTCGAAGGCCCGGCACACCGCATCCTTATGGATGATGATGAGAAACCTGTCGACTCACCAGCAGAAAACAAAAAAGATTGAAACTTCATGCCCCAGTCTTTCGCTCAATGCTCACTTTATTTACACCCCGCACACAACTTCACTCCTGAAAATATTCCATCCCTGGTCACTGAGCTACAGAAAATAAACTTTATCTCACAAGCTGTAAACCAACAGGATAACCACGACTACTTCACTGGTGATAAGTACCTGGATTATATTGCCTACATGGGGTGCGCACCCAGTATTCAATTTGCAGCCAGCAAAAACAACAGGAATTTTTGCTTGATAAGAATACATCACTATACGTCTGCAAAACTCATTCACAGCAAAACACAAGCAAAACCACCGCATTGCCCGCAATGCAATAAACCGGTAAAAAACTGGCAACAAAATAAAACCAGCACAACGATACACTGCGATTTGTGCCACAGTACATCCAGCATTGAAGCATTCAACTGGCGAAAAATGGCTGGTTATGCTCAGCTGTTTATCGAAGTAACAGATATCTTTCCTAAAGAAGCCATACCGCAGCAATTGTTACTGGACAAACTCAGTAATATCACAAATTCAGGCTGGCATTATTTCTATAGCTGCAAATAAAAAACATTTCACCACAGAGGACACGGAGATCACAGAGGTTTAAAAAATTAAATTATGGATTTCTCTGTGGCCTCCGTGTTCTCTGTGGTGCAAAAAATATTTTAAATACATTCATACTCGTTAGTTAAACCATAGTGTAAAATACTGGGCTTTATCTTAGCAATTCAAGCAAAGACACATGAAAGTTCTAGTAATCGGCGGCGGCGGTCGCGAACACGCCCTTGCCTGGAAAGTAGCTCAATCCCCTTTGGTTAAACAGGTATTCGTTGCTCCCGGTAATGCCGGCACCGCGTTAGAAAAAAATATCGAAAACATTGATGTCGGCGCTGAAAACATTCCTGCTTTACTGGATTTCGCGAAAAACAATCAAATCGATTTGACCATTGTGGGGCCGGAAGCCGCACTGGTAAATGGCATCGTCGACGTATTCACTGACAATTGTTTAAAAATATTTGGCCCGACAAAAGCTGCGGCACAGCTGGAAGGTTCCAAAGCATTCACCAAAGACTTCCTTGAGCGACACCAGATCCCAACCGCTTTTTATGGCAACTTTACCGAGATTGAACCGGCTATTGAATATATCAAAGAAAAAGGCGCACCTATTGTTATCAAGGCCGATGGCCTGGCAGCAGGTAAAGGCGTCATCCTGGCACAAACCAATGATGAAGCTATCGCAGCAGTAAAAGACATGCTGGCCGGCAATAAATTCGGTGACGCCGGTGCACGTGTTGTCATCGAAGAATTTTTATACGGCGAAGAGGCCAGTTTCATCTGCATGGTGGACGGCAAAAATATTTTGCCCATGGCAAGCTCGCAGGACCACAAAGCACGCGATAATGGTGACAAAGGACCCAATACCGGCGGCATGGGCGCCTACTCCCCTGCCCCGGTTGTAACCCGGGAAATGCACGAGCGCATTATAGAAACGGTGATTAAACCCACCGTTAAAGGCATGGCTGATGAAGGCAATACATTCAGCGGATTTCTGTATGCCGGCGTAATGATTAACAGTGAAGGTCTCCCGAAAGTTCTGGAATACAACGTACGTTTCGGTGATCCCGAGACACAACCGATTATGATGCGTTTAAAATCTGACCTGGTACAGCATTGTCTTGATGCAATCGATGGCAAATTAGATCAGTCAGAAGCATTATGGGATGAACGCATATCGCTCGGAGTGGTTCTAGCTGCCGGTGGTTACCCGGAAAATTATGACAAAGGCGACGTGATCAGCGGACTGGAGAACACAGAAACAGAATCAACAAAAGTATTTCACGCCGGCACAGCAGAAAAAAATGGCGAAGTAGTCACTAATGGTGGCCGCGTATTGTGTGCGGTAGCCCTTGGTCACTCGGTTACTGAAGCACAAAATCTCGCTTACCAGGTGGTCAATAAAATCAGCTGGAATAATATTTATTATCGAACAGACATAGGCCATAGGGCGATCAAAAGAGAACAACAATAAACTTTTCTTTTGCCGCGAATAACGCACTAAAATGTAGGGAACATTTTGAACGCACGATAGTGCGACACCGCAGGGTGTAGCGCAGGACTGCGCGGAATAAAATACGCATAGTGTCTTTTTAAAATAATATTTTTTGTTTTTAACTTTACGCTTTTGCGTTCTTTGCGGCTAAAAAATTTTCTGAAAAACAATCACTGCTGCCCCGTTAGCTGTTAGAGAGATGATTAGTTGCCGTGCGTCACAACGGCCTTCACCTGTATATAGATTTTTTTGTCGATGGTTAGCTGTAACAACTGGAAAGACTTGATCGATATTAACGACAGCAATATATCCTGCTTACAGTTTATTTGAACTAATACTCGACCGCCTTTCTTATCTAAAACAGCGGAAACCCTGCCTTCAATAATATTTAAAATACTACTTTCCATTGCTTTGTTTTTCGCCAGGCTTACATCACTGGCAAAGATGATCAAACGCACACGTTTTCCGATGGGCATTAAGCCGGGTATCTGAAACTGGTTACCATTTATGCTATGAACGGTTGATATATTAAAATCTTTTTCCTGTTTTGAAACACTGCCTTCAAGCACTATTGCAGCATTTTCAACCGTAGCCAGCGGTGATTCGGGTGATACCAGTGCATCATGTATATTGCCGTTAAATATAGACTTCCCCTGGTCCATCACTAACATGTAATCGCACAGACGCAACATTTCGCCCATGTTATGACTCACATATAACATCGGGATACTTAATTCTGCATGCAATTTTTCAAGGTAAGGCAGTATTTCCTGCTTGCGCTGTTCATCCAGTGAAGCCAGCGGTTCATCGAGCAATAACATTTGTGGTTTTTTTAACAGCGCCCGTCCAATGGCAACACGCTGTTTTTCACCGCCCGATAATTGATGCGGGTATCGATTTAATAAATGGCTGATGTTAAGCAGCACCAATAGATGATCCAGGTCAACGCCATTTTTATTTCCAGCCAAAACAGCTGTATTGTGACCGGGGCAGCGACTGGCACCATATTGCAGATTTTTAGCCACTGTTAAATGTGGAAACAGACGACCTTCCTGAAAAACATAAGCAATATTTCTTTGCTGACTTGAAATGTTTATAGTTTCACCCAGCCAGACATTGCCGTTGATTTCGATATAGCCCAACACATCCTTTTCCAGCCCGGCAAGACAACGTAACAAGGTTGTTTTTCCAGATCCAGAATGGCCGAAAATCCCCAGCACGCCTTTTTCTGGAATAGTAAATTCTGCTTCGACATTAAAATCGGCACGTTTACAACGAATGCTGCACTGTCCAAATATCATGTTTTCACCTTCAAACACGCAACTTCATACGATGATTGATTACATACATCAACAACATGGCAGTAAAAGCAAAGGCCAGTAATATACCGGCTAGCACATGTGCCTGACCGTACTCCAGCATTTCAACATGATCATAAATAACAATAGAAACTACACGCGTTTCACCGGGTATATTTCCACCCACCATTAACACAACACCGAACTCACCCAGGGTATGCGCAAAACCAAGCACCCCGCCGGTAACAAAACCGCGCTTGGCCATGGGCACAGCAACAGTAAAAAAAGCATCTACCGGTTTTGCTCCCAGCGTGTATGCTGCTTCCATCATATCGTGCCCCACCGCTTCGAAGGCGTTTTGCAGCGGCTGCACCACAAAAGGAAAGCTGTAAATAACAGAAGCGATGACCAGTCC
Source organism: uncultured Gammaproteobacteria bacterium (assembly GCA_963803185.1). Taxonomy (GTDB): domain Bacteria; phylum Pseudomonadota; class Gammaproteobacteria; order SZUA-229; family SZUA-229. The sequence goes on along the minus strand of CAWDMF010000015.1, from coordinate 15,115 downwards.
GGAAAAACTAAAGGTTAATGTTTGCCCGGTAAACTCAAACCACCAGCCACCAAGTGAACTCTGTGGACTTAAAATAAGCAACAGATAAAAACCCAGCACTGTTGGCGGCAAAACGATTGGCAATGCAACCAGCGCTTCGATTACCGGTTTGGTTTTAACTTTAGTATTGGCCAGCCACCACGCAATCGGCGTACCGATAACGAGTAATATTAATGTCGTAACAGTGGCAAGTTTTGCCGTCAACAGTAAAGCATCAAGTCCTGGGAACATTACTTCGATTGCACTTAGTTAAAGAGCCTCTGATTAAGATTGATTTCAGAATAATTAATGGCGATTACAATACATCATAACCCGACGATTTAATAATTTCCTTTACCGCTGGAGACTGCATATATTGAATAAACTTCAGTGCTGCAGGCTTACCTTTTGCTTTCTTTAACAACACCATTTTCTGTTTAATCGGTGCATACATTTCAGCTGGCACATGCCAGCTACATACCCTGTCAATTATATTGCCCCTATTAAGCAGGGATTGCGCAACAAAACCTGCGTCTGCATTTTTAGTGGCAACAAACTGTAAAGTTTGCGCTACATTTTCTCCCATAACAATGCGTGGCTGTAGCTGATACCATAAACCAAGCTTTTGCAGTACCTGTTTCGCCGCCATGCCATAAGGTGCAATTTCCGGATTCGCAATAGCTAAATGTTTTAAGCGATTTGAGTTTATTGCATTTTTACAATCATTATTAATTTCAATATTAGAAATCAACACCAGCTTACCTAAGGCATACACATACGCATTTTCGCTGCTTGCTGCTTTATTTCTAATTAATAGATCAGGATGTTTTTCATCAGCCGACAAAAAAACATCATATGGCGCACCATGTTTAATCTGTGCAAATAACTTACCACTTGAACCACTGCTGATTTTCAAGTCATGGCCGGTGGCCAGTTTAAAATCAGCGCTTATTGTATGTAATGTAGATTTGAAATTGCTGGCAACAGCAACGTTTACATCATCTGCCAGTGCTTTTTCACTATAAAGCAAAACACAGCATAAAAAAATGAGATGAACAGCAAAGAATGAAGAACAAACTCGACAATATAAGTTCGTTAATTTTTCAATTTTTATCTCCATGGATGGATTGGCAGATAACTGCTCCATACGTGATCGGCACTGCCCACATCTGCCCTCCATGGATGGAGGAAATGCAACAGGATTGTAGGAACTATCCTTGCCATGTGGGTCGGCGGGAAAGTACTCCCTGCATTTCCCGCACTTCCCACATCCATGTGGGTCGGCGGGAAAGTACTCCCTGCATTTCCCGCACTTCCCACATCCATGTGGGTCGTATGCTGAGAATCGTCAGGAACGATTTCAGTGCACGGCTTTAGCCTATCCTTTCATTGAATCAAAGAAGTCATCATTGGTTTTTGTTGCCTGCAATTTACCCATAAGGAATTCAATCGCACCGATCTCATCCATCGGTTGCAGCAGGCGACGTAATATCCACATTTTCTGCAGCTCATCCGGCTTGGTAAGCAATTCTTCACGGCGAGTACCGGAACGGTTGATATTAATTGCAGGGAATATACGTTTTTCAGTAATACGGCGATCCAGGTGGATTTCCATATTACCGGTACCTTTAAATTCTTCGTAAATCACTTCATCCATTTTCGAACCGGTATCGACCAGGGCGGTTGCCAGGATAGTGATACTGCCACCTTCTTCGATGTTACGCGCGGCACCAAAGAAACGTTTTGGACGATGCAGAGCATGCGCATCAACACCACCGGTTAACACTTTACCGGATGATGGAATCACGGTGTTATAAGCACGCGCCAGACGGGTAATCGAGTCAAGCAGAATAACCACATCTTTCTTATGCTCTGCCAGACGTTTGGCTTTTTCAATGACCATTTCCGCAACCTGTACATGACGACTGGCTGGCTCATCGAATGTAGATGACACCACTTCACCTCGCACACTGCGCTCCATTTCAGTCACCTCTTCCGGGCGTTCATCAATCAGTAATACTATGAGATAACAGTCCGGGCAATTTGCCGCTATTGATTGCGCTATATGATTCAGCATCATGGTCTTACCGGCTTTAGGCGGTGACACAATCAGGCCACGCTGACCTTTACCAATTGGCGACATCAGGTCAATAATACGCGCCGTAATATCTTCGGTGCTGCCATTTCCCCGTTCCATTATCAGGCGCTCGTTTGGATGTAATGGCGTCAGATTTTCGAAAGCGATTTTGTTACGCGTATTTTCTGGTGAATCAAAATTAATAGTATCCACTTTAAGCATGGCAAAGTAACGTTCGCTATCTTTTGGTGGTCGAATTTTTCCTTCAATGCTATCGCCAGTGCGCATACTAAAACGTCGAATCTGACTGGGTGATACATAAATATCATCTGGTCCAGCCAGGTATGAACCTTCCGCTGAACGCAAAAATCCAAATCCATCCTGCAGGATTTCTAGTACACCCCCACCAAAAATATCTTCGCCACCTTTTGCATGAGCTTTAAGTATGGCAAAAATAATGTCCTGCTTTTTCGAGCGGGAGACATTATCAAGCTTCATTGATGAGGCAATTTCAAGTAATTCTGGTACAGGTTTCAGTTTTAATTCGGTAAGATTCATAATAGGAAAGGGCGTTAGATTTGGGTTTAAGAATTATGGGTACCGCTATTGATCTGGATATAACAAATGAGATTCAAACAATAAATAGCAAGACGCTAAGTGCCGGAAATAGTAATTCTATTGCAAGTACTTTGCATCGAGGTTATTGGAAATTTCAAGCTCAATACGTTCATTCATGAATTAATAGAGATGTCCTTCATTGATGTCTATTATTAATATTAGAGAGGCTAACAGACAGCTATGCCTCTATGAATTGTTTTTATTGGAATTATTCATCGGCTCTCCACTGCATAGAAGTAGCGGATAAGCTATTCAGAGCCTTTAACAGGTAATCACAAACTACTATCAATGAATGCTGTTAATTGTGATTTTGATAAAGCACCTACTTTCGTTGCTTCAACGTCACCGTCTTTAAAAATCATCAGTGTTGGGATTCCGCGGATACCAAACTTGGGGGGTGTCGCTGGATTCTCATCAATATTTAATTTGGCGATTTTTAATTTACCTGCATAATCACCCACAATTTCATCAAGAAGAGGGGCTATCATTTTGCAGGGACCACACCACTCTGCCCAGTAATCAACCAATACAGGGATTTCTGACTGCAGTACTTCTTGCTCAAAAGTACCATCTGTTACGTAAACAATATCGTTGCTCAACGTGAAACCTCATTTAATTTTTTTAATGTTATTAATATTATCGCGTTTGCGACGTGAAAGAAATTATTATGAATAATCCGTGACTATATTTACTAGTAAGTTTCTAAGTATTCGGAAATCAAGATGATGATGAGTCATATAATAGTCTATTTTTTAAATTTGTACACCCCCTATGCGACCTTTATTGTAAAATTACTGTAAGCTATGCCGCCATGAATCATCATCTTACAGAAACACGCTTTACAGACTTCGATCTCGACCCCAATTTAATAAAGGGCCTGAATGACGCCGGTTTTGAATTTTGCACACCTATTCAGGCACAAAGCATCCCGATTGCACTGACCGGAAAAGACATTGCCGGTGAAGCGCAAACCGGAACAGGTAAAACCGCTGCGTTTATGGTTGCCTGCATGAATCACCTGATAACTCATCCCAGCCATAAAAACCGTCAAAAAACACAAATACGCACGATGATACTGGCACCCACGCGCGAACTGGCTATCCAGATTCATAAAGATGCGCTAGTCATTGGTAAATATACCGGTTTAAAACTTGGCCTGGCATACGGCGGCACCGATTACGATAAACAACGCAACGCTCTGCTCGATGGCGTCGACATACTCATCGGCACACCCGGGCGTACTATCGATTTCTTTAAGCAGAAAGTGTTCAGCCTGAAAAACTGTGACGTTGTGATACTGGATGAAGCCGACCGCATGTTTGACCTGGGCTTTATTGATGACATGCGCTATTTGTTGAACCGCTGCCCCGAACCGGATAAACGTTTGAGCATGCTGTTTTCGGCAACCTTGTCACATCGCGTTGGTGAACTCGCTTACGTACACATGAATGACCCTGCTGAGATACGAATTCAGGCAGACACCAAAACTGCCGACAAAATTGAACAGTCAATTTATTACCCTGCCAACGAAGAGAAAATCCCTCTGTTGCTTGGTTTGATGAAAAAACTAAAACCAACGCGCAGTATTGTCTTTATCAATACAAAAAGAGTGGCCGATAAAGTTTATGCCTGGCTGGAAGGCAATGGTTACAAGTCAGCTTTATTATCAGGCGACGTACCGCAGAAAAAGCGACAAACCCTGCTTAAGAAATTTCAGGACGGTGAATTTAGCACACTGGTCGCAACCGACGTTGCTGCTCGCGGACTGCATATCCCCGCAGTCAGCCACGTGTTCAACTTTGACCTGCCACAATCAGGTGAAGACTACGTACACCGTATCGGTCGTACCGCTCGCGCTGGTGCCAGTGGTTTTGCCATTAGTTTTGCCTGCGAAGACTTCGCCCATTACATCATGGATATCGAAGAGTACATCGACCAGAAAATAGGTAAAGAAGCAGTAACCGGTGATTTGCTGGCTAAACCGAAACCACCGATCAAGATGGAAAGACGGACTCACAGACCCAAATCTGGTAAGCCTGGTGGTCATAAAAATCACAGAATCAGAACCGGAATCAAAATCGTCAACGGGATCATCGACGTTAGCCCGGCTATGAAAAGTGAAAAATTAAAAACTAAACAAGAGCCGTCATTGCGAGGAACGAAGCAATCTCACGTAGACGACTTAGCCGCTTAACGAGGTTGCTTCGTTCCTCGCAATGACGTACTAGCTTTTTCACTTTTCATTTTTCATTGCGTTTTCCCAATCAAGCACCCGAGAGCCTGGCAAAAACCTCCTCCGCCACAACTAGCGCAGTGCCAACATCTTCCGCCAAAACGTTAAAGTGCCCCATCTTCCGACCAGAGCGTGCTTCTGTTTTCCCATAAAGATGCAGCTTTATATTATTCTGCGCGAAAATGTCGGCCCATTGCGGTGGCCATAAATCACCCAGCATATTAACCATCACCACCGGTGACATTAGCCGGGTATCACCGGGTGTTAAGCCACACATCATGCGTACCTGCTGTTCAAACTGCGAGGTGACGCAGGCATCTCTTGTATAATGGCCACTGTTATGTGGACGGGGAGCCATCTCATTAAAATACAGCACATTGTTCTCACTTACAAAAAACTCGACCGCTAATATGCCAACATAAGACATGGCATCAGCAAGAACTGAAGCACCTTCAATCGCTTGTCGGCTAATTTCAATATCAACACGTGCTGGCACAATGCTCATGTGCAAAATGCTGTTTCTGTGTTGATTTTCTGAAACCGGAAAACTCGCCAGCTCTGCATTGGCATTTCTTGCCACAATAGCAGACACTTCACAACGGATATTGATCTTTTTCTCCAGCACACAGTCGACTCTGCCGACTTGCTGATAGGCAGCACTGAGTTCTGCAAAGTCATTAACTACAAACTGGCCTTTACCGTCATAACCTAAAGTATTACTTTTTAATATGGCCGGAAAACCGATAACATCTGCAGCTTGCAGCAGATCACTATCCTTCAACAGGGCTGCATAAGGCACTGGCTGTAAACCAGCTTTTTCTGCGAACTGCTTTTCCAGATCACGGTTTTGCGCAATTTCCAACGACTCTGCTACCGGGAAAACGGTAGTTTTATCCGCTAAGAACCGCACGCTTTGAGAAGGGATATTTTCAAACTCCAGGGTAATAACATCACACTGTTTTGCCATTTCTTCAAGCGCAGACAAATCAGTATAATCAGCCTGAATATGCTCATCTGCAATGAGCCCTGCACCACATACTGGATCAGGATCCAGTACCACCACGCGATAACCCATGGTACGCGCAGCCACACAAAACATACGACCTAACTGCCCGCCGCCTAATACACCGAGTGTTGCGCCAGGTAAAATTTCTCTAGTCACCATGGATATTCTTGCCCATTATTTATTTGTTAATAATTGCGCGCAGATGGATGTGTAGTGCCTGAAAAACCGTCCAAGTTAACGTTCTAGCGGTGGCAAACTCATGGCAAAAACAGCTTGCTGCTGCCTTTCTCTAAATTCATCCAGCTTTTTAGCAAGGGATTCATCTTCAATCGCCAACATGGATATGGCAGACAAAGCAGCATTCGCCGCACCCGCCTCACCCACAGCATAAGTTGCGACCGGGATGCCTTTAGGCATCTGCACAATAGATAACAGGGAATCGATGCCTTTAAGATATTTTGAGGGAACAGGCACACCCAGTACCGGCAAGGTCGTTTTGGCTGCCAGCATACCCGGTAAGTGCGCAGCACCACCAGCGCCCGCAATAATAGCGGCAAAACCGTTGGCGCGTGCTGAATCGGCAAATTCAAATAATAATTCAGGTGTACGGTGCGCAGATACCACCCTGGCTTCATACTCAACGCCAAACGCTTCCAGCTGTTCTACAGCATGCTGCATAACCGGCCAGTCACTCTGGCTCCCCATGACAACGGCGATTTTACTAATACGAGATTGTTGTGACATAAACTTTCCTGATATTCCCACAGAAAAAACCGGCTAATTGTATACGAATTAATCCATTTTTTATACTCTAAAAGAGAGTTTTGCAGATGTAGATTTTTATTCGGCATATCCCTATGCCTCACCCCTTTGGGACTGGCACTCAAAATCGTTCCCGACTATTTAGCTGTTAGTGTAAGGCAAAAATAAGTGCATTCAGTTAAGGCAATCGAATTCGCGAAAGAGCATAACGAATTTGCTCGTGCATTCGAATCTTTCCCGGGTGATGCTGACCAGTTATTCCCAGGCTGGAGAGACAAACTGGGCGTTCACAAGTAAGTCGAACGTATTATTGTCCCCCTCACACCGGGGTTTTTTGGCTTATTAAAGGCTTTTTACCGCAGAGCACACAAAGGTACGCAAATAAAATCTTGTTTTTGATAAGGTTCCTGTAATACAGCTATCAATAAAAAACTTTTCATACTTTGCGGTAAGAAATTATTACCATTATCAATAAACATGTCGTACCCGCACAAAACTGGCAAATCGAGGAATTCCTTTTTTAGTTAAGCCAAAATACTTATAAGTAACAATAGAACCAATAGCAGGCGGATGTTTTCTTTCATCATCTGAAAATCCGGAGCCAATTTTAAAACGTATTTTTTCAGACGTTTCCACTTCCAGTGAACCCAACATTCCTTTGTACTTTCCTTTACCTGAAATATAATCTATTACAACAGCCTCTGCATCAAAGTATTTTTTAAGTTTTAGCAAAGCATCAGAACGACCATTCTTATATACTGACGAGCCCAAATGCAACATTAAACCCTCAGCACCCTGTTTCACCATATCATCAAGCTTTTTAATCAAAGCCTCATGAGCTGGAACTTTAAACTGCTCAACCAGTTGAATATGCGGTGTTTTGATATCAGCCACTATTTCTTCAAGTCGTTTTAATCTTTCATCAAAAACGTCAGTATGACCTGGTAAATCAAAGATCATAAATTTAATACCAGACCAGCTAGAATCATTCGGTGACTGCCGCCTAACGACAGCAGAAAGCCGCTCAAACTCCCCTCGTCCCAACCAAAGCTCACCATCTAATGCCATTTTGGGTAAAACACCTGTAAACCATTCAGGCGCATGAAAAACATTACCCTGACGTGATACAAAGTTCGCACCATTCCAATAAGCCCTTACCCCATCAAATTTTTCACTGACCCAGTAGTTCTGCAGCTTAATATCAGACTGAAAAATATTAGCTAACAATAAATCCGGTATTGGCCTGTCTTCATTGGCCGCTAAAGATAATGGCGCGCCTAAGCAGCACAGAAATAATACAACGTTGAATAATTGAAAATAGAATTTCATGAATTGATCTCTCCCTGATCAAATTTAAGGATAAAACTTAAGCATTTCATCCCACGGTGTTATCTATGCATAACAAAAATACAAATAATGTTTGTGTTTCATAATACTTGATAAGTGATACGCAACATAGCATGGATACTATCAAAGGGTCGAATCATATGAGGCTCCCTTACCACGTTTCCCGGCATAACTTGCATAATTGCCTGGTCCCAAACAATTTATTTCATGCTAATCTAGACGCTAAAAAATCAAACATGACAGGGCAGAACCGGCCAACAACAGAAGTTCACTATGATGATATTGAACGTCTGCCACCAATCATGAACAGACCTTCGGTTATTTATATCGTCCGAGAATAAACGGCCGATACTGTTGAAAAACTCTGAAATCATACAAAGCCAATTTTTCATCTAATTTGAATTTTCACAAAAACATAACCTAAATATTGCTTATAAGTTATTGTGCGGATTTCTACCGTGAGATCGACTTCGTGTTATACCTTCCCGTATCTAAATACATAAAACTTGTTAAAGAAGCTTAAATATTTTTAACCGCCCGCAAAAAAGAGTTTTTCAACAGTATCGACCAAAAGCGGACTGTCAGTGCAAACAAAAACGGCAGCCATAAAGACTGCCGTTAATACACATAATGAAAAAGTTAGTTAGATTGAGATATTCTATTACCAGTGATAACCAAGAATAACACCAGCGTGAGTTCCGCCTGCTTCACCTTCTACACCAAACAATGTGACATCAGCCTGTGAGTAACGCAAATCTAAGCCTAAGTTAAAATGTTGGCCTAGTGTCCAGTAAACACCACCATTTAGCCAAATTCCTGTGCCGTTATCATCATCTGAAACAGCAGGAAAAGTCGTTCTTTTAAATTCAGCATTAACAAAAGCAAGGCCGCCACCAACATAAGGCCTTATTGAGCTACCTGACACTTCCCATATTTTACGTACACCAACATCAAACTCAGAAGTGGTACCCTCAACATTTACGCCAAATTCTGTTGCCTCATCATAAGTGCCTAAATAATCTAATGCAATACTTACAGGCCAGTCTTGTTGCTTAAAGTCCACAAGCACACCAAATTCTGCTTGTTTATCTAATGGAGCCCAGTCATCTTCGTCTAATGTTTTCTGTCCAAGAAATGCGTTAACATTACCTGTCCATGCGTTCGCATTTGCACTTACAAAGAACAACACTAAAGCTACAGCTAAGATATTTTTTTTCATAACAATCCCCCCCCCTTATATATAATTTATCTTAATTCCAAATTTCCATGTCACATAACTGTAATCATGTGATATGGAAACTACTCTTTACTTAATAACTTTGTTTTGACCTGTATCAATTACAGTATTTTTTATAAAGGGCATTAGCGAGACGAAATTCAGAATTATTTTCAAATTACTGAATATCCGCTTTGTATATGGACTCCTCCTATTTAGCAAGTATTACCATTATCTAATTAAGACGCGTACGTATATTCGGTTTTTTAGTGGAGACGCTATCTCCTAACCCACAATGTATGAACGGCTGTTATGGGTCGGTTTTGCCCTGTCAGGCATATTTCCCAGATGTCCGTTATGTGGTGGCTACCGTCCTTTGATGAAAAGGACTAACTTTAATTCAGGCAAAATTCCCCACACAAACCTTAATAGTCGCTTCCCAATCATAAGACGACCTTAAACGAATTAGACTGACAACAAGATACTTATCACTTTCTATTTAGAAGATGATTTGGGCACTTCGACAAAAGCACTCGCAGTGGTAGCATTACCAAAATCATCAATGCACTCTGCGGTAACCTCGTAACTTCGCCCGTCTTTCATGCCCGCACGCTCTGCGCGCAATTCTACAGACATATCACCTGTGATCACCCAATCGATCTCAGTGTTGCCGGTACCTTTCTCCGAGGAACTATCCTCGTCGCTTTGCACCATGATAATTTTACACACAGGATCAGAGGCGCAATTATCGCTAGCCGAAACCTCTATGACAACGGGCACCATTTTATGGTTGGGAGGCCAGGTTGAATCCGGTATTACGACCAGAGTGTCGATCGTAGGCCCGTCGGAATCAACGACCGATACAGTCGCGTTACATGAGCTGTGAAGAGATTCATCAGATACCGACAAGATAACCTCGGTATCTCCGAGCGGATAAGGCCCTTGAGGCTCTTGGCTAAGCGTTATAAAACCTTCCCCGAAGTCTGAAGAGCCTCCGTCGACGAAAGCGTTCCCCATGCACTGTTCATCCGCAGACACAATCACGTCCTCACATACGGCGACAGGATGATCTATCGCAAGGTCGACGACATCAGTTTCCTCAAAAAAGTCGATGCGCACAATATTCAATTTCCCCTGACCCTGGTCTTCCACAAACTGTCTCAGGTACGGATTAACCCTCCCACTGAGTTGATGGACGGAAGAATAACTGGGCGAGAATGGACACGAAGAAACCGCGTAGTAAATAGAAATAGGATTTGCATCACAATAGAGATTATACAATTCACACTTAGTCGCCTCTTCAACTACATTTTGCTGTGCGGTTAGTACCCACTGCAGCTCCAGAAGCTTCGATATTTCTTTTTCATAATGTCCATTTATTAACGTCTGCTGACTGGCTGTTAAGTTCGCACGGGTGTCCTTATTTGACCATTTACCATTTATCTCTCCACCCAACTGCATAATGACTTTTGGGCCATTTTTGACTATTTCGCCGATTCTAATGTCATGCAACATAATTTCATAAGACGGCTTCCAATATAGGTATACTCCCAAATATTTTTCAGCCAGCATCTGAAGCTCCATCTTACGTTCAGGGGACATATCTTCAAACATATCTCCGCAAGACAGATTGCTATTGAGCGACATTTGGGATGAGCGAACACTCTCGCCCCAAGTCGTCATACTCAGTAAAACCACCTCTTTTTCGCCAGCAGAAGTTTTCATGAAATCCGATATTTGCGAAAAAACATCTTCCATCCGGGGACCCAAGAGGCCATGCTGGATATAGAAGCCATCGACGGAATAAACTACCCTCAGGTCAATAAACCTGATTCCCTGTTCCAATTGATTGTAGATGTTTTGGTTCTGGGTTTTTCCGAACTTGTGGGACACCCTTTTTGCCGCTGCCCGGCCGATGGAATTTGATAAAGAAACACCTGGTATTACTTCTATCGTGTAATCACAGATACCGTCTTTGATAAACTTTCCGTCACCCGAAGGGGCAATGACATCCTTCAAGGCATAGGTACCTGAGTCGTGGGTGCCGGGTAAAGTAAGTGCTGAAAGCTTGGCTCTTTCAACATTGGGGATTTTCGTAATCCAATCCGGATGAGTACCTGTAATCCCTACGGTTGGCTCTACGGCTACGTCATAGGCAGTTTCGCCGTCTATGAGTTGCAGCGCGTCAACATCTAAGATTTCTTCCTCACTTCTGCATGCTGAGAGCCCGACCGATATGATAACAACCACAATCATAAGCCGTAGAACATAATCATTATTCATAATACTCCTCCCTGCTTTCAATTAATAATGTAGATAACACATTACTAATTAATAAATACATCTCATCTACTTATAAGAATAACGCTAATAAAAAAAATAACGCTAATATAATTAAGATTTATCTGATTTGGATCAACTATGAATTATCCGACAAATAGTCTCTGACTAAATCTAGCTACTCGCTAGATTTATTGAAGGCCCGAAAAGGATGGCATTTTTTGTTTGCTAGGTCTATTCACCTAAGGTCGGCTTTGTGGTCAGGCTGTGTGAAAACTAAAAATATTTTGTATTTTAAAAATCCAATCCCTAAATACATATGGTTTTTCATAAATAAGCAAGAACTGTCCCCACATAGAGTTCATTTCTGGCTGGGTATTGGCGGTAATTTACCACTTTCAATTTTACAAAATAGTTTTCACACAACCTGTGGTGATCAGCGACTATTAAACGTTTCATTTGCAAAAAATCAGCTAAACAGTCACTTCCAATCAACAGCTGATCTTTAGCTGATTGAGCTGGCCCCAAAATTTCTGCCAACAACGGACATACATCGTTTAAAATTTGCTGATCTAGTCCATACCAGATATCACAATACATGAAGGCTTAACAATGAGCTTTCATTTCACTAGTGACATCAGATACTTAATTATATCTGGCGCAACAGGATGCTCCTGCAAATATCCTCTCCCTAACTCTCCCCCTGAGGGGGAGGGAATTAAACCTTTGTAGCTCGTCCGATAAAAAGTTGGTGGGGAGTTTCCTTTATAATTACTGCAGCACCTTTAATTAAATGAACGCGATGCGGTAATGGACACAACACAAACTATCCTCTATTACGTCCACGATCCCATGTGCAGTTGGTGCTGGGGGTTTCGGCCAACCTGGCAAGTGATCATGGAAAGACTGGATAAGGACATACATGTGCAATACCTACTCGGGGGCCTGGCACCGGATACGGATGATCCCATGCCGCAGGCACTGCAAACCACTATTCACAACACATGGAAAAGAATTCAGCAGGCCATCCCCGGGACTGAATTTAACTTTGATTTCTGGACCGTCTGCCAGCCACGGCGTTCTACCTACCCGTCTTGCCACGCAGTCATTGCGACCCGGCAGCAAGCGCCGGCACAGGAAGAGGCGATGCTGCTCGCCATCCAGGAAGCCTACTATTTGCAGGCAAGGAATCCCTCTGATGATGACGTGCTGATTGACCTGGCGCGTGGACTGGATCTTGATACCGGGCAATTCAGCAGGGACCTTTCCTCACCTGAAACACGGCAGGTGCTGCTGTCAGAGATCAGGCTTTGCCGTGAACTGGGTGCGCGCAGTTTTCCCGGCCTGGTGCTGAAGCATGATGACGATATTCACATGCTGCACCTGGATTACAATGATCCGGATGTCATTTGTCGGCAAATCGAAATCTATCTGGACACGGGTTAATTTTTATCTTGGCTGATCGCGGAATAAATTCCGCTCCTGCAGGTTGGGTATATATTGCAGAAGTGTTTCTCAGGCGCGATGGGAAATACGTGCTCCTGCATGAGATATACTGACGTAATGAACTGGCTTACTCTCACCCTGCTGTCGGCTTTTACACTGGCGACTGCAGATATGCTGTCGAAGCGTTACCTCGCACACTACAAGCCGGGTGAACTGGTGCTGGTGCGCTTTGGTGTGGCCGGGGTCTTGTTGTTGCCGTTACTGGTGTTGCAACCGTGGCCTGAATTGTCAGTTGAGTTCTGGGGCTGGATTATCATTCTGATGCCACTGGAAATCAGCGCCATGTGGCTGTACATGCGCGCTATCCGTGAATCGCCGTTATCACACACCCTGCCCTACCTGGCGTTTACCCCGGTCATTAACATCCTTACCAGTTATATCTTTCTTGGTGAACAGGTCAGCCTGGCCGGTGCGGCCGGTATTCTTTTGGTCGTGTGCGGGGCGTGGCTTTTGAACCTGGAGGCTGCACACGGTGGTGGCTGGAAGGTGCTCGCACCGTTCAGGGGCATTGTGCGTGAACGCGGTTCACGCCTGATGTTGATGGCAGCCGTGATCTATAGCCTGACCTCGGTGCTGGGCAAGGCCGCGCTCCTGCAGGTCACGCCGGGATTCTTCGGGCCGTTCTATTTTGTAATACTGGGCATAACGACGACTCTGGTGTTTGCCTCGCGCGACGTTTCCAGTTGGAGGGCACTCGGGCGCCATCCGTGGGCGCACCTGGCGGTCGGTGGCTGCATGGCGGTGATGGTGATGACGCATTTCTACGCCATCGAACACATCGAGGTGGCCTATATGATCGCGGTCAAGCGGACCAGTCTGTTGTTCGGCATGTTGTACGGTGCCTGGCTGTTTCGTGAGACCGGCCTGAAGAAGAATCTTGCGGCGGGCAGCTTGATGGTGCTGGGGGTGTTTTTAATTATGGTATAGTTCCTACAGATACCTCTTCACTCATTGCTATTTCTTAAAATTAACGCAACAGCGATTTCCCTGGTATCGCGGTCTATCGCGAAATAAATTCCGCTACTACAATAGAAGGTATGTCACAGGTAACCTTGCGATTCTACGAAGAACTGAATGACTTCCTCGCGCCCGATCTGCGCAAACGGGACCTCAAACATAACTTCGACCGGCGCACCTCGGTCAAGGATATGATCGAGTCGTTTGGCGTACCGCACACCGAGGTGGAACTCATCCTCGTTGACGGGACATCGGTGGATTTTTCCCATACCGTGCAGGATGGCGAGCGCATCAGCATCTACCCAATGTTCGAGGGGCTGGATGTGACGCCGGTTATTGCGCCTGCGACCGGAACCATTGCGCACGCCCCGGCATTCATTCTCGACGCCAATCTTGGGCGGCTGGCCCGTTATTTGCGCCTGCTCGGATTCGACTGCCTGTACCGCAACGATTACGAAGACCGAACCGTGGCGGAAACAGCGCGACGGGAACAGCGCACCGTGTTGACGCGTGACCGTGCCCTGCTGCGCACCGGATAATTCACCACGGTTATTTTGTGCGCGCAGATGCGGCCGCGCTACCAGGTGAAGGAGGTACTGGCGCGATTTGATTTACTCCGCCTCATGCAAGCCCTTCAGCCGCTGCACCCGCTGCAATAGTAGCTGCGTGATGTCGACAAGGACGCGATCGTTGACCGGCTGGAACCGAAGACAAGAAAGCATTTCGACACCTTCAAAATATGTACTGACTGCCAGCAGATTTACTGGCAGGGCAGCCATTATGTGCGCTCGTTGAAACTCCTGGCTGAATTCCGGGATCACCCCGGATAGAATAAAGAAAAGGGAACGGAGTGAATATTTGATCACTCTATTACATGGAGCAACTCATTCGATTCAAGTATAGGAAATATAAACACCCTTTCTAATCCAAGTTAAACCAAAGAATCCTAAAGATAACCACTACCCTTCCCCTCTGCTTCTACCCAATATATTTCATGACATTGCAAAATCATGGCTTTAATTTTATCACTAACTGCACCTGTATCTATAAAACTGACGAACACCATCCTGCCAACAATCTGTAGCAATTCCGATA
>CAWDMF010000014.1:0-50331 GCA_963803185.1 uncultured Gammaproteobacteria bacterium | reverse complement strand
CCACCGGTGCACTCTTCAAGCGCAAAAAAGACGGCATCGTAGACATTGATTCTACTCTCTGCATCGGTTGTCGCCGGTGTGAGGCCGCCTGCCCCATGGTGCACCACAGTTCGATCCGTATCGAAGAAAGATTGTTAGTAGTGAGCAGGGCGTGGAGATGAAAATCATGCCGTCTGCACAACCTGTTGATCGCTGTTATGCCCGCTGATGATGGTGGCGGCTGGCAATATTGTCCTGATCGCGATAAAGATATACGCGATGGTAGTTTTAACACTGTTGTCGGTATGGGTGGTAAACAGTATGGCTTGCTGTATGTGAGTTAACATGGCCGATACATCAATGATGATAACCGGATTGCTTTATTGCCGCA
Source organism: uncultured Gammaproteobacteria bacterium (assembly GCA_963803185.1). Taxonomy (GTDB): domain Bacteria; phylum Pseudomonadota; class Gammaproteobacteria; order SZUA-229; family SZUA-229. The sequence goes on along the minus strand of CAWDMF010000014.1, from coordinate 49,961 downwards.
TAGCAAAGCAAAAGCGTACCAACCGTCATCGACAGTTCACCGAAATAAATTACTGGATAGCTCTGCTATAAATGTAGCAACATCTTCATGGACTGGCTGTACTGATGATCCATGAACCGATGCTGTAACTGCTGAAGATCCAGCCATTAATCCTCGAAATGTTAAAGATGAATCTGGTGTGAGCATCGAGTCTGGCAAAGAGTCAATGGCTCTGATGCAGCATGCTCTTTCGAGTCTGCCCGATGATCCCGATCAGACGACCCTGGATGAGCTGGCAGCAGACTATGCCAGCATCTATCTCAATCATAATATCAGTGCCTCACCAGAAGAATCTGTATGGCTGGATGAAGATAGCCTGATGTGTCAGCAGAGCATGTTCCAGGTACGTTCATGGTATGAGTCTCATGGACTTTGCATTCCTGACTGGCGGTGTCGACCGGATGATCACCTGGTCTATGAACTGCAATTTGTCGCCAGGCTACTCAACCAGGACAACCAGGTAGAAACACTGAAAAAGGTAGCCACCTTTATGGATGAGCATCTGCTGCGCTGGCTGGGAAACTTTGGCCAACGAGTAGCAGAACGCTGTGATACCGCCTATTTTGCAGGTGCCGCAGCCCTCACGGCCGCCTATTGTGAAGAGCTGCGCGACATCATAGCGGAAGTGTTACAACAACCCCGTCCCACGCGTGAAGAAATTGATGAGCGCATGCAACCGCGACAGGCGCCAGAAGAAATACCCGTGGCATTCACCCCGGGCATCGGTCCGGTGGTTTAACTATTTAATAAAAAAGGTCCTTTGTCGATGAAAAAAATCACACGAGATATATTGAAGTTACTTCCTCTTGCCTTTGCCACATACAGTATTTCCTTATCTGCAACAGCAGGTGATGCTGCTACCGGAAAGGCTATATACAATGGAGAAGGTGGTTGCACTGCCTGTCATGGTGCGACGGGTGCAGGTGATGGTGTTGCCGCCGCAGCTTTTAACCCAAAACCTTCAAGTTTTGCTGCCGCTGCTTTTCGTATCGACACCGATGGCGATGGTAAAACGGGCACAGACACAGACCTTGCCAATATCATAAAAAATGGTGCGGCTAAATATGGTGGTAATGCAGGCATGCCTGCAAAGGCGAATTATTCTGACAGCAAAATCAGTAACCTCATTGCCTACATCCGCACACTAAAGAAATAAGGTAAATGCCTTCAGCCTGAATATATCATGGTAATGCACAGTAACGATAAACATCTGCTGGATACAATTTCGCATGAGTCTCGCCTGCCAGAGATAGATGCAGATGCCTGTGTTTATGCAACCTTTGATCAGGCAAATTGCAAGGCCTGTGTGGATGCCTGCCCTAGACAGGCCTGGGTACTTGATGACGACGCACTGGGTCTGGATGCCGACGCCTGTGATGGTTGCGGTCTGTGTGTTCCCGTTTGCCCCGGCGGAGCACTGCATATTCATTTTCCATGGGTGATTCGCTCACTCGGTGACCAACAGATTGCACTGCTGGCCTGTGAATATAGCGACAGCAATGAGAATGTAGACACTCTTCCCTGCATCCATGCTTTAGGTCTTCGCCAATTATTGCAGCTGTACAACGCAGGCATCAAACACCTGCTAGTTGATACTGCTGAGTGCGGGAAATGCACCCGCCATCAACAGCCAGACATACTCCATCAACTGGAACAGCTAAACAGCTTATTGCACGAGCGTAAGAAACCAGTGATGAAACTCTTTCAGCGTTCCAGCAAGCTATGGAAGACAATATTCAATACCGATGATGTGAGCAAGCAAAGTCTCCAGCTGCCTCGGCGACATTTTTTACGCGGAGCCATACAGCTACATCGGCTACTATCAGTACCAGACCCACTCAACAACCCCAGGTTACAGACCATTCCCCCTGGTAGACTGTTACCGATAGCAGAAAACACAGAACAGCACTGGCCATGGTCACCTCACCTGGACGAAAACCTTTGCAACGGCTGTGATGCCTGCATTAAATTATGTCCGAGCGATGCACTACAACTGATCCAGGATGAAGACACTTCCTCTAGCGGATATCAACTTGATCCTGCAAGCTGTACCGGCTGTGGTATCTGTACCACGGTGTGCGAGTCACAGGCAATAACCGTTCACAAGCACTCACTTTCTTCGCCCAGAACAATCAGACTGAATGAAAAACTATGCACTGCCTGTGGCAACACCTTCCATCTACCCCATAGCGGTACTCAATCAGAAGTCAGTTTCTGCCGCGTCTGCCAGCAACACAATCACAGTAAAAATCTTTTTCAAGTCTTAGGATAACTCTAATCAGTTGAAATCAGACACATACGCTTGATGTTTGTCTGCTTGCAAGGAAACAAATACGTTATTTCGTAGTCATACCCTCAATAATATATTTAAGGGCAACTCTAATTAAGTATCATAAATTCTGCGAGCTTTTAAGCGCACATATTCAAGGCATGTTTCGCAATGAATGCTTGTTGCCTTCATAAGGAACATAACGCCGAAGATGTGTGCTTAAACGCTCGCCCCATGGGGCGCTGCCCAAAAGCCAGACTCCGCGTTATTGCTTCTCACCAGGCAATAAGCATGCTTTCAAAGCAATGCCTTGATTCTGGCTTTTGGGTAGCGCCAGAAGTTATGATACTTAATTAGAGTTGCCCTGGAGGCAACGATGAAATTACCACTACTCTTACTATTCGTTCTTCTGACAACATCTGCTCAAGCTGCTATGAAACAGGAAACCGCGATCTTCGCCGGTGGCTGTTTCTGGTGCATGGAACCCGCCTTCGACAAGCTTAACGGGGTAATCTCAACCACATCCGGTTATACCGCGGGCCATAAAAAAAACCCGACATACAGCGAGGTTTCTGCAGGCAGCACCGGGCACACCGAAGCGATACAAGTTATTTTTAACCCGGAAAAAATATCTTATGCTGAATTACTTGAGGTATTCTGGAAAAATATCGATCCCCTGGCGGTAAATAGACAGTTTTGTGATTCTGGTACACAATATCGCTCAGGTATTTACACTCTTAACAAGGCTCAGGAGATGGCTGCAAAACAGTCTTTACAGCAACTGGAAAAATCCAGAGCATTTACCGGGACTATCGCAACAGAAATAGTAGCAGCAAGTACTTTCTACCCTGCCGAAGACTACCATCAGGACTATTACCTGAAAAATCCTGTTCGTTATAAATTCTACCGCTACCGTTGTGGTCGTGATCAACGACTGGAAGAATTATGGCCTGAAAAGTAAGCAGACTCAAAATACCGTCAGAAATAAAAAAAGACTGATAAACAGTGAGTCAATCAGCCTTCTTAAAATAACCAGCCTCATTGAGCCAGCCAGCATCTGAAAAACTTCGGGGCAGATTAAATCATACCCCGAATTTGCTGTCAGCAGTTACTTAGCTGGTGCAGGAGCAGGCGCTGGAGCAGGTGCTGGAGCAGGTGGCGGAGCATAACCATAAGGAGCATAACCATATGGACGGCCATAATATCCACGATTTCTGTAGTTACGATTATCCCAACGATTATCCCAACGATTATCCATGTTGTTATAACCACTACCGTAGTATCGGTTACGCGCGTCACCACGACCACTACCACGTGCATTACCACTCATACCGAAGTTGAAACTACCATCGACGTCACCAGAACCGTCGCCATATCCATCACCATAACCTGAACCATATGCATCATTGCGCCAGTCATTGCGCCAGTCATTGCGCCAGTCATTGTTCCAGTCATTGTCATTCCATGCACTGGCAGTTGTTGATGCAACCAATAAAGCTGCAGCTGTTGCTGTGAGTAAAAATCTCATGTGTATTCCTCCGTCAGGACAATATTAATAACATTCTCTCAAGGTTATTGAAAGCTTACCAATTTTACAAACTTATGACCTACAAGTCACCAATAAAATATTGATTCCAGATAATATGATACAACTATCATTGGCTAACACTTTGATATAAATCAACAAACCACTAACATCAGTCTACTACTAAAAGTATTTTCATAATTTAAATAAAAAATCATCGAACTACTCAATTTGGCTGACTACGAAAACCGCTCACTTTAAGGTAGAATACGCGCGCTTTTGTATGGTAGGTGGTAGTAGTTGACGATAAACGCAGGAGTATTCCTCTAGTACGCCACAAAACACGTAAAGATGATTTACAGATTTTTTAAATATTGGGCTGTCCCGGCTAATGCACAAGGTCAGCGTAATAATCACTTGGAGAAAATACATGATTAAACCTCATGGTTCTGACGAACTCAATCCATTGTTCGTATACGATTCTGCTGAAAACGAGACATTACAAAAAGAAGCGGAAACACTACCTTCTATCGTTGTAAGTTCAGCAACAGCCGCTAATGCGGTAATGATGGGTGCTGGCTATTTCAACCCGTTGACAGGCTACATGAACAAAGCTGATGCACTTTCTGTTGCAACAGACATGAAAACCACATCTGGCCTGTTCTGGCCTACCCCGGTACTAAACCTGGTTAAAGATGCAGCAGGCATCAAAGCCGGCGACCGTATCGCACTTAAAGATCCTAACGTTGAAGGCAACCCGGTTGTTGCAGTAATGGATGTTGAAGCTGTTGAAGAACTTTCTGATGAAGACATTAAATTAATTTCTGATAAAGTTTATCGCCCTAGCCCTGATGAAGCACACCCGGGTGTTGATGCTTTTGTTGAACAGGGTAAAGTTTGTCTTTCAGGCCCAATCAAAGTATTAAACTTCTCATATTTCCAGACTGAGTTCCCTGATACTTTCCGTACAGCTGTTGAAATTCGTAACGAAATTTCAGAGCGTGGCTGGAAAAAAATCGTGGCCTTTCAGACCCGTAACCCAATGCACCTGGCACACGAAGAACTTTGTCACATGGCAATGGATCGTTTAGGTTGTGATGGTCTTGTTATTCACATGTTATTAGGTAAATTAAAACCAGGCGATATTCCAGCACCCGTTCGTGATGCTGCAATTCGTAAAATGGTTGAACTATACTTCCCGGAAAACAGTGCAATGGTTACCGGTTACGGATTTGATATGTTATACGCTGGCCCTCGTGAAGCTGTACTTCATGCCTTGTTCCGTCAGAATATGGGGGCAACACACTTTATCATTGGTCGTGACCATGCCGGTGTGGGTGATCACTACGGTGCGTTCGATGCACAGACTATTTTTGATGATGAGGTACCAGCCGGCGCTTTAGATATCGAAATATTCAAAGCTGACCACACCGCATACTCCAAGAAGTTAGATAAAGTGGTAATGATGTGTGAAGCACCTGATCATGAAAAAGAAGATTTCGTTCTTCTTTCAGGCACAAAAGTTCGTGAAATGTTAGGTCAGGGCATGGCGCCACCTAAAGAGTTCTCACGCCCTGAAGTGGCTAAGATCTTAATTGATTACTATTCAAGCCTGAAATAAAAAATCATTTTTGATTTTTACGAAAAACGGCGCTATTTATTTGCGCCGTTTTTTTGTTACAAAAAAAGATTAAAAGACTTTCACCGCAGAGGCGCGGAGACGCAGAGTTTGATATTGTTTAAGACGCCGGAGGCGCTTTTGACAATAAAAAAGTTTTTCTCTGCGCCTCTGCGGTTCAATCTTATTAGCTTTTAATCTTTTTCGTTTTTAATCAATCCAGTAATCAACTTCCTGTAACTTCAAAAACTCTTCCGCCCTGCCACCCTGTAACATAGCAAGTGTTGACATCATGCCCGCCTCTATACAGGTAACCGCTGCAACACTCACCGTGTGTGGCGCATCCATTACTGACCATCCTGTTTTTGGATTTAAAATATGACTATAACGTTTACCGTCTTTTATTAAATAGCGGTTGGCATCACCACTGGTAGCTATGGCACCACTATATAACTGAAAAATGCCACAGGCTTCATCAGAACCGGTAATTAAACGCCCCACTGACCAGAACATATTGTTCTTTCGTGCGGTTGTCATGGCAAGATCACCGCCAAAATTTACCAGTACACTTTGTTTTGTTTTTTGCCGTGCGATCTGTACACAACGATCAACCGCGTACTCTTTTCCTAACCCGCCTAAATCAATTTCCATCCCTTCAGGTAAAAAAACACTGTCTTTTTGCCTGCCAACCTTTTGCCAGCCGATATTTTTTAATATTTTTTTTACCTGTTTTTTTTCAGGCACATTACTACTACCATCAAACTTCCATAACTGACGAAGCACACCGGATGTAACATCAAACAAACCTTCACTGATTTCAAACAGTTCATTAGCAAAATCAAGCAGCCGTGAGGTTTCATCATCAATGGCAACGACATCGCCATTTGAATGGTTTATTTGAAAAATAATATTATCTTTTTTATAACGACTGAACTTGTCTTCAATGCGCCACGCTTCATTTGCAACCGCATTCAGTATTTCCTGGGCAAGCGATTTATTTTCAACTTCCATTAAAACATCACATGGGCTGGCCATCGCCATGAAAGAACCTTTCCAGAAATCAGTTTCCTTTTTTAATTCTGTTTTACGCATGTTTTGAATAATAGTTTAAAGCAAAAACAATTAACCGCCGAGGCGCAGAGACGCAGAGTTTTATTTGTTTATGCGCCTGCGGCGCAACAAAAATTAAAATGTTTTTTCTCGGCGTCTCTGCGCCTCGGCGGTGAAAAAATGTTTTTATTTTGGCCTGGGCACAAAAGCGACTTCATCACCATGCTCGATAAGCGTATACGGTTCTGAAAACTGTTTATTGACTGTTACCTGCAAACGATTATCTGCAAACGCATCTTTCCAGCGTTCACCACGTTTTCGCATCCAGCTGAGCAAGGTTTCAACATTGGTGACCGATTCAGGCACGGTCACTTCTTCTTCGTCTTTGCCAGAGATTTTTGCCAGCTCGATAAAATAAAGCAGTTTTATAACCACCTTGCCTTCATTATCAGTCACACGGGCATCACCTCGACTCAAGCCATGCTGCTCAAGACGTTTTAAATATCCCTGCCAGTTAGCCTGGTAATTTTTACCTAATTCATGCAATGTGCTCCAGGAAAAAATCCCGGTATCATGTCCATCATCAAAGGTGATTTTCAGTGCATAGCTTCCTTGTGGGTCAAGCATTGAAATATTCACCATCTGTTTTCCATGCACCGGTTTATTCATTACTTTTACTTCAGCTGCCGTGGAAAACACACGCAGGTACTCACAGGGGTAGTTAAATCGAAATCCGTCAGAATAGGCAATTTCCAGTAATCGCGACTTTTGATGGAGATTTATTTCCGTTGGACTAACGTGGTTATCTTCTGTTTCTGTCATATCTAATAATCAACTTTACATGTATTGGTACAGATTCTGCTTATTAAAGCTGCGCATATTCTACCTGTATTTTAACTATTACAAGATTAATTCCCGTAAAGATAATGATTCTCAATCAAACAATTAACCTTGCATTTATAAGTTACTGATTTTATTATGTATAAATTAAAAATAATAGGTATAAGTAAAATTTATCGCAACCACAGTATTATTGTTTGGAGATTCGTCGCTGAGGGTCTATCCTGCACGCCAGTTAAACACCCTATCCTGTTGTGGATGATTGCTTTTACAGGTGTTTTAGGCATACAATATGTCCCCCAACTTTTGCGCCTTGGGTTAACTTTTTTGATTGCGGTATTGTTTTTAACAGTAATCAGCAGGCGCTTACAAAGCTTTTAGGTCAGCAGCAGTTATTGATAATGTTGCCGGACACGAATTTTGATTCTAACAGACTGCCAAAAAAGTAAGAAAGGCAGCCAGAAAGATGAAAAAGAGGTAGTTGAGAGAGAGGTAGCCAGGCTGCTGCTTTCAACAAAACTATCGCAATTGCAATTGCATAAACTTTAAAACTCTAGGAGTTAATAATAATGCCTACTTTTGTACGTACTGAAAAGTGTGATGGATGTAAAGGCCAAGACCGTACAGCTTGCATGTACATCTGCCCACACGATTTAATGAAATTAGACAAAGACGGTTCTGAAACAGGACACGCCATGAAGTCTTACAACCAGGAACCAGAGCAATGCTGGGAATGTTATTCTTGCGTTAAAATCTGTCCTCAAAATGCTATCGAATGTCGTCACTATGCTGACGTTGTTCCTTTGGGCGGTTCTGTACAGCCTTTACGTGGTACTGATTCTATTATGTGGACTATCAAGTTCCGTAACGGAAACATGAAACGCTTTAAATTCCCTATTCGTACTACTGCTGAAGGTTCTATCGATCCTTATGCGGGTAAACCAGAAGCTGACATGGCTAAGATCGAAGAAATTGGTTTCTTCAATCACATGGAACAGAACGGTTACCGCGCTGGCGACCCAAGCGAATTAATTAACAAATAATATAGAGAGTATTAGAAATGGCTGAATTTGGAAATCCTGAAGTCGTCGAAGAAGAAGTAGACATTCTTCTTATCGGTGGCGGTATGGCTTGTTGCGGAACAGCGTTTGAAATTCCACGCTGGATTGAAGCATCAGGCGCAAATCTTTCTGTTACCTTAGTTGATAAAGCTGCAATGGACCGTTCTGGTGCTGTTGCTCAAGGTTTATCTGCTATTAACACTTACATTGGACCTGAACAAGATCCAGCTGACTACGCTCGTATGGTTTCTAATGACCTTATGGGTATTACTCGTGATGACCTTGCGTACGACTTAGGTCGCCACGTAGATGAGTCTGTTCACCTGTTTGAAGAATGGGGCCTGCCTATTTGGAAAACTGACGAGAACGGCGAGCGTTTTGACGGTTCTAAAGGCATGACATCATTGAAAGATGGTGGCAAGCCAGTGCGTTCTGGTAAATGGCAAATCATGATTAATGGTGAGTCTTACAAGTGGATTGTTGCTGAAGCTGCCAAGAAAGCTTTAGGTATCGACAACATCCAGGAACGTATTTTCATCGTTAAACTGATCAACGACAAAAATGACCCTAGCCGCATCGCTGGTGCTGTTGGTTTCTCTACTCGTGACGACAAGATCGTTGTATACAAAGCTAAAGCAATCCTTCTGGCTGCTGGTGGTTGTGTAAACATCTTCCGTCCACGTTCTGTTGGTGAAGGTACTGGTCGTGCCTGGTACCCAGTATGGAACGCAGGTTCTACATACTCAATGGCTGCTGAAGCAGGCGCTGAGTTAACACTGATGGAAAATCGTTTCGTACCGACTCGTTTCAAAGACGGTTACGGTCCTGTTGGCGCATGGTTCCTGCTGTTTAAAGCACAGGCTACTAACGCTTACGGCGAAGCTTACATGCAGAAGAACAAGGCAATGCTTGACGACTACCCTCCTTACGGTGCGGCAGCTGTTCCAGCATCATGTCTGCGTAACCACTTAATGCTTAAAGAGATGAAAGACGGTAACGGTCCTATCTGGATGGATACGGTAACTGCTCTTGGCAACTTACGTGAAACATTGTCTCCACGTGAAGTTAAGCACCTTGAAGCTGAAGCATGGGAAGATTTCCTTGACATGTGTGTTGGCCAATGTGGTATCTGGGTTGGTGAGAACATTGAGCCAGAGAAGAAAAACTCTGAGTTAATGCCTACCGAACCATACCTGTTAGGTTCTCACTCTGGTTGTTGTGGTATCTGGACATCTGGTCCTACAGATGTTGGCGCGCCTACTACTGAAACAGAAGCTGGTGTTCCTGATCACCTGCCACAAGGCTGGAACTGGGGCTACCGCGGTATGACTACTGTAAGTGGTCTGTTTACGGCCGGTGATGGTGTTGGTGCTTCTGGCCACAAGTTCTCTTCAGGTTCTCATGCTGAAGGTCGTATGTGTGCTAAATCAATGGTTAAGTACTGTCTTGACAATGCAGATTTCAAACCAGAATTAGATACTTCTGTTGAAGATCTGGTTGCTGAAATCTACCGTCCAGTTAGAACTTACCTTGAGCATAAAGACTACACAACAGCGATCGATGTAAACCCTAACTACATCACTCCAAAAATGCTGCAATTCCGTTTGCAGAAAATTATGGATGAGTACGTAGCGGGTGTTGCAACTTACTACAACACAAATGCTGAAATGATGCAGGTTGCTGGTGAGAAGCTAGACATGCTGAAAGAAGATGCAGAAAAAATGCGTGCAAAAGACCTTCATGAATTACTTCGTGCCTGGGAAAACTACCACCGCATATTGACTGCAGAAGCTCACCTGAAGCACATCGAATTCCGTCAGGAATCTCGTTACCCTGGTTTCTACTATCGTACGGATAAGAACTTCGTCGATGAAGAAAACTGGCATTGCTTCGTTAACTCAATCTATGACAAGAACACCAAGAAATGGACATGCTTCAAGCGTGCACACGTTGATTTGGTAGACAAGTCTAAACTGTTCAAGTAAACACTGCGTAAGCAGCCCGAACAGTTGAGTTAAGAAAATCCGGGCATCCATTTGGATGCCCGGATTTTTTCATTTGTAACTAACATAGTTATAAGTTTTAACTAGTCAGTTTAAAGTTATAAAAACTTACTAGTTAAAACTTACAACTTTACCTTGTCATCCTGAACTAGCGTAAGGATCTTTTGTCTGCATTAGTACATAAGATCTCTCCCTCTGGTCGAGATGACAAAGAAATATAGTGTCATTTCGAACGAATAAGAGAAATATTTTTTGCTACTAACTGTGCATAAGATTACCCTTCTGAGCGAGATGACAGACAAGCACAATTACGATAATTAGGTAATACCATGAGCCAAGAAGATACTTTCAAATTTGAACTGCCCCATTCAAGTCCTGTTGCACCTACCCGTCTTGAACTGGAAGACAAGTTAAAATTCCGCTGCCATCGTGGCGTATCCTGCTGGAATGAATGTTGTTCTCGTGCCGATGTAACGCTGGCACCGTATGATGTTTTACGTCTTAAAGACGCCACTGGCATGGACACTACAGAGTTCCTCAAGGCACATACTGTTCCCTTTGAACTCGACATGCATGGCGTTCCCGGTTTAAAACTGCGCACTGACGACTCAGGCGCCTGCCTGTTTATGAAAGAAGAAGGCTGCTCGGTTTATGAAAATCGGCCAACCGCCTGCCGCTATTACCCTTCAGGTCTGCTGTCAATGAAATCCATCAGTGAGTCAGCAGATGAACGCCACTTCCTGCTGATTAAAGAGGATCACTGCAAGGGTCACGATGAAGATCATATTCAGACCATCGGTGAATACCGTAAAGAACAGGGTGTTGAAGAATATGACGACCTTAATCATGAATGGTACCAGATAATCCTGAAGAAAAAGTCCACCGGCCCAAGCATTGGTAAACCTTCAGACATGAGCTTACAGATGTTCTTTATGGCAAGTTACGATCTAGATCGTTTCCGCCGTTTTGTAATGAGTGATGCCTTTATCAAAATGTATGATATTAACGATGAAGAATATGCCACACTTGAAACGGATGACATCGCCTTAATGAAATTCGGCTTCCGCCTAATGAAGCAGGTTTTCTTTGGTGAACTAACCATTAAAGAGCGTGAAGGTGCCTGGGAAGAGCGCGTTAAAGAACGCGAGGAAATTCTTGAATTCCGTAAACAGGCAGAAATCGCCGAGCATCAGAGAAAAGCCGATGAAGCACGTAAAGCAGCGTTAGATGATAAATAATAAAAATAGTTATAAGTTGTAAGCTAGCAGTCAAAAGCTTCTAGTTTTTGCATGCAACTTATAACTTATAACTTATAAAATGAACAGCAAGCACGTAACCGTAGGCATACTCTCAGACTCACACGGCTTCCTGGATCCCAGGGTGGCAGAAACTGTCAACCAGTGTGACTTCATCGTGCACGCTGGTGATATTTTCAATGCACAGGTATTAGCACAACTGCGACCAAAGAAAAAACTGATCGCTGTTGCTGGCAATAATGATTACGCCGCACTCTGGAACAAGGAAGAATCACATATTGTTAACGCCCTTCCCGCCAGCGATAAACTGGAGTTACCTGGCGGCCACCTGATTGTTGAACACGGCCATCGCCTGGGCAACCGTCCCGAGCATGACGACTTTCGCTGGGACCATGCAGATGCAAAATTAGTCGTTTACGGACACACCCACCACAGAGTAGTAGATCAAAAAAAAGAACCCTGGGTGGTTAACCCTGGCGCTTCGGGAAGAGTTCGCACCCACGGCGGACCGTCATGTCTGCTGCTCCATGTCAGTGAAGATGAATGGACGATTGAAACGTTTCTGTTTGAAGAAAGTTAGCATTTAAGAAAAGTTGGCAGTCGTCAGTTAGCAGTTGGCAGTAAAAAACCAGAAACTATAAGCTTTTATTACCAGGCGCATGAAAAGGATACCCTGTATTCAATATGCGCCGTAAATACTTCCATGTAGGCTTGACTGTAGCGTCCATGCTACAGACAATCTTGAATACAGGGTATCCTTTTCATGCGCTTAGTTAATAACTGCTAACTGACGACTGCAAACTGCCAACTTCTTTTAAGCCTTAATATAAACCCAGCCTTTCTCAAGACGCTGCGGAATCAACTCTCTGGCAGACTTATCCTTTGTCACTCCCGGCATCAAAACTATTTCAACCCCTTCCTTCTTAAGCGCTTTGGCAATAGAACGATTACAGGCATAGACAGCAACTTCATCGTTATTATCAATCAATTGTTTTATACGCGTTATATAAGGTGACATACCCGGTCTTAAAATATTTATACCGGTTTTATTAGTAATAATATCCAGTTCCATCGGTGTATTGGCCTTATGATAAGTTGCCAGTAACTGATCGGCCTCATTTAATGCTGCATTAACAACCTGCAGGTCACTGGAGTCAATATGCAGGACAATTTTTCGTTTTCCATGCTCAACTTTCACGTGATTAGCAACATACTGAAAGGTGTTTTCAGCAGAGATTGCCTGAATTGCGTTGGGACTATACTGATAAGTTGACCAGCCCAATACAACACCGACAACCAGCGTTACCGAGGCTGCCACAGCCCTGCCCAGAATTGTAGCCGAACGCTTTTGATGCGAATTTTCAAAACGTGATGCTGGCACCTCACTGTAGGCATAACCAACCAGCTCACGTACCGCTTTTAACTGGCATACCTGTTCACGTAATTCTTTATTATCTAGTAAAGCTTCTCGTATCTGATTCATTTCATCGCTATCAAGCTGCTGATCGATGAACAAATTTAATTTGTCTTCAGTAATATCCTGAATGTTCACTATTTAACCCTCCGCAATTTAAATTCAGATATTTCACCTGAACCAAATTCAAGTAACTGTTGTTTCAAGGTTTTACGTGCTCTAAACAGGCGACTCATCACTGTACCGATAGGTACCTCTGTTATTTCTGCAATCTGCGCGTAACTAAACCCGGCGAAATCAGCCAGTGTCACCACTTCACGTAACGGCAATGGCAATTTCTCTACAGAGGCCCTGACGCGTTTAACTATTTGTGACTGCTGATAATTGTCAGATTGCTCTATCTGCTCATCATCATGCATTTCGACAAATTCAACATTACGACCTTTAACACGCAAATAATCCTGCCAGCAGTTATACAAAATGCGATATAACCAGCTATCCAGGGTCTTCACATCACGCAAACTGGATGCATTTTTTAAGGCCTTGTAAATGCTCTCCTGCGCCAGGTCATCCGCCAGCGCAGCATCATGACACCATGAATAGGCAATGCGGTATAACTTATTTCGTCGTGCTGCAAATTCTGCTTTGAGAGAAAAAGCAGCGACCAGATTTTTAACAACTTTCATAAATACTCCCTTAACTGAAAGATAGACGTTAAGGTAGCCACAATATTCCCAAAAATAATTGTGAATATTTCCCCTGTCAATTACGTCTCTTAACTATCGAATTAGTAGCGATGAACGAAAACAAATGATCCAGGCCGCAAATAGAATAAATCTAACCATACTTTTACTGACCTCACTTTTGAGCGGCAACGCATACGCCTCGTTTGATGTTTCACTTAAAAGTATAAATGATAACCAGCATAAAATCTCAGAATACATAGGTCATGGAAAATGGGCGGTGCTAAATATATGGGGCACACGCTGTCCGCCCTGCCGTGAAGAGATGCCCGAACTGGTCCGTTTTCATGATGAACACAAAGACAATGATGCGATAGTAATAGGGATTGCCATTGATTTTCCCAGTTATGGATATGCTAAACAGGATGAAGTCATTAGCTTTGCTGATGATTATCTTATCGATTTCCCAATACTGCTAAGTGATGCAAGCATCACAGAAAAGATTGGACTAGGCCGTTTAGAAGGCCTGCCCACAACGTATGTATTTAACCCGAATGGCGATGTCGTAGGCATGCAGGTCGGCGGCATCAGCAAAAAAATCCTGGAAGATTTCATAGAAAAAATAAAGCTGCAAACCCCTGGCAGCGAAAATAAATAATAACCGGGGGTCAAATCATAAACCCATAATCACACAAACCATAATGAGGAAAAAAATGAACATATTTGCAAAACCAATACACACTAAATTATTTTCAGCCTGTTTGATGAGCCTGTGCCTGCTAATGATGACAGCAGTACAGGCAAACGAGCGATATGGAAAACAGAAAGTGGTTTATCACATTAATTATGACAACCCTGCAATGCAGGCCGGTGCTTTACGTAATATCCAGAATCACATCAACGCCGTCGGTGCTGAAAACCTCGATCTAAAAGTCGTGCTACATGGCAATGGTCTTGCTCTATTACTGGAACCGGATTCATTAGCAGAACTTAAAAAGTTCAAACATGCAAATGCTGATGACACCATGACCGCAAAAATTGACGGTCTCAAAAGTCAGGGTATCGAGTTCAACGTATGCGAAAACACTGTCCGTGGCCGTAAAGTAAACGTTGAAACTGATCTCTACAATGTCGACAAAAAAGATATCGTTCCAAGTGGTGTTGCTGAAGTCGCACGCTTACAGGCAATGGGTTACGCATACATAAAACCGTAATTCATAAAATAACACCGGTCTATTTTCAATAAACGGCATAAATATAGATTTATACAATAAAAACATTATAAAATATAATGAATAATAATATATTTATCTCGTCTATTATCAGTAATGGAACATTTAAAACCTTCAAGCTTTTTACAATCACTATAAAAAAAACATAACTGGAGACACCTATGAAAAAAATATTATCAATACTTTTTCTTTTGGTAGCAGTCAGCATCAGCTATCCAATACAGGCTGGAGAAGAGGACAAACCTTTTGCAGAAGAAAGAATCGTATTACAAATTAGCGACAACGACCCTAGCAAACAGACATTGGTACTTAATGTTGCATCAAACCTGATCAAACATTATGGCCAGGACAAAGTTGATGTGGAAATTGTCGCATTTGGCCCCGGCCTACGTTTAATGTTTAATGACAACGTTAACAGCGGCCGTATTACTGGCCTGACATCCAGTGGTGTGAAGTTCGCTGCATGCGGAAACACGATTACCAAGATGACTAAAATTTTAGGTCATGCACCTGAAATAAATAGTAACTCAACAATCGTTCCAGGCGGAGCAGTACGCATCATAGACTTACAAAACCAGGGCTTCAAACTGCTTAAACCTTAAAACAATAATCCTTGGTAAATCGTACCTATAAAAATTAAATTTCCTTTCGGGAGGATGAAGAATGAGTTACAACAAGAAACTATTAAGTAAAGCAATTGGGGTGGCGCTGTTGAGCTGCGCCTCAGCTGTACACGCAGCAAACTGGTTAATGTTACAAGGCACTGAGCCAGCAGGAGCAGCAGCGCGCGCCAAAATATGGGGCTTCGTTCAGGTGCAGTATCAGAAAGACACCAGTGACCCCAATGCTACAGGTGGATACATTCCGCCAAAGTTGATTGGACCTAACCTGGACACTCAGGATGCATTTAATGTCAATCGTGCACGTATTGGCGTTCGTGGTACTGGTATGCCGCTGGACTCAAAAGTAAATTATTTCTTATTAGCTGAATTTGGTAATAACGGCATTACTGCACCTGGCGGTTACAACGCTGCACTAACCGATGCCAGCATTACATTGAACCATATACCAGGGGCTCGCATACGCGCCGGTATGTTTAAGTATCCCGGTGCTGAAGAAGGCCTGCAGGCGATCCATGTGTTCGATTACATAAATTTCACCTCTGTAACCAACCAGATGCTACTGGAGCGATTTCCTCAAAGTGCTGACGGCAACCTTGCGCCACAACCTACTCCTGATGCAAATATGGCTCAATACTCCAGATCAGTTGGTGCGTTTCGAGACGTCGGTGTTCAGGTATTTGATACCTTCAAGTCAAACAGCTGGGAACACAGCTATGCAATAATGTACGGTAATGGTAACGGTCTTAACTACGGCGATAACGATGATAATAAAGATCTCTATCTATACTGGTCTTCTGAAAACGTATTCGGTGGTAAAGGTGGCAGACGAGAGGGCCTTAAAATGTTTGCCTGGTATCAGGATGGTAAACGCACCAATGCTTATGATAAAACCCAGGAACAGGACCGCACCCGTACAGGCCTCGGCGTTAAATATCTTAACAAACCATTTCGTGTCACAGCCGAGTACATGAAAGGCGAAGGCATGATATTCCAGGGACAACACCGTCCTACTCAAATATATAACGACAAGGATGCCGACGGCGGTTATATAGAAGGTGGCTGGTATATAGGTAACTCAAACTTTGAGATCGACCTGCGTTATGATACTTATACTCGCGGAGAAAATCACCCTACTTCAGTAGCTAACGATGAAAGTACTGCAGATACGTGGACGATCGGAACGCAATATCACTTCAACAAGAAGACTCGTATCAACCTTGAGTATGCCAACCGAGATTTTGAATCAGATACCGCTGCTGTTGAAGCTCAGCAAAAAGACGTGGCAGGACGCTATGCGGTACAGCTAACTCATATATTCTAAAAAATAGTTTTAGGTAAAATTATATAACCCAGGTTATATTTCATGCTATGTTAAATACGTTTTATGGGGTTCGAAAGAACCCCATTTTTTTATACATGTAAGATAATTTACAGTAATGAGGTAGCGAGATGCTCAATATAAAATTTAAATTATTTTCTGCTATCGGTATTTTAGTTTGCCTGATAAGCACTCAGTTATTAGCTGAAGATTCAATACCCCCGGCATCAAACGGTATCATAAAAATAAAAAGTAAACACAGTGTTACAGAAACGATAAACAATCTGGAAACAGTACTGAAGAAAAAAGGCATGACTATATTTACACGCATAAATCACACTGCAGGCGCGGAAAAAGTCGGAATGCAAATACGCCCTACTGAACTGCTTATTTTTGGCAATCCCAAAGTCGGCACGCCTTTGATGTTATGTTCGCAAACAGCAGCTTTAGATCTGCCGCAAAAAGCATTGGCATATAAAGATGAAAGCGGACAAGTATGGCTGGTATATAACGACCCTGCTTATATGGCGAAGAGACACAACATCAAAGGCTGTGATGCCGCTGTTCAAAAAGTTACCAATGCTTTAGCTAATTTTTCGAGGATTGCCACTAAATAAATATATTCACTGTTATCCTGAGCGATAGCGAAGGATCTTTTACACCAGACGTCTTCGATAAACCAAAGGCAAGATCCTTCACTGCCGTTCAGGATGACAACAAAAAACAACTAAGCTTTTTACTGCCAACTGTAAACTAACGACTGCCAACTAGTTTAAATAGTCGTCTCTCCAGTATTTTGTCGCTTTAAGTGTTGCCTGAAGTGTTAAACCTGATTGCGTCATCTCGTAAACAGTAATGTCACCTACAGTAATTGATCCACCGGTTGCACCACCCTGTTCATCAAATTTTGCAGCCGCATCGATGTGCGCTCCGAGTGTCCAGCCATATTCTATAAATGAGTGCATGACTTCATCACTATGAAAGACAAAAACAGCACGGAAATCTTTTATACCCAGACCAGGGCCAACACCGGCTTCTCCCATTTTCATATAGGTACACTGTTTCGTCTTATTATTTTCAACCAGCCCATAACCACCGCCAAAACTAAGCAACAGTATACTCACATTTGCAGTGCTGAAAACCGCATAACCAGGTGATTTTTCGATCTGTTCTTTGACTTCAGGTTTAATACTATAAAGCTGTGTTAGTACATCGTTTCCCATCTGATGAATAGCGTTACGTCCGTCAGATACGGTATTACTCGTAGTAGCACAACCTGCAACACTCGCCAAAATCAACATACAAATCATTTTAGTTAGGTGAAACATTATATGGAATCTCTGATTAAGTTACTTAGCCAAATTGATTAAGACAGGATGAAAAGGAACTGTATTCGTATTTTCTGTGCAATGCATGGAGCAATCGTCGAGAAGATACCTATATTTTCTTTAGTTACTGATTATCTATAGTAGTTTTAATAAAATTAGGCAATCAATTTGAGAACTTTGCACACAGCATCTTTTACATTATAGCGCCGTTTCACATATGGATACCACACGGTAATACAGAAGACTTAACATTAATAGTATATTATATCTTATTGATAAAATTATACTTGATTGATAATGAAATTAGACTGAACAAAAGAAGAGAGAGGCACAAGCAACTTTAGTGATGTTTGCCTGGCTAATAAAATTCGACCAGGTGCAAAACCATCAATCATTGTAAAAGACTTCATTTTAATAGTAACAAATAATCAAGTAACAGCTTCCGGTTTTCTTTTGTGACAAGAACATTGCTATGGTTACTCTCAATCAGCTTTAAAGTCTTTGGTTCCTTTGCTGCCTCGAACAGCGTTTCTGCGTGATACATATCTATCATTTCATCATTTTCACTATGCATGATACAAACGGGCACAGGTGAGACCTGGGCTATCGAATCCAGTGGACTATAAGCATTACTAACTGTGAATGATAGTGGCCACTGGAACGGCCAGAATAGCCAGCTTTTCGATAATATATCCTGTGTGACATGATGATAATCACTAAATGCTGCTAGCGTTATCAGCGCTGCTACCCTGTCCCTGTAGGCACTGTGTGCAACAGCATAGATCGCCATGCTGCCACCGAGGCTGTGCCCCAGTACGATCAACTTTTCATCATCAGGCAGCTGCTGCACCGCATGAGCGATCATCAGCTCCATGTCACTGATCGTATCATCGAGGTCTGGCGTACCCTGAGATTGACCATAGCCACGATAATCATAGATATAGACATCATACCCCTCTTTTGCCAACCAGAATGTGTTAGGCAACTGGGTACTGACATTATCGCCATTGCCATGGAAAAATAATATGTTACCGGCGGTCTTATTTTCGGCATGAATCTTCCAGCCATGCAGCTGTAAACCATCTTCGCTGGTAATAAACAGGTCCTGATACAACAAATCTGCAGCAGCAGGTGTTAGCGAGTACTGGTTTACTGGAACAAACAGCATATTGCTGCACCCGGAGAGGAAAAATACAGTGATTATTAAACAGGATTGATACATTGATAATCAAATAGATAACAATAAGCTACAAGGGTCAGAAATTAACATATTTTGTCACCGATGATTAAGCGAAAGCACAATTCATTCATTATGAAGGACATGGTGATTCGCCTGATGATTATGCAAATTCCGTTAGAGACAAGATTTTCTTCCTTGCAGACAATGGTGCAAACAACGCTGAAGCAGAATTAATTGCTACATTAAACGGCATTTATGACAGCGAAAATAAAGATGATGAAAATGCGCAATGTTGCTTTGTTGCCCGACTAAACTGGTTGCCACAGAAACTGGTCATTAATACCGAGACATTACCAACGGTACATTGTAAAAAATACATAGAGTGGCGAAAGAATGTACAGCTTCAGCAGGTCACACTAGTCTTTCCTAGTTATCACCTCAACAGTCCATAGCTTGCTTTATAACGATTAAAAATCGCTTCACTATAAAAAACTGCTTTCTCAAAACTAACGTCTCAGGATAATAAATGAATCAGAATCATATAAAAATAGAATTCTGGCTTTCATTTTTATTGTGTTTTACCAGTGGTACTGCAGATACAGCGACTTGTAGTTACTGCCACCTTTGATACGGCCAAAGGATGATGAGGTTTCAAAAATGGATGAGCGGTGATGTATGCCAACACCGAAGTACAGGTCATTAATCGAATTCACGCCAAAGGTATCACCCAGGCTAAAGTCCAGGGTGAAATCGAGATAGTTCATCAGGTTACTAGAACGATAACCCTTACTGTCCATTTCCCTTTGTTCGATATTACTGACGGTCTCAATATAAGAAAGGCCCTCCGCAAAACCAAGCCGCCAGTCTACTGGCCAGTTAATAGTGTAATAGGCCTTTATAGCTAACACATATTCATTGGTGGGCTGCAGGTCATAAGTAATGGTACAGGGGTTTTCGCCATCACAGGTATTATCGCCAAGGCCGGCAAGTTCGGCCGTGTTAATTCCCTCACCCGGCTGAATTGTCTGATCGACAGGATCTGAGCCATGGTGATAAACAAAACCGGTAGTGATATATAAGTCGATAGCCTCGACACCAAACAGGCTGTCTGCAATCGGGTGGCCATAAAACAGCGAAGTTAACTGGTTGTTCTGCACATCATCCTGCGAGTCGAATGCGAGGATATCGCCAATGTTTGACGGTGTTGCCCAGCCATGTGCAAAACGAAAGTAGGGTTTGGCTTTAAGTGATGATGATTTCTTTTTTGTTTTATCATTGAAAAAAGCGATGCCCAGGTAAATTTCACCGTGAGTTCCATTTTCGATGCTGATTGAATCGCGTGTCTTACTGTCCAGTGTGGTTAATTGGGCGCGACCTAATAGATAAAAGTTACTGATTACGTGGTAGCGAATTTCACTACCAATGGTCAGGTCAAAACCACTGCCGATTTTATTATCAAGCGGGTTGGCTGGATCATTCGGGTCGGTGAATCCATCCAGTCCATAATAGTGATTATTAAAGTCTGCACTTTTGTAACGTAAAATCGCGTACGGAAAGATGTCCCAGGAGCCGGAATCCCAGTGATAACGAGTATTCAGTGATGAGTAGTAACGGCTGTCATTATCCGTCATGATTTCAAAATTGGTTTCTAATTCATCCGTGATGCGATATTTTACTTCACCGCCAAAGTCCAGTGAGTTACCGCGTACCAGGTTTTGAAATTCGGCAGGGATGTCAAAGTATCGATAGCGTGCGATTAAACTAAATTGCCATTGGTCTTTATTATATATCCTGGCGCCTCCCGTTAAACCACGTATAAAAAAGATGTCACCATCATAAAACATCAGTGGAATAAAATCTGAGACCTGCTGCTCCTGTGTTGGATAAGGGATGCGCGCAATACGAAAACCTGCGGCAATGCCCCAGTCTTTTTCGGGCACTTCGTAGGCATATGATGATAAAGAAAAAACAAAAAGAATAAATGTGACACATATTTTTTTCATGATAATGTTATATTTTTCATCCACTGCAAATATGCTGCGGCTTCATCTGTTTGCTCAGCGGGTGATGTTGGCAAAAAATCCTGTTCCGGCGTTGGCAGGTAACCGCCTTGTTTAACTTCCAGGGCCAGGGTTCCTGGCTGTTTACTAATATAAGAATGCCAAGTGTTTGGCGATAGTTCAACTGCTCTATTGCTTACTGATGATATTTGAATCTTATCAATGACATCACCAGCATCATTAAAAATCAGCAGTTCCAGTTCACCTTCAAGAATGACTAGCAATTCCCATTTATGTGCTTGCGGGTGGCGGTGCGGCCTAATATAGGTACCCGGTTCAAAAACCAGAAACAAACGTTGCACAGCCGCATCGGCAGACTCGTGTATATTTAAATTTGTGCGCAAGCGCTCTGAATCCTGCGCGGTAATAACCAGTTCTTTAAGTGTCTGGCCTGAATATTTTTTAATCATGCTCATACAGCTTCTCCATTTTTATTGACACCATCCTTATCGGAAGCATCCTTATTGTCAGCATCCTGCTTTGAATTTTGATAATTGACAAACACAACGCCAGTTAATATCAGAACAATACCTGCCGTTCTCTGCCACGATAGTTGCTCACCGATTTGATCCCAGTAAACAGCACCGAGATATACCAGAACATAGGTGATACCAAGAAACGGATATGCAAAACTCAGTTCATATTTTGTCAGCGCAAACATCCACGAAAGCATAGATATTGCATAACAGGCAAGACCGGCAATGAGCCAGATAAGAACGGCATTGTTTTCAAAAATGATAAAGAAAAAAGATGAGATAAAATTAACTTCATCATGTAATTGTAACTGTATCATGCTCACTTTCATAAATAACTGCGCGCAGGCAGATAAAACCACACTTAAGCTGAGCAATAACACCGCATTGGATTCAATTTTATTCATAAATAAGACTACGCAGGTAAAATCAGGTCTGCGCCAGCAACGAAATGCCAGCAACAATAAAGTACTACGCCTAACCAGCGATTCCACGGGATAGTCTCGTGCAAATAAAAACGCGCCGACAATAGCACAACGACAAAACCCAGGCTGATAAATGGAAAAGCCTTACTGACATCCATCATATAAAGCACCACCAGCCAGACACAAATGGCTGAGGCCAGGCAGATAACCGCCAAAATTATTTCCCATTGAAAAAGTGCAGCAAAAACCTGAGAAAATGATTTTGCATTTTTTAAGCCGCGGTCAGCCCCCAGTTTTTGCAATACCTGACCAATTGATGTCAGCGTGACAACCAGAAGTATCAGGACATATTCCATTTCGGCTAAACCTGCCCGCTTGTTTCTATTTTCAACATGCCTTCTTTTAACGAACCGTCATTTAACTGGCCTTGTTTCAACAGGCTTTCTGCTAACAGGAATGTACCAAAGCACAAACTTACCCCAACGTGACTGCTGCGCTTGCGCTGGCATAATAGCCTGCATTTTTGCATCCGCATCTGAATGATGAACAATAACCATTTCATCCTTATTCAAATGCTGTGTTATAAATTGTTTTAAGTCTTCACCTTCGAGTAAGCGAAAACTGCTATCGCTAAATGAAAGACCATGTTTTGACTCGCCCGCGCCCGTCATATAAACGTCGTCACGTTTATAATTCCAGTTAACTGCGTGAATCAGAATATCATCAGAAAATAAAATTGTATCCGGTTTGATTTTATCAGCGTGTTCAAGTAAAAAATCTCCAGGCATTTTACTCATCGCGGTTCGTTGTGGAAGACCAATACTTATTACAAACATAACAGCAGCCACACTCAGTGCCTGCAAACTTAAACGTCTGTTTACAGACTGCTTTTTAGATGACACTAACAATAAAACAGCGCCTGATAAAAAGGCACAGACCAGTGCAATCCATTTCCAGTCTTCGCCATCACTCCATACAGGCTTACCAGCAACACCGGTCTGAATTAACACCAGGGCCAGAGCAACAATTAAAAAGAAAGCGGCGACAACAGCATTGGCAAATTTATAGCCAGTGGCCTTAGGCTTCTATGGCATTTTTATCGGACAGATAATTTTCAATACCTACTGCCAGCATTACAGCAAGCGGCGCCAAACAGGGCAATATATAAGTGGGCAATTTACCGCGCGAAACTGAGAAAAAGATAAACGGCATTAAAAACCATAAGATACAATACTTTAACAGGTCACGATCTTTGCCTGGAGCATTATCACTACCGCCCTCACTCGGCAGCAGGTTTTTAAGCGCCAATGGTAGTTGCGCTATCCACGGCAAGGTCAGTAATGGCAGAAACATTAGATAAAACCATATCGGTTCAGCGTGCTGCGCTTCTTCACTGGCAAAACGTTTCACATGTTCTTCCCAGAAAAAATAATGCCAGTATTCAGGTTCCTGAAAATGCACCAAAAGCGCCCATGGCGCTATCACAAGTATTGCTGACAACAAAGCGATCCAGCCGCGTGTAAACAGCTCCGCCAACGCCCCTGCCAGATTACGTAAGGGCCAATCACCGCCCCCAGCAAGACAAATGCGAGAAAGCCCTTGGCAAGAAAAGCGCCACCACAGAACAGACCAAGCAAAAGAAGATAAACCAGTCGTTTTTTTGAATCGGTTTCTTTATGAGAAAAATAGAAGCTTACAAATGCGGCCGTCAGTAAAAAACTAAAAACTGAATCCAGTATATTTATAGTACCGATTAAAAACACGCCTAACATGCTTAAATAAATCATCGCAGCATTTAACGCAGTGGTGCGGCGCTGCGTGAAACGCAACAACAGCATAAATAGCGCCAGTGCCGACAACCCTGCTGACAATGCACTGGGTAAACGCATGGCAAAAGCCGTTTCGCCAAAAACCTGCATACTGATACCGGTCACCCAGTAACCTAATACCGGTTTTTCAAAATACCGCAAACCGTTGAGACGGGGCGAAACCCAGTTATCGGCGGCAATCATCTCACGCGGAATTTCTGCATAACGCGCTTCATCCGGAATCATTACCGGACGTATACCCAGTGGCAATATATAAATAATCAAATACATCAAAACCAGGATTACGGCATAAATCTTCCAGTTAAGCTCAGCAGACTGGTCATTATTGCCGTGATTAAGACTGCCTGGATTGCTGCTCATGGATTATGGCTCATGACACAAGTGACGCCTGCCAGCATACCCAGCCTTCACGTCCAGGGAGCGGCGCAGTGGTTACTGAATCAACAGGAAGAGTGGAAATATCTTCAGGTAATAAATCCAGCATTGGTACAAACCGTATATGCCTTGCCTTCGCTTTTGTTAAAAACTCATCAAACATGGTCGCACACACAATACCCTCCACCTCTGCATGGATGGTCAGAACATTAAGTTGACCTGGTTTAATCAAAGCAAGCATATAATCATTATAATTTTCTGCTGAAATACCATCATGGCCGATGACTTCATCATAGGTCGGCAGGGTTGCTGGAATCTGCGGCGGATATTCAACACCGTTTATTACCGGGCGAAACATGTTTTCACCTCGACAATCGCTGTTATAGGTGAAATTAAACTGGCCCTTTTCAACGACCACCTGCTGGTTTGCTTTCCAGCCGGCAACAGCAGAACAGCGTGGCCCCTGTTTGAGAATCGCACTGAGTGTTTCGACACCAGATTTTATATCCTGATGAATCTGCTCGGCATTCATTTTATGCATAGACATTTGCCAGCGATGGTGGTCCCATGAATGCAAACCAACTTCATGCCCGGCATTTTCTGTATCGCGTATTACCGAGGCAAGACTTTTTGCTATTTTAGGCCCAGGCCAGAAGGTGCCACGCAACAAAATGTCCCAACCATATAAACTGGCCGCTTTGGAGCGTAACATTTTTATAAGAAAAGCCGGTTTTAGCAGGCGCCAGAGATGGCGCCCCATATTGTCCGGTCCAACACTGAAAAAAAAAGTTGCATGCAAGTCGTGCTTTTTTAATATCTTCAGCAGTCCAGGCACGCCATCACGAGTACCGCGAAACGTATCAACATCAACACGAAGGCCAACGGTTATACTTTTTTCAGTCAATCTGATTTAACCTGTGAGAAAATTATTAATTATCTACATGATCTTTCAGGAAGTAGTCCAAGGTGTCATCAATGGTCTCATCCATCATAATTGTAGGATTCCAGTCGAGTAATTTCTTCGCGTTTTCGATACTTGGCCGTCTGTGCTGAACGTCCTGGTAACCATCACCGTAATACTTACGACTTTCAGTTTCAACCATGCCGGCAAATGGCGGGAAGTTTCCACGCAGCGGATGCTTTTCAAACTTTTCAACCAGCACTTCCGCCATGCGTTTTATGCTGGCTTCATTATCCGGGTTACCAACATTAAAAATCTGGCCATCACAACAACCATCTTTGTTCTCAATGATTCGGAACAAACACTCTATGCCGTCTTTCACATCGGTAAAGCAGCGTTTCTGTTCACCACCATCAATCAGCTGAATAGGCGTGCCTTCGACAAGATTCAAGATCAGCTGGGTGATCGCACGCGAACTACCAATTCGCGCAGAGTTAAGCGTGTCCAGCCGCGGCCCCATCCAGTTAAATGGACGGAACAATGTGAATGGTAGATTTTCTTTTGTACCATAAGCCCAGATAACGCGGTCCATCAACTGCTTACTGGTAGAATAAATCCAGCGTTGTTTGTTAATCGGACCGGTAACCAGGTTTGATGTATTTTCATCAAAGAAAGAATCCTGACTCATGCCGTACACTTCAGACGTTGACGGGAATATAATTCGTGTACCGTATTTTACACAGTAACGCACAATACGAAGATTTTCTTCAAAATCGAGCTCAAACACACGCAACGGATTTCGCGTATATTCGATTGGTGTAGCAATGGCCACCAGGGGAAGAACCACGTCACACTTTTTAACATTGTATTCAATCCATTCACGATGCACAGTGATATCACCTTCATGGAAATAGAAATTTTCTCTGCCCAGTAATCTGGTAATAGCACTGGAGGAAAGATCCATGCCGTGTACTTCATAGTTGCCTTCATCCAGTAAACGTTCCACCAGGAAGTTACCGATGAAACCGTTAACGCCTAAAATCAATACCTTCGTTTTCTCATCTTTCGACTTTGTATCAAACTTGGGCCCGAGGCGCATCGCATTCACCAGGTTTAAACCGGCTGCTAATTGCGCGCCTGTACTAAAGACACCATGTTCCTGCTGACCAAATCGGACACGAAGTACACCTTCGCCACAGGCAATCTCTAACGGTTCTACTGACAATATCGTTCCCGGCAGTGCATCTGATGACTGCTCTAGAACCTCAACTTCCCAGATAGTTAGTTTACGCTGCCCGGCAAAGGTAAATGCGCCCGGATATGGACGCGTTACTGCGCGCACAAGATTATGCACGGTGGCAGCAGGTTGACTCCAGTCGATGGCACCATCATCTGCGGAGCGACCGCCATAATATGTTGCTTCGCTGTGATTTTGCGGTGTCCGTTTCAAACTGCCGTCTTTGATAGCAGGCAAGCAGGCATCCAGCATATTACCTGCCGCTTCAACCTGTTTATTGCTCAGCATTTGTGCAGTGTCGCTTGCATCTATGGCAACTTTTTGCTGCGCAACAATGTCGCCATTATCAATGCCCGGCGTCATGTAATGCAGGGTCACACCGGTTTCAGACTCACCATTAATAATTGCCCAGTTGGTTGGTACACGACCACGATATTTAGGCAACAAAGAACCATGTAAATTAAAACAACCGGATGCCGGAACATCCAGAATATCGGCTGATAATATATCGCGATAATAAAATGAAAATAAAACATCCGGTTTTAATTCACGAATTTTCTCAACCCACAGCGGGTGGTTAATATTATCTGGCGTATAAACCGGAATATTATGACGTGCCGCAACTTCTGCCACTGAACCAAACCAGATGACTTCATCCGCCGCATCTGCATAAGTAAATACAGCAACAACATCGTAACCATTGCGAATCAGCGCTTCCAGCCCTTCGCAGCCCATATTATGATAACCAGCAACTATTGCGCGCATGGTTCCCTCTTTTTAAAGTTAAATTGATTAAATAAACAGTGGTTGTTTACACCTTTCAATTATTAAGACAAATCATTCAGGCCGATCATTTAAATCAGTCATTTAGACCAACAACTTTGTGAATAAAATATCGTGGTCTTGCTCTTACATCATGATAAATGCGCCCGATATATTCACCAAGCAAACCCATCGCCAGTAATTGCACACCAATAAAGATAAATAAAATGGCGAACACGGTAAACACACCTTCGCCTGCCCAGTCTGCACCATAAAGAAATCGTGTGGCCAACAAAACCAGGCTGAATGCAAAACCAGCCATTGCCAGCAAACCACCTAACACACTTAACAAACGCAAAGGAAAAGTTGTCATGCTGGTAAGCAAATCAAACTGCAGATTAATTAATTTCATTAAGCTGTATTTGGTTTCATCCTGACTACGATCAGCATGCGCCACTTGCACTTCACATGGCTGCCGCGCAAAAGTATTTGCCAGCACGGGTATAAAGGTACTGCGCTCATGGCATTGCAACATGGCATCAACGATGTTTCGATGATAAGCACGTAACATGCAACCATAGTCGGTCATCATCACACCAGTGGCTTTTTGCACTGCTTTGTTAATCACTTTCGACGCTGTGCGACGGAAGAAGGTATCTTGTCGACTCATACGCACACTGCCAACAACATCACAACCGAGTGCAGATTTTTCTAATAATTTTGGAATTTCTTCAGGCGGATTCTGCAAGTCCGCATCCAGCGTCACCACTACATCACCACGTGCTTGCGCCAGCCCTGCCATGACGGCTGAATGCTGTCCATAGTTTCTATTCAGCAACACGCCGATAACTTTGCCCTTATGCTCTTCTGCCGCCTGCTCAATCATCTGTACCGAGCTATCAATACTACCGTCATCGACCAGAATAATTTCATAGTCATACTCAAGCGCCTCGCCAACGGCAACGCAACGTGAGACCAGGTCAACCAGGTTGGCTTCTTCGTTATAAACCGGCGCTACCAGCGAAACCAGTTTGATGTCTGTAGTGTTTAAATCGTTTATCATAATTGTTTTGTCAGAACCATTCACCTGGGCCAGGTATTATCCGAACTGGCTATTTTACCCTTTTTCTGCAATGACCTGTTTAATGGTTTCAACCACACGAGACACATCATCTTTTGTCATATCCGGATACAGCGGTAATGAGCAGATTCGTGCAGAATTCCACTCTGTGTCCGGCAGGCTAACTTGATCAGTATATTTTTCGCGATAATATTTTTGTGTATGCGTAGCGCGAAAATGCAGCCCGGTGCCCACCTGCTTTTCTTTCAATGCCTGCATAAAGTCATCGCGGCTCATCGATATTTCTTCTATATCAAGCCTGATAATAAACAGGTGCCAGCAATGTGTCATCACATAATCAGGCACTGACAAAGGCTGAATTGCAGTCACTTCACTTAATAATTCGGTATATAACGAAGCAATTTCAGTGCGTTTTTGATTAAGCTCAGATAAACGCTTCAACTGGCCAAGGCCCAGCACTGCATTCATGTCCGGCAAATTATACTTGTAGCCGGGTGTTAGAACTTCTGCCTGTGGTGACCTGCCCTGCGTTTCACGATCAAAAGCATCAACACCCAAACCATGAAAGCGTAATTGACGTATTTTTTCGGCCAGCTTAGCGTCATCCGTACAGAACATGCCACCTTCACCAGTGGTAATGTTTTTAATCGGGTGGAAAGAAAAAATTGCCGTACCTGACTGTCCAACAGGTTGATCTTTATACTTTGTACCCATGGCATGCGCTGCATCTTCGACCAGGGGAATACCGTGACGTTCAGCCAGCACACGCAAGGGATCCAGATCCAGCGAAGCACCGGCATAATGAACCGGTACAATGAGTCGAGTCCGCTCAGTGATCAATGGCTCAATCATATCTGCTTCAACCATCAAGGTATCACGATTAACATCGACAAATACCGGTGTTGCACCACATAATTCAACCTGGTTTGCAGTTGAAACCCAGGTCATCGAAGGCGTAATCACTTCATCACCGGGACCAATTTCCAGCGCTTTAAGTAACAAATGCATTCCCGCCGTTGCAGAAGATAAAGCCACAGCATAACTGGCACCCGTGATTTCACATACCAGCTGCTCAAGTTCGGCGTTTTTCGCACCCGTCGTTATCCAGCCCGAACGCAAAACATCAGCAACAGCAGCAATGTCATCTTCAGTAATAGAAGGTTTAGAAAGCGGTAAAAATGATGTATTCATGATTTAAGTACTTACAAGTATTAAAAGCAGATTCGTTAAGTGGCTTTCAGCGCGCATACTGCTCCATTTAAACGATGTTAGTGTGCCCGGGTGATTATCCGTATACGTTAGTTTTCAGCATTACTGGCTTCGATAGATTACAAATATAATTAATTTTTCAAAAATGCATTCTAACAGGAATAAACCCGACAAAAAATCTTAAATTTATTGCAAAGCATGGATAAACACAGCCAGTAACAACCAGCCGGATAACAGGTATATCGAGACATTCTGCCAGATCATTTCCACCCGAAGACAGGTTTTAAGCCTGCGATCCAGGATGAAATCCGCCACCTTAGCTTAAATTTGACATCTATGGAGCCTATAGTGAAAGCCATAGTTAAAGTATATATATCTTCGATGCTTGTTTAAAATCATAAAGAAACCATATTTACACGTAGTATAAACTGGAATAAACAGCAAAAACGAGACGTTTATCCTGATACAATTACTTAATAGTTTTACTATTTTACTTATAATAATGCCACGAATTTTTAGACGTGATCAATGAGAGATAGCAATGAAGTTTTCGATAATAGTTTTGAGCCTGGCTTTACTGATAACAGCTTGTGGTGAGCATGCAGCAAAAGGTGCGGGTGAAGGCGCGACTATGGGTGCGGCTTCTGGTGCTGTCGGCGGCCTTGTCAGTGCACTTATTTTTGGTGGTGACCCGGTAGAATCGGCAGCGAGAGGAGCGGTCTATGGCGGTGCCGTCGGCGCGACAGCAGGCGCGATAAGTGGCAGTAAAGCCGATACAAAAATTGAACAGCAGCGAAATGCCAGAGCCGAAAAGATTCGTGCAGAGATAGGCGATGATGCGTTTAAAGGTTTGAGTGCTTTGCTAACCTGTGATCATCAGGATGCGTTAAAAGATGCAGATAAGGCTAAACAGTCGACAAATCCCAACTTCGCTGTTGCAGGTTACTGGCTGGAAGCTCTGAGTTATGCCGATCAGGGAAACAGCGACAAGACTAAAGAATTAATTCCTGGCGTAGTGGAAAAAGACTGGGATATTAGCAGTGAAACAGAAGTGAGAACAAATTTGCTGCAGCTTCAGGAAAAGCTCATGGCCATTCGCGAAGAATACAATTTGCCAAAGAAGTGTGAATAATAACCAGGCCAACGTTGATTAAGTCTCATAAAATTCTGCGGGCTATTGGACGTACATATTATGCAGCGCATCCATAATTCTTTCTAATCGATTAACTGTAGCATGCTTCTTTTTACTTCTACAGACATATCGCCACCACCTTCAATCTATATCATGAGTAAATAATGCTTGTATCTTGAGCCAGAAATCACCACCAAGCACAAACAGACTAACTGCAAATATAATATCACCAGCAATCGCCAACCTGGTCTGGTGTGCTTCTAATGCTGTAATCCATAGTTCCAGGTAGGGAGACAGCCAGCCGAAGAGTATAGGAGTAAAAAATAACACCAATCCTATACGATAACGCGTAGAACTAACTTTGTCGGCTGGCCGAACCGCTTTCCAAAGACGAGATTTCAAATAATCAAAGCCCTGCTTGCCGAGAATTGCGATGGCGATCAACATAAAGGCTTCTGGAACGCCCAGTAGAAGTACTCCCGATAACATTGTTTTCCATTCTGTTGATAAAGTTGAGCCTGTAACCAGAGGAATAGCCAGTGGCGACAAAAAACCACTTATGAAAATAGTACCGCCCAAAATCAAACGGGATTTTGGTGGTGATTCATTTTTATCAGGAATGGTATCTGTCATTTTTTTACAGCTTGTTATTTATAAAAACCATAAATACAAAAAAAGAGCGAATAGAGTGTCCATGGGACTCAATGCCTATAGTAAAACGAGGTAATAAAATATCCGGTTTCGATGGCTGTTAACAATCACCAAAAATGCAGACTTGTCCGTATTATAAACCAGGACACCTCTACACGCAGCAGTGGACGCCATAACATTCAGGGTACTGCTAATATAAGCCTTCAAATGGCAGGTAACTTACCTTGTCACCCTGTTTGATTTGCTGTCCGATAGATACCTCTACTAAGCCATCAGCCCAACTTGCAGAACTCAATACGCCAGAACCCTGGTGAGAAAATAATTGAGCAACCGTCTGTTTATCTTTTTCTACCAGGCGAACACGCAGGTATTCCTGGCGTTTTATATGTGGCCAGTTGAAATCAGCAATAACTGAAACACGTTTAATAAAACAGTCTTCCACACCCTGCTGTTTCAAAATTAAAGCTCGTGCAAATAACAGGAACGTTACAAAAACAGAAACAGGGTTGCCTGGTAGACCCATAAACAGTGCATTATTAACCTTACCAAAAGCAACGGGTTTTCCCGGCTTCATGGCAATACGCCACATGGTTAACTCGCCCAATGTCTGCAGAGCGATTCGAACATAATCTTCTTCACCAACAGAAACCCCGCCACTGGTGATAACCATATCAGCACTTACCGCAGCCTGTTGCAAAACATCTAAGGTTGCCTCCAGGGTATCAGGCACTATGCCTAAATCGACAATCTCACAATTCATTGCCTGTAACAGACCAGTTAGCGTGTAGCGATTAGAATTATAAATTTGTCCAGCAGCTAATGGCTGTCCCGGTGCAATAATTTCATCACCGGTAAAAAACGTGGCAACTCTTAACTTTCTTTTTACCTTGAATTCAGCCAGACCAACAGAGGCCAATAAACCCAGTTCCTGTGGACGTAAGCGTTGACCTGAAGTTAATACCGTACTGTCTTTTTTAATATCTTCACCAGCACGTCGAACATTACTCGCCTGTTTTAACAACCGTATTAATAATTACCCTGTTATCGCCTTTTCCGTTATCAAGTAGCTCACACATTTCCTGCATAACAATGGCATCAGCGCCTTCAGGTACAGGTGCGCCGGTAAAAATACGCGCAGCAGTGCCAGGTTCAAGTAAGGTACCAACCTGCCCGGCGGCTATACGCTGTTTCACAGGCAACTCGTTTCCTGAGATTAGACAGTCTTCACTACGCACTGCATAACCATCCATCGCACTGTTATCATAACCCGGCACATCAATGGTTGATTTTAAATCCTCAGCCAGCACTCTATTTAAAGCATCAAGAATATTAATACTTTCAACCTGCTCAACAGGTGAAGCCTGCGATAAGATTTTTTCAGTCGCCTGCTCAACCGATATCAATCCGGGTGAAGCACAGCAATCAACTGTATTTGTTTCTATATTTTTCATTTTTTATCTCCAGGGATGGAGTGGCTGAAAATTGCTCCTCGGCAACTGCTCCTCGGTAACTGCTCCATGCGTTACCCTACTACGACCACCACGGATGGTGGAAGTGCAGATATTGCATCGTTACATGGATGTAACTTAGTAGGGCAATGCAGGAGCAATTGCCGAGGAGCAATTATCTGCCCGTACGTCCTGTACATATGCGTTGTCCTACTACCGTACATCCTGTACTTATGCATTTTCTGCACTTCCCACATCCATGTAGGTCGTATGCTGAAAATCGTCTTCGTGACATGGATGTTACTTAATAGGGCAATGCATGGAGCTATTGCCGAGGAACGATTTCAGTGCATTTTTCACTGTCATCTCGACCAGCGGGAGAGATCCTGTTCCACTGTGGTATAAGATCTCTCCCGCTGGTCGAGATGACAAAGCCTTTTTGGAATTTACTGTTCATTACTGCTGGAATTACTTCTCCAGCAGTCTCGGCATCAACGCAACAATATTACAGGGTGTTGTATTACAATCAAGCTGTGGTGATATAACTTTATCCCAACCTGTTCGACAGGCACCAGTTGAGCCTGGCAAACAGAAGATAAACGTGCCATTAGCCAGTCCGCCAATACAGCGGGATGCAATAGTGGACGTGCCAATTTCCTGATACGATAGCCAGCGAAATAGTTCACCAACACCTTCAATTACTTTATCAAATAACGGTGCGACAGCTTCAGGCGTAATATCTCGCCCGGTTAATCCTGTACCACCAGTACTGATAACCACATCAACATCTTTATCTGCAATCCAGCGCGAAACGACTTCGCGTATTTTGTATTTATCATCAGACACAATCAATTTTTCAGCCAGAAAGTGGCCCGCCTGTGTTAAGCGCTCAACTAAGGCATTACCTGAAGTATCGTCTGCTTCTGTTCTGCTATCAGAAACCGTTAAGATAGCAATTTTTATTGGGATTATTTGATTGTCACTCATGTCACTACTTCACTCATTTTAATTAATGCTACTCTCACTGCCATATTGCTGTGTGGCAGTGCATAGGTCTAAACTAAGCCAGGGCACCTCTGATCAAGTCTATAATATTTCTGCTGCCTCTTTTATGCCCATAATTTTGTACTATCCAGATTGTATTTGTTGCATTACCCTATACACTCCAGCACAGGCAAATGGGAACGAGAATTAATATTATCTCTTTATAATTGGCAATATTAATACAACTTCTACGCCTTGTTTATACCCCTGATTTGCCCCACTGCCAGTCTCCCAATTCACAATCTGCAATCGTCCCTGATGGTAGCGTGCGATCTGATACGATACATATAGTCCTATACCTAGATGAGGCGTATTTTCTTTACCTGGGCGAGCAGCAGGTCGATGTGTCATCATACCCTGAAAAAGACTGTCCAGTCGCTGCTGCGGTATCGCTTCACCTTCATTTTTTACGCGAACAATGACCTTGTCGCGCTGTTTTTCATCAAGCTGAAATAATATTTCAGTATTGTCTAATGCGAAATCCATTGCGTTATCCTTAAGCTTATCCAGCAACTGAACAATTCTCAGGTCATTACCCAGCACAAAAATTCCATTATCAACTCCCTGATAACGTAGCTTTGCTGTAGCATGCTTAAGCTGAGAATTGTTGACATATTCACTTAACAAGGCGGCGATGTCAAAAACCTCTAGCTCATCCTGTGTTAATGCCTCATCAATACTCGCCGCCTCTGTCAGACTCGATACAATTAGCTGCAATTGCAAAACAGCATTGTTGGCCAGGCCAATATTCTGTAAAACATGAGCAGAATCACCCTTCGGCTGCGACAGCCTCTGTTGCAAACTCTGTAGTGACAAGCTAATGGTATTTACCGGGTTTAATATTTCGTGGCGTAACATTCTCGGTACGGTTTCCAGAAAACCGGTGTAACGATTTAATTTTTCCAGCAATGATGAAAAACCACGAGATAACTCGCCTATTTCATCGCGGCTATTTGTATCTGACAAACTAATATGTTTTATAAAGCGTCCACTATCATCAATTACAGACAATGTTTGATTTTTAAGCCTGTTGATTCGAAATGCTAACCATGAACTGAAAATTAATAAACTGACAAAAACCAGGGCAAATAAGCCCAGGGTAACAAGCACAATATCCTTTAATGTGTCTCGCTGTAATGACAGTATTTGACGGCTATTTTTACTCACCAGCACTGCACCGATAATTTCTTCACCATCATATACTGGAAACGCGGCTACGATCAAAGTCTCACCAGGCTCTTCATAACGCGTTACCTGTTCACTCCCTAGCAAGACTTTATCCACCAGGGTTTCACTGACTTTATCAATCGCCTGGCACAATGAAGTCTGTATATGTAAACCACCTATTACCGCACGAACACGGCGATATTTATCAATAACACAAATGCGTGACTCTGATTTACTCAGGTTTTTTATCACACTACTTATTTCCTGAGACTGAAACAGCAGTGGGTTCAAAACCCCTGCCTGTTCCAAATCAGGATTAAGTGCATGCGTTGCAACAATGGTATCGGGGTTTCGCTCCTTTTCACCGAATACATTAACTATGCTGAGCGATAATCGGCGATTTGCCTCTACCCACTTTCTTGGTAATCGAAACTCAACATCATAACCGGTTTTAGTTTCACGCCAGTTGCCATAAACTGCATTTATATGATTACCGTTTTTCCATGTTTGCCAGTTATTTTTTACTTCATAGACACTGGTATTACCCTGCCCTTCGGTTAGCAGTACCAGACGACGGTGATTGTTATTTTCGTCTATATATTCCAGCCGAATATGGTCACTGGAATCTAAAGGAACATAACGTGGGTTGCGATAAATAATATTATTATCTTTTACTTTTAAGTAAGCATATAAGTACTGATCATTTGCAACCAGCAATAACGAGAAGGAAGCATCCTGGTGAAAACTAAATTGATCTTCCAGCTTTACCCAGTCTTCATCATAACCATCGATGACTATATCGTTTTCTGCCGGGTAGACATATAAAGCATCCTCATCAACATCGAATAAACCGGTATAACCTGTTAACACCGTTGCTATTGCTGATGCTGCCATTGACTGCGCTTCTTCCTGGCCCTGCAACAAAGACTGTTCAATTTTCTCTATAAAATGATAACCAAACCACGGCAACAGGATCAAAAATATTGAACTGAATATAAGTAAACGCGTACCCAGCTTCATTCAGACAACCTCATTCACATAACCACTGATAACCAAAACCATAACGCGTTTTTATACACTGAAAATCCCGGTCCGTTTTTTTGAACTTTTTTCTTATATGCAATATATGCGTATTGACGGTGTTATCTTCAACGACACCCTGCTTTGTTGCTTTAACAAGCTCATCGAGACTAATCGCTTCGCCTGATTCAACCATGGCCGCTAATATAGAAAACTCTGTCGGTGTTAAATTTATTTCTTTTTCTTTCCAGAAACACTGCATAGATTTTGTATTGATATTTAGCTGGCCTAACTTTATATTACTGTCTTTAGCCGAATTTAGTGTTAGCGCCTTTATCTGAAAAAATGATTCAATGCGTACAACTAAATAATCCAGAGAAACCGGTTTGGTTTGATAATCCCATGCACCGAGCTGCAAACCGTATATCTTGTCAAGTTCATCACCACGGCTGGTAAGAAAGATAATCGGTAAACCTATATCTCGCTGTTTAAGGTAACGGCACACTTCATACCCGCCACCCACATCTTCATTAAGTGTGATGTCCAGAATGGCCAGATCAGGCAACACACTAGCGAAAGCATCAATAGCACTCTGCCTGGACCCATATTCATTAACATTATAATTACGGGCTCGTAAAGCATCAGCATAGTAACTTCGCTGCTGTACGTCGTCTTCAACGATAGCTATGGTTTGTTTCACTAACAGTGCCTCTAAATAGTTTCGCTTTTTAAAAACCGTCATTGCGATCCCTACATGGCAAGGATTGTTCCTACAATCCTATTGCATTTCCTCCATCCATGGAGGTCAGACGTAGGTTAGCAGGGATCACAAAGACGATTAATATTTATGGTTCATTCTAACGGCTGAATTCTGTTTTTTTCAGCTGTTCTCACATCTCCATTTTTTCTCCATATTTCCTTCATCCACTGCCAAAGATTGCAGCAAAGTTTATTGATTTAATAACAACGTGGAAACGCAGAACAAGATATAGCCTTTTTATAAATTATTCGGAGAAAACAATGAAAAAATCATTACTAAATACTGCCATAAGCATGGTCCTTTCAGGTGCGCTATTTTCTGCTTCAGTGCTGTCTACCCAGGTTTATGCAAATGCATTAACACCCGACAATAATAACAGCAACGAGAATACAACTGAAACCTATATGCTTCCCGGCATGGGTGCCGGTGCTGCAGCTGGCGCAATGATTGCGGGCCCGGCTGGATTATTAATCGGTGGCA
The DNA here is from genome assembly GCA_963803185.1 of uncultured Gammaproteobacteria bacterium. Classification (GTDB taxonomy): domain Bacteria; phylum Pseudomonadota; class Gammaproteobacteria; order SZUA-229; family SZUA-229. Next base: position 12,468 of record CAWDMF010000014.1, on the reverse strand, counting down.
TCATCGGTGCATTTGTCGGCTCTAACCAGGAAGTAACAGCAGATAATCAGGAAACATTAGCTGTTGATGTCACCTCTCCTGAAGATACCTCGCTGACTGATGAAACGGGCAGCTCCACGGAAAGTAAAATCGATCAAGATGATAACGCATATTCTGACGATTCAGGAAACGCAATCCATGTGGCACAACCTGGCGCCATAACACCTGTTGTAGAAAAACATGCCAGGCCTGTGCAGGATGAACTTGTCAACATCCTGACCACAGATCTTAGTCTTGATGTTTATTTCCGTTCGGGCAGCACGGCCATCGAATCATTCTACCCTGAAAGACTTGCAGCAATTGCACAGCTGATGAAAACAATGGAAGACATTAGAGCTGCATCTCGATGGTTATACCGACCGTCGAGGCAATAAATCAGAGAATATCATTTTGGCGGACCAGCGCATCGACAAAGTGCGTCAACAACTTGTGCTTGCCGGTGTAGAAGACCATCGCATTTTCAGCAAGGCATTTGGTGAAATGAAAATGGTGTCCAGCCCGGGCGATCTTGATGGTTACACCTTTGACCGAAAAGTAGTGATCCGTTTTGAGCGAACAAGCCCTGATTCAATTCAGTCAATGGCAGCTGTACTGGCAGACACCACGAATGGAACAACTGATGTCTTAGATGACAAAACAAACAGTGATACTGGCAGCCATATTGGCAGCGAAACAGGTATTAACCCTGTTATTGCTGATGCAGCCACACGGTTTTGAAATCACATAAAGCAATAACGACTGACCATACTGGACGCTATGAAACCATGAGTGGTGTGAATATGATTTCAATGAACATTTTCAGTAAAACCTCAGGTTTTCGCATGACAAAACATGCACTGGAAAGGTCACAAAATCGCTGTATTCCGCCACTTATTATTCACTGGCTTTGCCAGTACGGATCACGCAAACGCAGTAACAACGGCACCATAGTTTGTTACTTCGATAGAAAAAGCACACGCCTGCTGTCATCAGATGTGGGAGCTATCGTCATACAACGATTATCCAGCTTGATGAGCGTCTACCTGGTGATTGCCGGAGATCAAATCATCAGCGTTGGTCATCGTTACAAGCGAATCAAAAATCTCTAATTTAATGTGCTGGCACACATCGTGTGCCAGCTGAAGGAGTTTACATAATGAAAACAGCTTACTATCAAAGAATAAAAGAAAAACGAAGCTATATTTCGATATCGATAAACGTTTTTCATAAAGTATTAATAGCTATCAGTGTATACATCATTTTTGGACAACTGTTTCAATATGTATATGCAGACAACAATACAAATGATAGCGTTGACCCATATCAGTCAACACATGGTTCAGTCTGGCTGTTAGCCGATAATGGCAGCTACATCGAAGCCATGCAAATGCAGACCGATGTTGATTATGAAGTCACCGGCTCCATCGCCAGAGCCAAAGTTAAGCAGCAATTTAAAAATAGCAGCTCACAATGGACGGAAGGCATTTATGTTTTCCCGTTACCAGAAAAAGCCGCTGTTGATCATTTTAGAATGGTCATTGGCGAACGTATTATTGAGGGCCAGATTAAAGAACGTATTATTGCAAAAAAAATATATGAGAACGCAAAATCAGCAGGTAAAAAAGCCAGCCTGATCGAACAGCAACGGCCTAATATTTTTACCACCTCACTAGCCAATATAGCACCCGGTGAAGAAATTACCGTTGAATTTGAATTTCAACAGGTGCTCGATTATAAAGACAACAGTTTTCGATTACGTTTTCCAATGGTTGTTGGGCCTCGCTATCACCCAGTACAGAATCATAGCAGCCAGGCTTCAATTAAAAACCTGATTAATCCTGCTCCCGAAGAGACCAGCGTGTACACGGAAACTGACCCAATCAACAACACAAGCAAGCCTGTGCGCATCCATGTACTGCTTGATGCAGGCGTTAGTCTCTATGACCTTAGCAGCTCTTATCATGGTATCAATATTATACAAACCAGTGAAACACGTTACAGTATTTCTACCATCGAAAAAAACCTTGTTGCCGACCGTGATTTTGAACTGGTATGGAAACCACAGTTAAATAATAACCCGCAACTGTCGGCATTTAATGAAAACATCAATGCTGAAAATTACGCGATGCTTACCCTGTTACCACCTGACCTCGGTCATTTACAGGAAAAAGTGCAGGCACGTGACATAATTTTTGTTATTGATATATCAGGTTCAATGGCCGGCACATCCATAGAGCAGGCAAGAGCTTCTTTAATAACCGCAGTTGATGGACTTAGCTCAATTGATCAATTTAATATCATCTGGTTTAACAATGAAACTGATCATTTATTTCCTAAGGCTGTTGCCGCCAGTACACAATACAAAAACGTCGCTAAACGTTTTATTGAAAATCTACAGGCTAATGGCGGCACTGAAATGTTACCCGCCATGAAACTTGCATTGTCAGATGACGCAGATCCCTCACGCCTTAGACAGGTAATATTTTTAACTGACGGCAACATCAGTAACGAAGCAGAACTATTTGATGTTATAGATAAACAATTGGGAAACAGCCGCCTGTTTACTATTGGCATTGGTTCTGCACCAAACTCATACTTTATGTCCAAAGCGGCAGTCAAAGGACGCGGCACCTTTACCTATATTGGCGATGTTAACGAAGTACAGGAAAAAACCATGACCCTGTTTAAAAAACTTGAAACACCTGCGTTAATTAATATTCAGTTAGCCATAAACTCAAATGCAATGGATAAAAATTCATATGAAATATTCCCGGCTATCATTCCTGATTTATATGCAGGTGAAACAGCAACCATCCTGGTAAAGGGTAAACAACTGCCTCGTCACATTACAGTAAAAGGTGAATATGGAGATAATGAGTGGCAAACCAGCAGCGAACTAACAAGCACAATACAAAGTGGCATTCGTAGCAGCATGGGCGCGTGAAAAAATCGCCTCACTAATGAACCGGCAAGCATGAATCAACAGCTGATAATGAACGCGCGAAGATAAAAAAAGAAGCCACTCAAACGGCGCTGGAACATCATCTCGTCAGCCGTTATACCAGCCTGGTAGCCGTAGATATTACACCGCTAAATGCCAATGGTATGTTATATCGCCAGCGTTTGAAAAATAACCTGCCGCATGGCTGGAAAAATCCAACTGCAGCTAACGGACTTATGCTGGCGCAGACTGCAGCCGGTTCAACGTTAAACCTGCTACTGTCATTTTTGTTATTTGTTGGCGCTATGTTGATGCAGCGTTTTTTCTATCGGGGAATCGCCATATCTAAACGTTCTGGCATCGCGGAACAAGATTCCGCTCCTACGGGTGGTAGCAATCTATAGCAGCGGAAAAAATTGTTTGGAACAATTTTTCACGTGAATCCAGAAGGGGTGGAGCATAGGGAAATACTGAATAATCTTGTTCCGCGATGCAGGTGAAAGAGTAACCATAGAGGAATTAAAAATGCCTATATTGTTCCAGAAATACACTAGCAAGCTCATTAAAATCATTATCATAATATTATTCAGCGCCAGTCTTTGGCAACTTGCCTCGGCAGGCTGGATACAGGGTAAAGCAATCATTGCACAGCAACTGCTTAACTATTCCTGGAATCAGGCACTTGATGATTTAAGTAATGATATAAAACCCAAACCGCACAAACCATGGCCATGGGCAGATACCTGGCCAGTGGCAAAACTGATTGTACCGCAACACCATGTTGAGCAGATCGTTCTTGCTGGCGACAGCGGCAGCAGCCTGGCATTTGGGCCGGGACATTCTTTTGCCAGCGCGACACCAAACTCTACCGGGACTACAGTAATCAGCGCACATCGTGATACGCACTTTCAGTTTCTAAAAGAGATAAAAATCAACGAAACATTCTATTTACAGACCGCAGACAAAACCACCCGCTATCATGTTTATGATTTACAGGTTGTTGACAGTAGAACATACACAATACAAGCAAACAACGATAATCAAACACTGGTATTAGTGACCTGTTATCCTTTTGATGCGCTTACAGCAGGCGGTTCATTACGCTACCTGGTTTTTGCGATGAAAACGCCCCTGGTTTAAGTTTCAACCTTCAGTTTTAATGATACGCATGCTAAAACATGACAGGTACAACATTTAATTGTTGCAATAGCTGTTTTATCCGGCCTTACTTGATATAAGTCATATCTTATATTTGTCGGCCAAAATACAATTTCTAGTTAAATATTTTAGCTACTGGTAACGTCGAGTGAGTGCAAATGTCAGCAGAATGCAATTTCTTCGAGGTGATTTCAAAGGAGAAGATACTGCGCTTCGTCCGCCGTGGGCGATAGCTGAAAGCCTTTTTACCGAAATCTGCACAAACTGTGGTGTATGCATTTCGCATTGTCCTACGCATATCATCAAATCGGCTCGTGCGAATTTTCCTGTTATTGATTTTTCTTCTGGTGAGTGCCTGTTTTGCGAGCAGTGTGTTGATGTTTGCCAGCCACAGGCATTACTTAAAAACAGGCAAAAAGCCCCATGGACAGTCAAAGCATCAATCAATGAGACTAGCTGCATCACCTACCAGGGCGTGGAATGTCGCAGTTGTTACGACCCTTGCGATGTCAGGGCAATACTAATGCCGCCACGACTGGGCGGGATTTCTATTCCGGTTTTAAACAGCAATAACTGTACTGGTTGCGGTGCCTGCTTTTCGGTATGTCCGGTACAGGCCATACACCATGAACCATCTTCCACCAATTCAATAATATCGGGGTAAAACCATGAATATCAGCGGCGTACTTGTAAAAGCCTATCCAGAAAAAATTGTAACCATTGAAAAAATTCTCGCCTCAATGAATGGTGTAGAAGTACACGGTAATAATGAGGATGGCCGCATTGTCATTACTGTGGAACAGGCCAGCGCTGGCAGAGTATCCGACACCCTGGTGGAAATACAGGACGTGCCCGGCGTATTGTCCGCCGCCATGATTTACCACCAGTTTGAAGAGTAATAAGAAAACACCAACAAAATAGAACAAAAACAGAACACCATCAAACAAATAAAAAACAAATGCAGGTCAGTAGGAGGCCGAGTAATGAAACTAACACGCAGAGATTTCATTAAAACAAATGCCATTGCAGCAACTGCTACCGCTGCAGGTATCACTATTCCCGGAGTCAAAGAGGCTTTGGCTAAAACCAAAGATGACATTCGATGGGACAAAGCGCCCTGTCGTTTTTGTGGAACCGGTTGCAGCGTACTGGTCGGCACCAGGAACGATCGTATCGTTGCCACCCAGGGTGACCCGGATGCACCGGTTAATCGCGGACTTAACTGCATTAAAGGTTATTTCCTTCCAAGATTATGTACGGCGAAGATCGTTTGACTAAACCTCTGTTGCGCATGAGTAATGGCGTTTATGATAAGGAAGGCGAATTCACACCGGTCAGCTGGGACAAGGCTTTTGATGTAATGGAAGAAAAATTCAAAGCTGCCTTAAAACATGACAAGGAAGTGAATAAAGGCAAAAAACCGGAAGAAATCGTTTCCACGGTTGGTATGTTCGGTTCCGGTCAATGGACCGTCTGGGAAGGTTACGCCGCTGCCAAACTATATAAAACGGGTTTCCGCTCCAATAACATAGATCCCAATGCGCGCCATTGTATGGCCTCTGCGGTAGGTGGCTTTATCCGTGCCTTTGGTGCTGATGAACCCATGGGTTGTTACGATGATTTAGAACACGCCGATGCCTTTGTTTTATGGGGTTCTAATATGGCTGAAATGCACCCCATATTATGGTCACGTCTGACCGATACTCGCCTCACCAAAGAAGGCTGTGAAGTGCATGTGTTATCCACTTTCGAACACCGCTGTTTCGACCTGGGTGATAACAATATGATTTTCACCCCGCAAACCGATATGGCTATTCTGAACTATATCGCCAATTATATTGTACAGAACAAAGCCTACAGTCAGGACTTTATCGATAAACACGTTAACTTCAAAAAGACCCCTACCGACATTGGTTACGGACTTCGTCCTGAGCATCCCTTAGAGAAAAAGAAAACCGGCACAGGCGGCAAACTAAGTGCTATATCATTTGAAGAGTACGCTAAATCTCTCGAACGTACACGCTGGAATATACTTCTCAGCTATCCGGTGTAGCTGAAGACAAACTTTTACGCCTGGCAAAACTCTACGCCGATCCGAAAAAGAAAATCACTTCTTTCTGGACCATGGGTTTCAATCAGCACACCCGTGGCGTCTGGGCGAATGGCCTGATGTACAACGTGCATTTATTAACCGGCCAGCCTTCTGCCTGTGGTACAGCACGCGAAGTAGGCACTTTCTCACATCGCCTGCCTGCCGATTACGTAGTCAATAAAAAACCACATCGTGATCTGGCTGAAAAAATATGGAAATTACCTGAAGGCACCATTCCAGGCAAACCCGGTTATCACGCGGTATTGCAGAACCGCATGTTAAAAGACGGCAAGCTCAATGCTTACTGGGTACAATGTAATAACAACATGCAGGCAGCAGCTAACCTAAATGAGGAAACCTTGCCCGGTTATCGCAACCCCGATAACTTTATCGTTGTATCCGACCCCTACCCAACGGTTACAGCGATGGCTGCCGACTTAATATTGCCGACTGCCATGTGGACTGAAAAAGAAGGTGCTTACGGTAATGCCGAACGACGAACACAGTTCTGGCGTGAACAGGTATCCGCACCGGGTGAATCAAAATCCGATATGTGGCAGGTTGTTGAGTTCTCCAAACGTTTTAAAGTTGAAGATGTCTGGCCCGAAGACTTAATTGCCAAACAACCCGAATACCGCGGCAAAACGTTGTTTGAAGTTTTATACGCAAATGGTCAGGTAGACAAGTTCCCTGAAGAAACCGTGACGGATAGTTCAGGCAACAAGTATAGCAACCACGAAATGAAAGACTTTGGCTTTTATATTCAAAAAGGCCTGTTTGAAGAGTACCGTCGTTTCCAGCTGGAAGGGCCGAAAAAAGGTCACGAACAGGCACCCTTCGATCGTTATCACAATGCCCGCGGTTTACGCTGGCCGGTGATCGATGGTAAAGAAACCTTATGGCGTTACCGTGAAGGTTATGACACCTATGTTAAAAAAGGTGAAGACGTTCGTTTCTACGGCAATGCTGACGGCAAGGCCAATATCATTACTGCACCCTATGAACCCGCCGCAGAAAGCCCTGATAAAGAATATGATCTGTGGTTATGTACCGGTCGTGTTCTGGAACACTGGCATTCAGGTTCGATGACACGTCGTGTACCTGAGCTATACCGTGCATTCCCGATGCTGTTATCTTCATGCACCCGGATGATGCCAAGAAACGCGGACTGCGTCGCGGCCTGCCAGCAACCATTCAGAGCCGACGCGGTGAAATTGTCGCACGTGTTGAAACACGTGGTCGTAATAAAGTACCAAAAGGTCTGATTTTTGTTCCGTGGTTTGATGCCAGTCGTTTGATCAACAAAGTCACGCTGGATGCGACCGATCCGTTATCCAAAGAGACTGATTACAAAAAATGTGCGGTTAAAGTTGTTAAGGCTTAGCGCCTAACATAGTAGCAGCAAGCATTAAGTATATAACGACGTGATGAGCACACAGCCTACACCAGCACAACGCAGTGCGCAGACCGGAAAAACCCGGCTGCGAAATCCGTGATTAACAGCCGGCGGAAGTTTTTACTGGATTCCGCTCGTGCTGCCGGCGCTGCTACGCTGGTTGCTTTAGGTGTCGGTTTGTATTCCCGCCAGTCGGTATCACTGCCTGCTTCAGCCATACGGCCACCCGGTGCACTGGATGAAGAAGACTTTCTCGGTGCCTGTATTCGCTGCGGTTTATGTGTACGTGACTGCCCGTTTGACACCTTAAAACTGGCGAGCTTTGGCGACAAGGTCACCATCGGCACCCCTTATTTCACCGCACGTGATATACCCTGCGAAATGTGTGATGACATTCCCTGTGTGAAAGCCTGCCCTACCGGCGCACTGGATCACACGCTGGAAAATATCGACGACGCCCGCATGGGACTGGCCGTATTAATCGATGAAGAAAACTGCCTGAATTTTCAGGGGCTGCGCTGTGATGTTTGTTATCGCATCTGCCCGGTCATCGACAAAGCCATTACCCTGGAAATGGAACACAATGTACGCAGTGGTAAACACGCATTCTTCATACCCACCGTGCATTCAGATTTTTGCACCGGTTGCGGCAAATGTGAACGTGCCTGTGTACTCGAAAACACCGCTATTCGCGTTATGCCTTTTGAACTGGCAAAAGGCGAACTGGGCCATCATTACCGCTGGGGCTGGAAAGAAAAAAAACAAGCCGGAGAAAGCCTGGTGGCTCCAGATGTACAGTGGTTACGTGAGCAGTTTAAAATCACCGGCGCATCAAGCCTGTCACGCAAAACCCGTTACTGGATTTTAACAGCAACACTGGTGTTACCTTTAATCACCGGCAGCATCGCCTGGGAACTGGTCAACCCGGTTTCCATGCTACACCGGGGCCTGATATTCGGCATGGGGCTGGCGTGGTTTATTATAGCCGCCGTTTTCCTGCTGGATTTCTTAGTCAGCAGACGTGCATGGTGCAGTCACCTGTGCCCGGTAGGTGCATTTTACAGTTTACTTGGCACACACAGCTTAATCCGCATACGCGCAGATGCACGTGAGCAATGTGACGACTGTATGGACTGTTTCATGGTATGCCCTGAACAGCAGGTGATTCGTCCCGCATTAAAAGGTTATGTAAATAAAAACGATAGCAAACAAATCGGCCCGGTGATTACCTCATCTAATTGTACGAATTGCGGCCGTTGTATTGATGTCTGCGCAAAAGACGTTTTTCACTTTGGCTTACGCACAAATAACAAGGTCAACACGAACTACACTAATAATTTTAAAAATAATAGTGAACAACTCGATCATTCTTCTGGAGCAGAGGTATTATGATGATAAAAAATATTACAACAATGCTAGTACTACTTGCAGCTACAGGTTTCGGTGCTCAGGCAACAGCTGAAGCTGTTAGCTCTTTACGCGGTGCCACTGATATTGATCAGAACTCATCAGCGCCAGTCGCAAAAAAATATAATAAGGACGAAGAACCTATCGCTCGTGATTATGTGCAACAGCCGCCGTTAATTCCGCACAAGATAAAAAACTACCGCATTAACCTTAAATCGAATAAATGCATGAGTTGCCATAGCTGGTCAAATTATCGTGAAGCGGGTGCAACAAAAATAAGCCAGACACATTTTGAATCACGAGACAAAAATGTATTGGCAAATGTCTCAGCACGTCGTTATTTCTGTACACAATGTCACGTACCGCAGGTCAATGCTCAACCGTTAGTTGCAAACAAATTTGAGCCTGTCACTGCCATCTCTGGACAATAGCTTGTGTACAGTGAATGAATAGATACACGCTAACAATTATGGAACATTTATCATGAGTAATAAAAATACTAAAGAATGTAGCGACATGATACTTTGCAGAATTTGGCAGGTATTAAAAAAGCCGTCTGTAACCTATTCACTGGGAGCGTTACTGATAGTCGGTTTTATCTCGGGCATTATCTTCTGGGGTGGTTTTAATACCGCAATGGAAATGACCAACAACGAAGAGTTCTGTATTTCCTGCCACGAAATGGAAGACAATGTTTATCAGGAATATAAAGAAACCATACACTACAGTAATCGAACAGGCGTTCGCGCTACCTGTCCTGACTGTCATGTACCTAAAGAATGGAACCATAAAGTGGTACGAAAAATTCAGGCAAGTAATGAGTTGCTGCATAAAGCACTCGGCACTATCGACACGCGAGAAAAATTTGAAGCCAAACGTTTAACATTGGCTAAACATGTCTGGAAAGCAATGGAAACCACAGACTCACGCGAATGCCGAAATTGCCATAACTTTGAATTCATGGATTTTGGTGAACAGGGCCGTCGTGCTGTTAAGGCACACTCCGAAGGTCTTGAGGCAGACAAAACCTGTATTGACTGCCACCAAGGTATTGCCCACGAATTACCTGATATGCACGATGTCGATCCGGGTTCTTCTATCGGCGAGATATAACCGCTTTCCAGGTGAAATTAAACCACATCCTCTGCATGTTATCTTAATACCTATGATGTGGTTTACTTGTGCAACAGTCCAGGCAGATGACAAATGCCATTGCTTAAATCTATATACAGGTTTACCATCAAACCCAGCATGAACAACACAGCCGCGCAAAATAACTCTGCACTCATCGACCCGTTTGGCCGTCGTATAGAATACTTGCGCCTTTCGCTAACCGATAAGTGCAACCTGCGCTGCTTCTACTGCATGCCCAAAGGTTTTAAAGATTTTGAGCTAGCCGAAAACTGGCTTACATTCGATGAAATTGAGCGTATCGTCAAAGCCTTTACCGAGCTTGGTGTCGCACGTGTAAGGTTAACCGGCGGTGAGCCACTGCTAAGAAAAAATGTCACAGAACTTGCACAGCGTCTTACCGCCCTGCCCGGCCTGGACGACTTATCACTGAGCACCAATGCTAGCTTACTCGATAAACAGGCCGGGGCTCTACAAGGTGCCGGCATAACAAGAATCAATGTCAGCCTGGACAGTTTAAAAGCTGAAAGATTTAAAGAAATTACCGGTGGTGAATTACAACCGGTGCTAGATGGTTTAATGGCAGCAAAACAGGCAGGTTTTTCGCCTATTAAAATCAACATGGTCGCCATGAAAGGCATCAATGATGATGAATTTGAAGACATGGTTAAATTCTGTCTCGACCATGATTTCACTTTACGCTTTATCGAAACCATGCCTATGGGCGCTACAGCTAACGATGCAACAGATCACTACCTCGACTTACAGACTGTCAAACAACAGTTATCAAAAAGCTTTGAGTTTATTGCCGGCGTAATGCCTGGTGGCGGGCCGGCTCGATACGTGCAGATTAAAAATACGAATTTGCGGATCGGATTTATTACCCCTATTTCACAGCATTTTTGCGAGACCTGTAACCGGGTACGTTTGTCAACCGATGGTACGCTTTACTTATGTTTAGGACAGGAAAACAAGCTTGAATTACGCCCGCTATTACGCAACGGAATTAGTGACAATGCATTAAAAGACGTGCTGATCGATGCAATCAGACTTAAACCAGAGAAACACGAGTTTAAAGATAAACCTGACCAGGTTGTTCGACTAATGAGTATGACTGGCGGTTAACCCGGGTAAACTTCATTAATTATGCCAGTTTATTAACATTGTGAAACACCGACAATTACATGGCTCAGCCATATTATTACTGGCCTGCCTGTTATCACCACTATTCGTTTATGGAACGCAGCTGGAGCCGTATAGCGATGCTGCTGATAAAGAATTCATACTGCCAGATCTAAAAGGAAAGACACACTCTCTGTCGGACTACAGAGGCAAGGTTGTATTGCTGAACTTCTGGGCCAGTTGGTGCCAACCCTGTGTCCAGGAAATGCCTGATCTGACACAACTAAAAAAACAACTGGCCGACCAGCCATTTGAAATACTTGCGCTTAATGCCGGTGAAAGTAAATATAAGGTGGGGATGTTTGCGAAACGGATTAATTTCAATTTGCCAGTACTACTGGATCCCTCCAGTAAAGTCTTTAACAACTGGGACATTAAAATACTGCCAACCAGTTTTCTGATTGATGCCAATGGCCATGTTCGCTACCGGATACCCGGTGATCCTGGCTGGAATGATGAACAGACAATTAGCGCAATAAAAAAACTCATCAAAGAAACGACAAAACCTGACTGACATAAAACTCAACGACTCAGGTTCTCTGTCAGAACTGTGCTGTCGACAATTTGAAATGGTTTTAATTTACGCGCAGAGTGTGTATGAATAAATTCTGCGGCTAACTCCTTGCCGGTGCCGGTTTCACCCTGCAACAAAACAGGGGCATCTGAGCTGGCAGCGATGTTCAACTGATCAATACAGGCGAGAAATTCGACGGACTCGCCAACCATGCGTCCGCCACCAGGAATATAATTATTTGTCGACGAGATTTCCTCGATACACTCCCCCAGCAGCAATTCATCATTGGAACCGTTTAGTGGAAAAGCCGAGACCCTTACCTGGTACATTCGATGATAGGCATCACAATGTATATGCGCACAGACTTTTGATTCGCCCCGGGTAAAAATATGATCATGCGGTCATTCTTCACCCTCTTCACTGCAGGGATGCTCTTTACCATGGCTGACCTGGTAACGCATCCACCCGACGGCATTTTCACTGCTGGCACCATATGCCCGTTCATAAGCTTTGTTCACAGCCACAATACGATAGTCCTTATCGATAACCACAAACGGCTTCTCATGGCTATTTACCAACGAGTCATGATCGATAGATACTTCGTTTACTACTTTCTTATCCATTTATAC
>CAWDMF010000013.1:0-104196 GCA_963803185.1 uncultured Gammaproteobacteria bacterium | reverse complement strand
CGCCAGCACCCGCACCAGTTGGTAATGCAGAGCCAGAGCCAGAGCCAGAGCCAGAGCCAGAGCCAGAGCCAGAGCCAGAGCCAGCAAAGGTTGAGGCGAAAAAAGCGCCTGCTGTTGCAAAACCAGCGGTGACTAAGAGTACCGCGGAAAAGAGCACGGCCGTTAAAAAAGTAGCAGTTAAAAAAACGCCTGTTAAGAAAGCAATAGCGAAGAAAGTAGCGAAGAAAGTAGCGAAGAAAAAAGCCTCAATCAAGGTTGCACCGGCTAAAAAAATAGCAGTCAAAAAAGCACCTTCCAAGAAATCATCACCGAGTGGGCGACGAGGCATTCGACTGAAGGATGATAGCGATAGTTAAAGAGGATATTTCGATGTTTTATTGTGCCAGCATAAAGCAAGTTGCAAAAGCCGTTATGTTTTTTGCTCTGCTTATGTTTTCAGCGCATTTACAGGCTGAATCGTCAGATTATGCAGATACCAGTGATTCTGCAAAAGCAGTTGAGGCCGGGCCTGGATCTGCGGTAGATGATCGACAGCCAGTGTTTAGATTTCCGGACTGGCCAGAACGTCCGCAGTTAAATAGGCGAGTGGTGCTACCACCGCCACCACCGCCAGGTCCATATATGTCGTCAGCGTTAAGTGATTTTTCTGTCAAAGGACTTTCATTTCGCCGCAACTCTGACAGTGATCTAGCGGATAACCCTGCAACCGAATCAGATCCATCAAATATACCTATGGAGACATTTAGTCCCGATAGGCCATGGCCTGAACATGCGTATAAAAAACATAAGCATGATTGCGCACCTAATTGCCCAGTCAATGGCTCGCCCACTCGCTGGATGCCTGAAAATGGTTACCAGTATGTACAGCCACGTGTTAAACAGGAGTCATATCCAGTAATGCAGAACCGAGTACCTGCTCAGATAAACAGGCCTGGTATGAATAATTGGCCGGGTTCGCGGTTGCCGGCAATGGGTGGTGCTCCTGTTGGGCAATACCCGTATGCGCCGAATTACGCTCCACGCTATAATGCGCCAATGAATTAACTTGCTATCTATGTAGTTCATCCTCCGTATTGAAACAGGTATTCTTTGCATGGAAAATAGTAAAAGTGTATAGTTGACTGTTGACCCCTGTTTATTTAGCCTGTTTATTAAAACTGTATAGTTAACTTTTTGTGATCTATTATCGGTGTATGTAATTGGTTTTATCTGGATATGCTTAATGCAACGTCGTTTAATCTACAAGATATATACTGGAAGTTTGCTGTTTACTTTGCTTGTGACTAACGTGGCAGTGGCGGAAAGTAGCACTGAAAAATCATGGCTTAAAAATTCTCCCCAGCTGTTAGCGGGGCAATGGAATCCGTGGCGTTTACCTGAGGTTGCAGAGGAAGAAATGGCTTTTCAATGTCCGGCAGATTGGAAAAATCAGGGCAATTCTACGGGTACGCAACAGCAGGGTCAGCCCCCCGAGTTTAAAAAACGCCTGAGCGGGCGATTTGTCACCCCGAGTATTCTGGAGTCACTGAAACAACAACAGATACAAACACAGATGACACCGAGTACTGAGCATTATCGTCAGTCAAGGTCACAACAGCGAATGCCGCAACAGCCGGTGACTGGATTGCCCGGCAATAGCTATAATTATGGCCAGCCCTCATCCGGCATGGGTACGGCAAACCCCTTATACGATGTACCTGCTGTGTCACCGTGGGGCAGTGGACCGAACGTTATTTATCGAGGCGGGTCATTTTCAGGAGCACTACCCGACTCGTCGCCATGGGTACCAAACGAAGCAGTCGGTGGCCTTCTACCGATGCCTGTTTCTCCGTTTGTAGGAAACGCAAGCGAGGATGAGTTAAACAGTGTTAATTCAGATAATGCTGAAATAGATAATATTGAAAGGCGGAGAGATAATAATGTGTTTAATCCGTATACATTTATACCAAATCGAAGTTGGTGATAGATTTTACTATAAGCAATAGCTTCTCTTTGTTAACAGGGGTATAGTGCATATTTATCACTGAAAAGTTGATAATTATGCAGTACAGGTGTTGAGTTGTTCCCTCGGTTCAGCGCTGTATCTTATGAGGGGATAGTAAAATAAGAGGTATTATATGAAGTCAATAATAAAAGTTGCTGTTATAACTGCAGCATTAGGTTTTGCGGTGGCGCCTTTATCTGCAAGTGCAGACTGGGGTCCATGGGACAATAACAGTAACAATAACTGGAACAATAGCAACAGATGGAACAATGATGGATATGGTTCAGGTTCAGGTTATGGCGATGGCTATGGCGATGGTTCGGGTGATGTGGATGGTAGTTTTAACTTCGGCATGAGCGGTAAAGGAAGTGGTCGCGGTCGCGGTAACGCCCGTAATGAATACTACGGTAGTGGTTATAACAACATGGATAATCGTTGGGATAATCGCTGGGATAATAACAGTGGTTATTACAATAATCGTGGTTATGGCCGTCCTTATTATGGTGGTCCAGCTTATGGTCCGGGCCCTTACGCTCGTCCACCAGCTCCACCAGCTCCACAAGCTGCACCAGCGCAATAACTGGTATGTGATTTGGGCGGTGCCATTGTGGCACCGCCTTTTTTGTCTAAATTAATATGAAGTATTTTCTGGTATTATCTTTTTTATTTTGTTCAACATCTGCAGGCCTGTTACAGGCAGCGTCATTTACTGCTGACGCGGTACAAATTCGAGGTGAAAATATCAGTCATGCCAAGATGTACTGGCTAGATGGTAACGTGAGATTCGAATACAGCGAAGATGGTGTGTCAATGGCACAGATCTTTGATAATAAAAATAACAAAATTATCTGGTTGGATAATGAGAATAAATTTTATCTGGAAAGGGAAATGCCAGAAAGCGAGAAAGTTATAGCAGATAGTAAAAATAAGAAAACGAATGACCCCTGTAAGCAGTTTGTTGATGCCGAATGTGTATTTCTCAAAAAAACAAAAATGAATGGCAGAGATGCAGAAAAATGGTTGATTACACTAAACAATAACGGTCATGACTTTCATATTTTTCAGTGGATAGATGCTAAATATAAAAACATATTGAGGCAGGAAAACTCTGATGGCACTGGTTTAAGTGTTGCTATACAGGATGATCAGAAAATGAATAATCGTAAAGTCAGGAAGCTGACGATGGTAGCATTCAGTGCTTCAGGAGAGCAAAAGCAGGGCACCCAGTGGTATGACAATGAGCTGGATATCGTTGTTAAGCAGGAATATCAAAATGATATTGTTGATGAATTGCGTAATATCAAGGTAGGTGAAGTGAGTAAAAAGATGTTTATAGTGCCAAACGATTATGCTTTATTTGATGCCTCGGTTGAGACTGCGCAGCAAGATGAAGTTAATGCACTGATAAATAAAGAATAAATCGATTTCTGTTTAGCCTGTTTGCTATAAGTTATTGAAAATAATAAAATTTAAAGTCTTACAATAAACTTTATCGGGTAGTTGTTTATGTTAACAGTTGTTGGAAATTTAAAAGGTGGTACAGGTAAAAGTACCGTTGCGTTTAATCTGGCGGTTTGGTTAGCGCATGATAAAGCTGGAGTTAAAGCATTTGATCTTGATCCCCAATGTACACTGGTCGATGTTAACGAAGTAAGGACAGAAGACGGATATGAGCCGAGTTTTGAAGTTTCAACTGACCTGGCTGAACTTGAAGCTATGGCTAAAGATAAAAAACGTAAGCAATCTATCATTGTTGATATGAGTGCTACTAACATGTTTGCAATGGAAAAAGCGATTTCACTGGCTGATCGAATACTTATTCCTGTTCAGCCCAGTCAGGCAGATATCTGGTCGACACAGCGTTTTTTAAAAATTGTTAATAACAATATTAACAAGAAAAATACGGAAGTTTTAGGGTTTCTCAATCGAGCTGATACCCATATTGGGGTTCGTGAAACAGATGAGGCAGAGCAGGCGCTGCAAATGATGCAGGGAATAAAACCTTTGGGTATCCGCTTATATCAACGTACAGCCTACCGTCGTTCATTTAGTGAAGGCCTTGGTGTATTTGAGCTTGACCCTATGGGCAAAGCCTCGAAGGAAATGAAAAAACTGGCTACCATGTTAGATTGAGGCTTCATCAGAAGCTATTCAGTTGCAGCTTAAGAGGTTTATATGAAAATTATTCGTTGGTTTTTCAGTCACACTTTTCTTATTTTGTTAATCGTGGCTGTTATTTACGGTTACATGTTCTGGGGCAATCTTGCGGGTGAAGATACGCCGGCTGGAAAGGCGCTTGCCTACCTGTCTAATGAATTTGCAGAAGTGGGTGAATTTGTTGCGGCAATTAAAGCCAAACAGGAAAAATTGAGTCAGCAGGAATCATCAGCAGTCCAGTCATCGGCGGCCCATCAGCCGTCTCCTGAGTATAATGTGTCTGAACTGACAGAGTCTGTTGCTAGCGGCACAGCAACACAGCTAGCTGAAACGCAAGCCGTTGAA
Source organism: uncultured Gammaproteobacteria bacterium (assembly GCA_963803185.1). Classification (GTDB taxonomy): domain Bacteria; phylum Pseudomonadota; class Gammaproteobacteria; order SZUA-229; family SZUA-229. The sequence continues at coordinate 99,710 of CAWDMF010000013.1, read as the reverse complement.
CAAATCACTGAAAAAAACAATTATGCAGCGCCTGTCGCTGAGAGTAGTAGTACTGTTTCTGCAGCGATAAATGATAGAAGCCAAGCGATCAGTGAAAATAAAGATATTGAACAGCAACAAATAAGTGTTGCCTATAGCCAAAATAACACAGCAGTGAAGCATAACGCTGCAGGCAATATTGAAGCCTTTGTTGAGCCGGTAGACGAGTGGTTGCGAAAAATATTCGAAGTCAGGCTAAGCCTGGTAAAACTCAATTTATCAGCGATAGAGTAGACGCCGATGCTGCAACTAAGGAAACCTTTGTCTCAACGGAAATCGAAAAGCAGCTGGATAATGTAGACAATAGCGGCAGATTGATAGATGACTCTCAGCAAGGTGATCCCATAAGAACAAGCTGGATAGCAGCAAGAAAGTCATTTTATCAGCGTAAATACAATGAGTCTGAGAAAAATTATCGATACGTTATTGATAATACGGAAGATAATTTTGATGCTTATGGTGAGCTCGGTAATGTTTATTTTAATCAGGGCAAAAATGAGCAGGCTGCGTCAGCATATTTTGAGGCAGCCGCTATACTTATTCGTAAAGGTCAGGTTAATCGCGCGCGAAGTTTGATGGGTTTATTGCGTCATCTGGATAAATCTAAAGCAAGTGAATTGCAAAAGCTTCTTGATTCGATCGTATCTGAAATTTAGAGATTTGTTAGATGTTTTATGTCTTGCGTAATTTATTTGCACTAGTTGGTTTTGCTGGCATTATTTTTATTATTTATAGCGCAGTTAAAATGGAACCAATGATGCGGGCATTTGACTCATTTGATGAGAGAGCGATTGATGTTTACGGTGAAATGGTGGCTAAAGTGCTCGAGACGGGCAATGCCGCTGAAGCGACAGTATGGAAAGTACAGGTAAATGAAGGTTTAACTGCTGGTGATGTTGAAGAAACCATGAAATTTGTGGCCAATGAGCATAATATTAAAAATGTGGGTGAGCTTCCTTTGTCTTCAGAAGTAGAAGCAATCTCAGGTAAAAAATCACGTTTCTTTAAGATCTATATGTTCTGCAATGCAATGACTGCAGCACAAATGCTTGAATACAGTGATGCATACTCCGCTTATTTACCTTGCCGTGTTAGTCTGGTTGAAGATAAGCAGGGCAGGCTCTGGTTATATTCATTGAATATGGATGCCATGATTTACGGCGGAACACCTTTGCCTTCGGCATTAAAAGAAGAAGCCATAGGTGTTAAAACAATTATTTTAGATATTATGAATCGAGGCGCCGAAGGCGACTTTTAATGACAGATAAAAAAGATACAGATAAGCCGTCAACAAAGGAAGGGGCTGCTTCCAAAAGCACAGTTAAAAAGACGGCTGCTGCCAGCACTATAAAAGAAGCGTCCGCGCCTGTAGCTAAATCCACAGCCTCTAAAGACGCAGCAGCTACCAGGGTTACAGCTGCTGATAAGGCTGCAAGCGCTGCAACTGCTGCAACTGCGAAAGCGGCAGCCTCGAAAGAATCTGATATCAAAGCAGCAGCAAAAAAAATAAGTGAAGTAGATAAAGTAACGGCTAATAATTCAATAAAATCCAGAAAAAGCGTTGAAGAATTAAAAGCACGCGCGCACGAAGCGAAACAACGCGCGCAGAAAAAGATACTGGAAGAGTCCTATGTCAGTGATAAGCCGAGTGATCCACTTGAACGATTAGCCAATACCTTTGATAGCAGCGCGAAACGCTGGGAAATGGTGGTTTACCCTTCGTTGTTTGCTTTTGTATTATTAGCCGGTTATGGTTTCTTCCTGATTTATCGATTAACCCATGATATTGCCGTATTATCACAATCAGTAACGCATATGGCAGTGATTGTGTCTGATGTAATGCCTCGTATGTCTAATGATTTAACCAGGATGACTGGCAGCGTAGATAATATGACCGGTAATATTGCTGGCATGTCAGGTGATATAGAAGGTATGACAAGCGAAATGGTTTCAATGTCAGGACAAATGAATAGTTTAACGCCAATGAGCAAGAACATTCAGAGCATGACAAGTAATTTAGGCAGCATGAATCGCTCCGTATACGGCATGCAACGTGATATGCATGGCATGAATCGTACTGTTTCCAGTGGCCCATTTGGTATGATGAATGACGTGATGCCATTTAGTTCGGATACAAATGTTCCGCCACCAATAGCGCCACAACCCGTTTGGCCGTCATATAACCCGGTTCCTCAACAACAACCTCAGTATGGCTATTCAAACCCATATGCGCGACCTCAGGTGGCGCCTCAGAGGGCACCTCAGGTCAAGGCTAAAACTACGCCTAAAACAGAGCCGGTCAAGCAGGCGGGTAATAAGAAAAACATTGCTCAGAAAAATCTGACAGAGAAAAACAGAATACGGAATAATTTAAAAACGAAAGTGGATATGCCAGGTGCAAGCCCGGTTCCACTTAAAGAACCATCAAAATAAAAGTCATTAGAAAGGTCAATAGTCTGAGATGTTAAACCGCCCGGATAAATCCATTCGAGAACGATTAGCGAAACTGGAAACACATTTAAATAATGAAAACCCGTTATTACTTGACGTGGTTTCACGGTTTAAAAAACTCGATACTGTGGCATATAAAATGGGATTGCTCGATACCACGGAATCCTATGCAACAAGTATTCCGTGGTGGCCTCTGGTTTCTGTACTGGGTACCTTTTCGGCAGGTAAATCATCATTTATTAATAGTTTCCTGGGAGATAAATTACAGCGCACCGGTAATCAGGCGGTAGATGATAAATTTACCGTTATTACCTACAGTAACAGTAAAGAAAACCGAGTATTGCCCGGCGTGGCATTGAATTCTGACCCGCGGTTTCCATTTTATCAAATGAGTGATGAAATTGATAAAGTTGCCAGTGGAGAAGGGCGACGGATTGATGCTTATTTGCAAATGAAAACATCCCATTCGGATAAAATAAGTGGCAAAATTATTATTGATTCCCCGGGGTTTGATGCCGATGATCAACGTAATGCAATATTGCGATTAACTGATCATATTGTTGATTTATCAGATTTAGTACTGGTGTTTTTTGATGCCAGGCACCCAGAGCCGGGTGCCATGCACGATACCCTGGATCATCTGGTCGGTAATACCATTACTCGCAGTGATTCAGAAAAATTTTTATATATCCTGAATCAAATTGATACAGCAGCACATGAGGATAACCCTGAAGCCGTGGTAGCCGCATGGCAGCGTGCGTTAGCCGCAAAAGGTCTAACCGCAGGGCGCTTTTATTCTATTTATAATACAGATCTGGCTGTGCCTATTGAAGACGAAGCCGTACGCAAGCGTTTCCAAAGGAAATGCGAACAGGATAAGGCCGCAATTTTTGAGCGCATCTACCAGGTAGAGATTGAGCGTTCTTATCGAATTGTCGGCGCATTGGAGACCATCGCCAGTGATATCGAAAATCGGGTCGTGCCGATGGTAAAAAAGGCAATGGTTCAGTGGTTAAAAATGGTGCTAATGCTGGATGCTGTTGCAGCGGGTTTATTTGTTATTGTGATGTTTGTATTGGCGCAGTGGTTTGATTCATGGGCACTGTTTTCTTACGATTTTGCTAATGCAAATATAATGTCGTCAATCAAATTAGGTCTTACTATCTTCGGTTTTGTCACTGTGCATTTTATAGCGCGCAGTTTTTCAGCAAAAGTTATTGCCAGGAAAATTGTTAACAAAGTAGTCATTGATAAAAACCTGGCGGGTAAGCACCGTGAGGCTAAAACACTTGCTGGAAATATTAAACAGGCCTTTCTGAAAAACACACAGCCTTTACGCACTTTATTTAGGCCTATGCCGGTTGGCTGGTCGATGCGTTCAAAACGTGTATTAGCAGAAGTGTGCGCCGATAGCAGTGAGTTTATTCAAACCATGAATGATCGATTTACCAAACCCTCGGGTAATGAAGCACAGCTGGAAGAGGATAGTCAGGATGCAGCAGTTGAAACGTTAAAACCGGTTAACTCTGAAACCAGTGAACCTCTGATTAAGTCATGAATCCACATCTTGTGGTTAAAATGCCCTGTTTCCGCGTTGGTTGCAGAACTGCGCAATAGCCCTGCTATTACGCGCGTTCCAAGCCTTGAAGCAGAACATTTCAACCGACAATCTGTTCGACCCAGACTTAATCAGAGGTTCCCTGGTTAATTGTCCATCTCAGGACTTACTCATCTTTTGGTGTTGCCAGGCACTGGCCAAGTTTAATTTCGGCTTCCGCAGTCATGTTTTCATCTAGTTTCATTTGCTCTGTTGCTAATATGATAACCGTTGAGCCCAAATTAAAACGTCCCATTTCTTCGCCACGTTTAAGTACAATGTTTTCATTGCTGTAATCAAATCGTCTGGCTTTCTTTGCCTTGCCGGTTATTAGTCCATGCCAGACAGTTTCTATGGCAGAAACATTAATGGCGCCAATCAATATCATTGCCATCGGGCCCTGCTGCGTTTCAAAGTAACAGATGCAGCGTTCATTGCGAGCAAATAAACCGGGAATATGATTCACCGTAAACGGTGCAACACTAAACAGGCGGCCTGGAACGTATTGCATATGCTTAAGTCTGCCAGTCGTTGGCATGTGAATACGGTGGTAGTCTCTTGGTGACAAATACAGGGTGGCGAATGATCCGTCGTTGAAAATACTTTCCAGTTCTTTATCGCCAGCGAGCAGTTCTAATAAGCTGTAATCATGGCCTTTAGCCTGAAAAACGCGGCCCTGTTTAATGGCCTGAGCCTGACTTACAGAGCCATCAACCGGGCACAGCCAGTTTTTTTCATTTTCATCGAAAGGTCGGCATTCAGGTTTTAATGCTCGAGTAAAAAAAGCATTGAGTGATGCATAAGCAAACATGTTTTCTTCGATTGCTTCATGCATTTTTACCGGATTTAAATCGGTATAAATTCGAATGATAAAGTTTTTCAACGGTGACCATTGTATACGCGCGCTTTTAAACATTACCCAGCTAATGGCGTGATGCGGAAGAATATAAAAAAGAGAAGCAAGCAGTTTTTGTTTCATCGGATTGTTCATTAATTGTAATGTGCTTTTTTAACTGGAACAGTAACGGTAATGACCTTATTGTTTTTTGTTGTCAGTTTAATCTCCGCTGTGCTACCTGCTGTTAATCGTTTTGTCGGATTGAATAACATTATATGGGGGCCGCCAGGTTTTAATTCAAGCTTGTTGTTTGCAGGGATCTTTAAAGTGTCGTGCCGAATCATTCTGGCCAGGCCGTTTTCGTGGATTGTTTCATGAAATTCGATGCTGCTGTACAAGCTGGATTCTGCGTGAATTATTTCAATAGTTTTTGTACCAGTATTTATAAGTCTCATATAAGCGACCATCACTTTGCTTACCGGTGGTGCTTCAGCAATCCATGCATCTTCAATGATCAGGCGATTCACATCGCTTGCCTTATCGTTTGACGCATCAGCATAAATTGAGTTTATATAACTGAAGAAAATTAATATAAATGTGAGCAGGTTGGTTTTTTTCATTGCAGGAAATAGCTGACAGCTTTGACTCTAAAGGATAGAGGTGAATTATAATCGCTTACTATCTGGCATGGAAGCAGTCTTTGGCTGTTTAAGGGTGCAAGTACAGCCTGAATATTGTGTAGAATACAGCCATGTTAAATAAACGTGAAATTGCAAATGATTTAGTTACGCTGCGTGATTTAATCCGTTGGGGAACCAGTCAGTTTAATGCGGCTGGGCTGAGTTTTGTTCAAGGCATGCCTACCGCTATCGATGAAGCGGTTTATTTATGTTTAAGTGCCTTGCATTTGCCACCGGATTTCAGCGTTGAGTACTTCGATTGCGTGTTGACTGTGGATGAGCGATTGCATGTGTTGAGTCTTTTCCAACAACGAATTGAAGAACACAAACCCTCGGCTTATATCACCAATGAAGCATGGTTTTCAGGATTGAGCTTTTATGTTGATCAGCGGGTGTTGATTCCGCGCTCGCCAATGGCGGAAATTATCCAGCAGCAATTTTCACTGTGGCTATCGGCTGAGCAGGTAAATAATATTTTAGACCTTTGTACCGGCAGTGGCTGTATTGCAATTGCCTGCGCTTACGCTTTTGAGCAGGCACAGGTCGATGCCAGCGATGTATCCAGTGATGCGCTTGCAGTAGCAGAAATTAATCGCCAAAATCATGCCCTGGAAAACCAGCTTACTTTAATAAAGTCCAACCTGTTCGAGTCGCTACCTGCTAAACGTTATGACATTATTATAAGTAATCCGCCGTATGTGTCAGCGCAGGAAATGCAGCAATTACCCGCCGAGTTTGAATTTGAACCCGGATCCCTGGCACTGGCTGCAGGTGAAACAGGCATGGATATTGTGCTACCAATGCTGCAGCAGGCAAGAGATTATTTAACCGATGAAGGCATTCTGGTTGTTGAAGTGGGTTATTCTCAATCGACGTTACAGCAGATTTTGCCAGAAGTACCGTTTTTCTGGGTAGATTTTGAGTTTGGCGGTGAAGGCGTATTTGTGCTCACAGCAAAACAGCTGGAAACCTATCAGGCTGATTTTCAGCGTGTTAACATTTAGGCATGATATCCTTCAATGCTTTAACAGAAGGCTCTCAATCTCTGAGAGTCTAACCAGTTTTTATGTAAGATTAAAAATCGTAATAGTCCGCGAAAAATGCAAAAGACGCGATACAAGATAAAAACGAATACATTAATATGGTTTTTTTGCGTTTTTTGCGGACTAAGTTTTCGCTTTAACATCCCTTAAGCTTGCTGCGGGGTGGTTTATTAATTAATTAAAAGTTGGATTTATGTCAGGAAACACAATAGGAAAGCTGTTTAGCTTAACCACCGCAGGTGAATCACACGGTGCCGGACTGGTTGGTATCATTGATGGCTGCCCCCCCGGTATTGAACTGTCGGAAGAAGATTTACAGTTAGATCTTGATCGACGTAAACCGGGTACTTCACGCCATACTACGCAGCGCCGTGAAGATGATAAAGTGAAAATATTTTCAGGTGTATTTGAAGGTAAAACCACGGGAACCAGTATTGGTTTGTTAATTGAAAATACTGACCAACGCTCAAAAGATTACGGCAATATTATGGACCGTTTCCGTCCCGGTCATGCCGATTATACCTACCAGCAAAAGTATGGCATTCGCGATTATCGTGGCGGTGGTCGTTCATCTGCGCGTGAAACGGCAATGCGGGTCGCCGGTGGTGGTATCGCAAAAAAATTTCTCAAAGACCGTTATGGTATAGAGATTTATGGTTACATGTCACAACTCGGCCCGATTAAAATGCCGATGCTGGATAAAAATGAAATTAATAATAATGCCTTTTTCTGTGGTGATGTATCAAAAATAGCAGAACTTGAAACCTATATGGACGCACTTCGCAAGGAAGGCAATTCAGTCGGTGGAAAAATAACGGTGCTTGCACAGGGCATTCCGCCGGGTTTGGGTGAGCCGGTGTTTGACCGCCTTGATGCCGATATTGCACATGCCATGATGGGTATAAATGCGGCTAAAGGTGTTGAAATTGGTGATGGATTTGGCTGCGTTGAAGCCAAAGGCACCGAGTTTCGTGATGAAATTACCCCGCAAGGTTTTAAGTCAAATCACGCCGGTGGTATATTAGGCGGTATTTCTTCAGGTCAGGATATTGTCGCGCATACTGCATTCAAACCAACCTCCAGTATTCGTCTTTCCGGTGACACCGTGGATGTTAAGGGTGATGCCATCGATGTTGTAACACACGGACGCCATGACCCCTGCGTGGCCATTCGTGCAACACCCATTTGTGAAGCCATGCTGGCAATTGTATTGTGTGACCATCTGTTGCGTCAACGTGGACAGAATATGGACGTGCATTCACAGACACCTATTATTCCCGCACATACATAATTCTTCTAACAAATGGTTAAGTCTGGCGTACCTTACTGGCGGCTCAGTGGTTTTTATTTTTTTTATTTTGCCTCGCTGGGAGTGCTGATTCCATACTGGAGTCTGTATCTGAAATCACTCGGTTATAACAGTCTGGCCATCGGCGGCCTGGTTGCGATTTTGCCGGCGACTAAGCTTATTGCACCTTATATCTGGGGCTGGCTTGCTGATCATACGCGGCGTTCGATGTTTATTATTCGTATCGCCAGTGTCCTGGCTGTACTCAGTTTTTTACTGGTCTTTATTAGTCAGCAGCTTTACTGGCTCATCTTCGTTATGTTGTTGTTCAGTTTTTTCTGGAATGCAACTTTGCCGCAGTTTGAAGCCATGACACTAAATCATCTCGGTAATGATACCCACCGTTACAGTATGATTCGTTTATGGGGTTCCCTGGGGTTTATTGTTATTGCCGTACTAATTGGTGATCTGTTGCAAACTTATGGTGCAGATATTATTCCTCTAATTGTATTGTTCACCTTTGCTGTTATTGCTGTTACCAGTTTCATTGTGCCGGAAAAATTGAATACACCGCATGCTGAACATTCACCTATCTGGCATGTTATAAAGCAACCGAAGGTGTTAGCTTTTCTGCTGGTGTGTTTTTTAATGTTATGTAGCCACGGGCCGTATTACACTTTTTATACCATCTATCTGGGAGAGCTGGGTTACAGCTCACATATGATTGGAGTGCTGTGGGCAGTAGGCGTGCTTGCTGAGGTCGTTATTTTTCTGCTGATGCATCATTTACTACCTGTTTTCGGTGCCCGAAAACTTCTTATTTTTACCTTGTTGCTGACCACAGTGCGTTGGTTAATTATCGGTTTTTTTGCCGATGAACTTTTGATGCTGTTTATTGCGCAGCTGATTCATGCCTTTTCCTTTGGCGTGTTTCATTCGGTCGGTATCTCTCTGGCGCATGACTATTTCACTGGCAGTCATCAGGGCAGAGGTCAGGCTTTGTATTCCAGTGTGAGTTTTGGTGCAGGTGTCGCTGTTGGTAGTTTGGTCAGTGGTCTGCTGTGGGACCAGTGGGGAGCGAGTGTACTTTTTGTGTTTGCTTCGTGCTGCACAGTATTAGCACTGCTTATTGTCTGGAAATTTATTTATCCTGCTGCAAGTGTTCCGTATCATCAGTAATGGGCTGGCTGGTGATGAGATTAAAAAAGATATTGTTTTAAAAATACGCCTTCTTATAATTGATACACAATAGTGGCAAAGCTTTAACCCGGATATTTCATAGGAACGCTGCAAATTTCACCTAACACAATGATTATTATAAGAAATAGCAGTATATTAGAAAAGTACACTATGTACCCGACAACGCTATGCAGTTTTTGGAAAAATATCAGCGGCCATTTTGTACGATTCACCTGTAACCATAGCTACGGCTATGCTTTAATTACGGGCGTCCTGCCCGTTACCCTTTGGGCTCGCTTCGCTCATGTAAAATTGTTCCTACAATTTTATCGCCGAATCGATCAAACGACCGCCACGGATGGCGGAAGTGTCGATTTTGCAGGAGCATCACATCGACCTGACTCACTGATATTTCTCCAAAATTCTGCATTCCTATGAAATATCCGGGTTAACGAAGGATGAAATAGAAGCATTCAGGGTGTGGGTTGAGCAGGGTGCACTGGATAACTGATGTTTTTTGACAGCCAGGATAGAGTTGAGCTATCCAGGTTAAGCTGAATTTTTGAGTGTTTCCAGCAGTGCATTAGCAGAACTTGACAGGGTTTTTGACTGATGCAGTAATAGACCCAGATGCCTGTCCATTTTAACGCCTTTAATTTTTAATTTGTGAAGTGAGTTGTCAATCATGGATTCCGGTAGTACACCCCAGCCTAAGCCGTTTTGAATCATCGCTTTGATGGTTTCAAGATAATTCGATTCCATGATTATTTTTGAGTTTGTGTCCAACTTTAAAGCGTGATCAATAATGTCACGTGTATGGGTGTTGTGTGCCTGTAATAATACGCCGTATTGAGACAGGTGTTTTGTAGTGATGTTTTTCTGTTTTGTTAAGGCATGATCACGAGCGATAACGCAATGCATATGATCTGTCCACACAGGTATCGTTGTTAATGGTTTTTCAATGTTATCGGGTAGTGTAATCAGCGCCAGTTCTATACTGCCTTGTAGAATTAATGCGGCGGCCTGTTCTGAATCCATGAACTGTATATCCAGTTCAACCTCAGGGTATAGTCTGGTGTAGTGCCGCAGTATCGGCGGTAGCCGGTGCAGACCGATATGATGGCTGGTACCAAATTTTAGATGCCCGCTTACCTGTGTTCTCAGGGTGCTGATGATGCGTTGCGCTTCATCCATTTCAGCCAGTAGGCGTTGATAACTGGGTATGATGGCTTTGCCGGCCTGAGTGAGTTGCACTTTTTTCCCCAGGCGGTCAAACAGCTGGCAATCGAGTGCGAGTTCCAGTGTGGCTATGCGTTTGCTAGTGGCCGGTTGTGTGATGAAGAGCTTCTCCGCAGCACGGGAGAATGAGCCGGTTTCAGCAACCATTAAGAATGCGCGAATGTTTTGTATATCCATCAATAATTCACAAAAATTGATTCTGTATAGGTGCAACTATTATATTCTATGTATAACTAAAAGTGATTGATAATATAAAAAATATGAATTTGTGTTATATATGAAATAGCCGTATTGTAGCAGCATTGAAAACAGCTATTATTAGAAATTCACTAAATCGGTGACAGGCTTATGTTTGAAAAATTGTATTTTTAGATTGTTGCTGGTTTTAACTACGAGGCTTCAGGCGACTTACATGGACGCAGCAAGTACGGAAAATGCATATGTCCATGGATGGACGGTAGTAGGGCAATGCAGGAGCAATTGCCGAGAAGCAATTTTTACGCCAGAGGGATTTTATCTTAGTATGTTGAGATAACCAGGGGCAGATTAGTAATAACCAGGTAGACAACAGCTTCGGCTGTACCGGTAAAAATTTAAGGTGCTATACCGCACCGTTATATTTTACAGTGTAGACATTGAATACTGAAATAATTGAACAGAATGCAAATACGCGTCCTGAATTAATTGGTTTCTTGTGAAATAGCCATGTTATTGCTAAGGCAAGCATCATGGCCTAATACGGCCGTTAAACACGGTGATAGTTTTATATCATCGAAAATTATGAGCCACGAAAATGAGTCAGAAAAAAAATGAGTAACGCAAAAACCCTTTACGATAAATTATGGCATGACCATGTCGTTCGCAGTGAAGAAGACGGTACCGCTTTATTGTATATCGATCGACATCTGGTGCACGAAGTGACTTCGCCGCAGGCCTTTGAAGGCTTGCGTATGGCTGGCCGCATGCCGTGGCGGAGCGATTCCATTGTTGCAGTGCCTGATCACAATGTACCTACCACTGACCGCAGTCATGGCATTGTAGATCCAGTGGCAAGATTGCAGGTTGAAACGCTGGACAGTAACTGTAAAGAATTTGATTTAACTGAATTTGATATGTCGGACATTCGCCAGGGCATTGTGCATGTGATTGGTCCTGAGCAGGGTGCAACCTTGCCTGGAATGACGGTGGTATGTGGTGATTCACATACCTCAACACATGGTGCGTTTGGTGCCCTGGCTTTTGGTATCGGTACTTCCGAAGTTGAACATGTGCTGGCTACGCAATGCCTGATGCAAAATAAAAGTTTGAACATGCTGGTCTCGGTTGATGGCCAGGTGCAGGCAGGTGTCACTGCAAAAGATATTGTATTAGCCATTATTGGTAAAATTGGAACTGCGGGTGGTACCGGTTATGCCATTGAATTTGCTGGTGAGGCTATTCGTGCGTTAACAATTGAAGGCCGCATGACCGTTTGCAATATGGCGATTGAAGCAGGCGCGCGTGCTGGTATGGTGGCTGTTGATGACACCACGATAGATTATGTTAAGGGGCGTCCTTACTCGCCGACGGGTGAAACTTTGGCTAAAGCCGAAGCTTACTGGTTGACCTTACACAGTGATGAGGGGGCACATTTTGATAAGGTTGTGTCTGTTAATGCAGCAGATATCAAACCCCAGGTTACCTGGGGTACGTCACCGGAAATGGTGGTAGCTATAGATGCACTAGTGCCCAACCCTGATGATGAAAGCGATAAGGTAAAAGCCGATGGCATGCGTAAAGCATTGCTGTATATGGGACTTGAAGCCGGCACAGCTATTAATGAGATAAATGTGGATAAGGTGTTTATTGGTTCATGTACTAACTCGCGTATAGAAGATTTGCGTGATGCCGCAAAGGTTGCACAAGGTAAAAAAGTGGCGAGTAATATAAAACTTGCCATGGTTGTACCGGGTTCAGGTTTGGTAAAAAAACAGGCAGAAGCTGAAGGCCTGGATCAAATTTTTATAAATGCAGGTTTTGAATGGCGTGAACCGGGCTGCTCCATGTGCCTGGCTATGAATGCAGATCGTCTGGAGCCAGGAGAACGTTGTGCTTCAACGTCAAATCGTAATTTTGAAGGTCGGCAGGGGCAGGGTGGTCGTACCCATCTGGTCAGCCCTGCGATGGCTGCTGCGGCAGCGATTCATGGCCATTTTACAAATATAAATAATTAAAGCGGAAGCTGAAATTCGGGAATAATTATTATGCAAGCTTTTACCCAACATACAGGCATAGTTGCGCCACTGGATCGTCCGAATGTAGATACCGATGCCATCATACCTAAACAGTTTTTAAAATCGATAAAACGTTCGGGTTTTGGCCCGAATGCGTTTGATGACTGGCGTTATCTAGATCAAGGCGGCCCGGAGATAGATAACGCCAGTCGCCAGCTGAATCCTGATTTTATTTTAAATCAACAACCTTTTGATAAAGCAACGATTTTACTGGCACGTGAAAATTTTGGCTGCGGTTCTTCTCGTGAACATGCGGTATGGGCATTGCATGACTTTGGCTTCCGCGCGGTAATTGCACCAAGTTTTGCTGATATTTTTTTTAATAATAGCTTTAAAAATGGTTTATTACCTATTGTCCTGGATGCAGACATTGTTGATGACTTGTTTAATCGTGCCAATGCTGACTCCGGGGCAGGTCCTGGTTTGCAAATATCAATTGATCTTGAGGCTCAAACAGTAAGTGTGGCTGGCGAAAATATCGCGAGTTTTGAAATTGATGCATTTCGCAAGCACTGTATGTTGAATGGTCTGGATGATATAGCCTTAACCTTGCAGTATGCTGATGAAATAAAAGCCTTCGAAGAAAAAAGAAAAAAAACTGCACCGTGGTTATTTTAAAATAAAAAGATTAAACCGCAGAGGCGCAGAAGTTTTTTTAGTTGCGCCTACGGCGCAATAAATAACAATGTTTTTTCTTCAGCGTCTCTGCGGTCATTCTTTTAAAATAAAGCGTATAATTAACGCCCATAATTTTTGTGGGATTATTTTTTTCAGAGAGAGTGATGAGTTTAAAGATTGCTGTGATGCCGGGTGATGGCATTGGAATAGAGATTGTTGCGGAAGCCGTCAAGATATTAAATCATTATAAGAGTAATGGTCGTCTTGATGTTGAATTAAGTGAAGCGCCGGTAGGTGGTGCAGGTTATGATGCGGCAGGCAAACCGTTGCCTGATGAAACACTGGCATTAGCAAGATCTTCTGATGCGATTTTGTTTGGCGCAATCGGTGGTCCTGAATATGATGGGTTAGCACGGGAACTTCGCCCTGAACGTGGCCTGCTTGCCTTGCGCTCTGAGCTTGAGTTGTTTGCCAATTTACGTCCGGCGATTTTATATCCGCAACTGGCTGATGCGTCTTCTTTAAAACCCGAAGTGGTAGCTGGCCTGGATATCATGATTGTTCGTGAGTTAACCGGTGGTATTTATTTTGGTGAACCGCGGGGTATCGAAACCGATGCTTCGGGTGAGCGCAAAGGTTTTAATACACTGGTTTATAAAGAAAGTGAAATTGATCGTATCAGTCGCGTGGCGTTTGATATTGCGATGAAGCGCGATAAACGTTTGTGTTCGGTGGATAAAGCAAACGTTCTTGAAGTGTCAGAACTGTGGCGTGAAGTGGTTACAAAAAATGCCAGTGAATACCCTGAAGTTGAACTTAGTCACATGTATGTAGATAACGCAGCCATGCAATTAGTAAAATGGCCAAAACAGTTTGATGTTATGGTTACCACGAATATGTTCGGTGATATCTTATCGGACGCGGCTGCGATGCTGACAGGTTCAATTGGTATGCTGCCTTCAGCGTCACTGGATGCGAATTCTAAGGGTATGTACGAACCCATTCATGGCTCCGCACCAGATATTGCAGGTAAAGGTGTAGCCAATCCATTAGCAACAATCTTATCGCTAGCAATGATGTTGCGTTACAGCCTGGACCACGCCGAACTGGCCGATGAAATTGATCAGGCAGTTGGTAAAGTACTGGATAAAGGTCTGCGCACGCCAGATATTATGGCAGCAGGCTGTAAACAAGTCGGCACAGTAGAAATGGGTGAGGCGGTTCTGGCTGAACTGCAGTAAAAGATATTTTTTTACCGCAGAGGCGCAGAGACGCAGAGTTTTTTAGTTGCGCCTGCGGCGCAAAAAACAATAATATGTTTTTCTCGGCGTCTCTGCGGTTCAAATCAATTTTTAAAATATTTAGATTTTTTAGTGAAGTGAAATTTATGAGTAAAACATTTGATGTTGCAGTAGTAGGTGCAACCGGTGCGGTTGGGGAAACCATGTTGTCTATTCTGGCAGAGCGTAAGTTCCCTGTGGGTGAAGTTTATGCCCTGGCCAGTAGCCGCTCTGCCGGTAAACGTGTTGAGTTTGGCGAGAAAACACTGGTGGTGCAGGATTTAGACAATTTTGATTTCTCAAAAGTACAAATTGGTCTGTTCTCTGCAGGCGCATCTATCTCTGAAAAATATGCGCCAATTGCCGCTGCTGCCGGCTGTGTTGTCATCGATAATACATCACAGTTTCGTTATGATGATGAGATACCTTTAGTGGTTCCGGAAGTAAATCCACACGCAATTGCTAATCACACAACACGAGGCATTATTGCTAACCCTAATTGTTCTACCATTCAAATGCTGGTTGCACTGAAACCAATTTATGATGCTGTTGGTATAAAACGGATTAATGTCGCCACTTATCAGGCGGTATCCGGCACCGGCAAAGAAGCCATTGTAGAACTGGCGGGTCAAACAGCGCGCCTGCTCAATGCTAAACCGATTAAGTGTGAAGTTTATCCAAAACAAATTGCGTTTAATGTTCTGCCGCAGATTGATGTGTTTATGGACAATGGTTACACCAAGGAAGAAATGAAAATGGTATGGGAAACGCGTAAGATTTTCGAAGATGATTCCATTATGGTTAATCCAACGGCTGTTCGCGTACCGGTTTTTTATGGTCATTCTGAAGCAGTCCATATTGAAACAAAAGAAAAAATCACCGCACAAAAAGCGACGGAATTATTGTCCAAAGCCGATGGGGTTCAGGTGCTGGATAGCAGGGAAGATGGTGGTTATCCAACGGCAGTCACTGAAGGTGCAAATCATGATGCTACCTATGTAGGCCGAATTCGTGAAGATATTTCTTGTGAAAAAGGGCTGGATATGTGGGTGGTTTCCGATAATGTGCGCAAAGGGGCGGCATTAAATAGCGTACAAATTGCTGAGATTTTGATAAATCAGTATTTATAACCTATAGTTATATCTGCATACTTAAGGTATGCCACTAAAACCAGGCTATAGCAGGTCTTTTTGTATTTTGTTTGTTTGTGAAGTTTGTCTGTTTTGATGGGATAAATGCCCAGATTACAGGCAGTTGATCAAATAAAAGTTCTGCCTAGTAGCTGAAAAATAAAAATAAATCATGGTTGATACCTGTTGTTGATGGTTCTGATTTGAAGCATTTAGACAGGTGGCAACAAGATGAATAGGGGACTCACCAGTGCGTAAAATGCCAGCTCGTAAATTACTTGGGACCATCATAGCCGCGGCGTTATTTTTACCTGATACAGGATATGCCCTGGGATTAGGTGAAATCGAAGTTAATTCAGCCTTAAATCAAAAATTAAATGCAGATATAGAGCTATTATCTGCATTGCCAGAAGATACCGAAACTATCATTGTTAAACTGGCCTCGCGAAAAGAGTTTTTGCGTGCAGGTTTAGATCGTCCATACTTACTCAATGATTTACGTTTTAAGTCGGTATTGATCAATGGTATGCCTTACATCAAGGTTTCTTCGAGTGGTCCAATTCGTGAACCTTTTTTAAATTTCCTGGTTGAAATTGACTGGCCAAATGGCCATCTCTTGCGTGAATACACGGTATTGCTGGACCCGCCCGTCTTCATGACGGCGCATACCAGTGCAGCAGCAAATGTAACACCTGCAACATTAAATAATGCCGACTTTCGTCCCGGTTCAAGTGCCAGTAACAGTACTCTACCGGTCGTTACACCGGGGGTGTCTGTATCATCCAGTCCTTCATCAATGGCCCAGGCCCCTGTTGCACAGGTGCAACCCGATACTGTGAGTCAGGTGCCGTTCAATAGCCAGACAAACTGGATTCCGGCACCTGTTTTACAACAACAGAGCTTAAGCAATCAGCCTGCTGGTAGTTATAAAATTAAAACAGGTGATACAGCATGGAGTTTGGCCGATGCCATGCGGCCGGATCAAAGCATCACTGTGCCACAAATGATGGTTGCAATGCTGCGGGCGAACCCGGAGTCTTTTATTAATGAAAACATTAATGGTTTAAAACGCGGCTACATTTTACGTGTGCCGGATTATGATCAGGTCGCTTCGATCAGTCAGGCAGACGCATGGGCGCTGGTTCGTGAGCAGGCAGCATTGTGGCGCCAATACCAGCAATCTCAGGCGGGTGGTCAGCCAGTTTCCGCGATGGAGGCGAATGATACGGCTGCCTCTACAGATATGAATGCAGGCAGTGCGGATAGCATTGAAAATAATGCTTATTTAGAGATTGTCAGTGCCGGCTCAGGTAGTTCAGCTCAAAGCGGAAAAGATCCTACTGCAATGTCAGAGCAGGAACTTCGCGCTGAACTCGCCCTGGCAAGAGAAAGAGTTGAAACCGAGCTTGTCGAAAAAGAAGCGCTGCAACAAAGAATTGATAGCCTGCAGAAAGATGTCGAAACAATGAAAGGCATGTTATCTATTGAGGATGCAGAGCTAGCTGAGGCGCAGTCACTTAACCTGCCTGCAGAAGGCGAGCAGGCGGAACAGGCGATGATTGATGAGTCTGTAATAGAAGACTCGGATGTTAACGCAGTGGATGAAGATCTGGCTGACATGTCAGCAGAGGCTGTTCTGGATGAAATGGATGTAGCTGCCGCAATGGATGAAGAAGCAGAACTTGCAGAAGAAGCTGCGGGTGAAACTGATCTCTTCGTCGATGAATCTTTAACAGAAGATGGAACTACGGCAGAAATACCAGAACAGGCAGCGCCGGCAACAGATAATTTTGTCGCTGCTCAAGCACCGGTTGTTGATCGCAAGCCGGCTGATCTACTAACACAGTTGCTAAATAATCCAATGATGCTTGCTGCCGCTGGTAGTGGCTTATTGTTGTTTGTAGCACTGATTGGCCTGGTCATCAAACGTCGTAAAGCAGCAACAGAAACAGCAGCGCCAGTTACAGCGAGTGGCTTCAATGATCTTGAAAGCCTGGCTGACGATATAGCCAGTGAAGAAGCTGACACCGGGGAAGTGGGTCAGGCGTTACCGGCAACTGATGAAGAAAGTGTCGACGACTCTGCTTCAGCATCAGCCACGACTAAGGGTTCAGCAGAAGATACTTCTATTGCACAAGCGGAAGATTCTGCTGACCTGGATGAAGATAAACCTCGTGATGATGTTATCGCAGAAGCTGATGTTTACCTGGCGTATGGTATTTATCAACAGGCCGAAGAGTTGCTTAAGCAGGCCATCGCTGATAATCCAGAGCGTGATGATTACCGTTTGAAACTGGCGGAAACACATTATGCAGGTAAAAATGCTGATGCATTTGTTGAAGTGGCGAGTGATATTAAGCAACGTGTGGATGAGGATACCTCACCTTTATGGAAAAAAGTATTAGGCATGGGGCAGGATCTGTGTGCAGATAATCCTATGTTCCAGGGTACTATAGTCGATGCGCCTGATGTTGACTCACTGTCTCCGGATTCCCCTGAAATGGACTTTGATTTAGCTACTGGCGATGTTAAAAACGAAACCTCTGATGCTGACTCAAGCCTTGATGAGCAATCGCTAGAATTGTCTGAATTAGAGGCTGAAGCGGGAGCGGTAAAATCTGTAGATGAATTAGAATTTGATTTAAGTGATACCGGGGCGGTAGAAGAATCCACGGACGAGGAAGATGGATTCTCGCTTGATATTGATGCCTCAGAACTGGGCATTGAAATAAATAATCAAGATGAAGGCATAGACTTAACGGATGATGATGAGGTAAGCCTTGACCTGACTGAAATTGATATTGGTCTGGAAGAAGTGACTGATGACAGTCGCTTAGATGTCGATAAAACAGCTGTTGCAGGCGATGCCGCTGATGTAGATATCGATTTTGGTATTGATAATGCAGACACCGGTTCGCAGGTTGCGGTAGCTGACGATGCTATTGCTATTGATCTGACAGAAGAAGCCGAATTAATGGATATCGACCTGAGTGAAGGTGCAAATGATGAAATAAAAGTAGCTGACGCTGCTATAGAAATAGCAGCCGTTGCCAGCGATGATTTTATCGACGATGAAGAAGATTTTGACTTGTCCAGTCTGGATGATGTTGATGAAATCAGTACCAAGCTGGATCTGGCGCGTGCCTACCTTGATATGGGTGACCATGAAGGTACAAAAGGAATCCTGGAAGAAGTTCTTGCTGATGGTGATGATGAGCAAAAAACTGAAGCTAGTGAATTAATGGCCAGGCTGGGTTAGCGTCCCTAAAATCTGTAAACTGTAAACGCCAGCCTGTATTCGGGCTGGCGTTTTTTTATTGTAGAGATTAGATTTTCCGGTAACTATGACAAAGAAAAGAATCGCCCTGGGTATTGAATATAATGGAAGTTTATTCAGTGGTTACCAGATGCAAGCGCAAGGAACACGTACGGTACAGGAAGAGCTGGAAAAAGCACTGACTAAAGTTGCAAACGAGCCTGTTAGATTGACCTGTGCGGGTCGCACAGATACCGGTGTCCATGCCACCGGACAGGTGGTGCACTTTGATACAGCGAAACAGCGAGAATTAAAAGCCTGGATGCTGGGCGGTAATACCAATTTGCCGCGAGATATTTGTATTCACTGGGTGCGACAGGTAAGTGAGCAGTTTAATGCCCGTTTTAGTGCGGTTTCACGTAGCTATCGTTACATCCTGTTTAATCGAAAAGTCAGGCCTGCAATTTTTCAGCATAATGTAGCGTGGACATTTGAGCGTCTTGATGAAGGACGAATGAATGAGGCTGCGCAGTATTTATTAGGTGAGCATGATTTTTCTGCTTTTCGTGCGTCACAATGTCAGGCAAAACACGCCGTTCGTGAGATGCAACATATCAGTGTAATACGAACGGGTGATTACATAATTTTAGATATTAAAGCCAATGCTTTTTTGCATCACATGGTAAGAAATATTATGGGTAGTCTGATGGTCATTGGGCGAGGTGAGCAAAAAGAACAATGGATGCAGGAGTTGCTGCTGGGGCGAGACAGAAAAAACGCCGGCATGACAGCATCGGCCGCCGGTTTGTATCTGGTTAATGTAGAATACCCGTTAGAACATGGTTTGCCAGATAGTGGCTGGTTGCCTGATATTCACTAATATTCTCTATTTATTGAGGCCTATAATCATTTATGCGCACACGTGTTAAAATTTGTGGCATTACCGGATGTGAAGATGCGAAGCTTGTTGTTGATGCTGGCGTGGATGCGGTAGGGCTGGTTTTTTATGAAAAAAGCCCGCGGTTTGTAACTATCGAGTTTGCCGCAGAGATCAGTCAGGTTATTCCTGCATTTGTTAGCCGTGTAGCCTTGTTTAAAGATGCAGAGCAACAGATGATTGAGTCAGTGTTAGAGCAGGTTGAAATTGATCTCATACAATTTCATGGAAGTGAAACGGCAGACTATTGTGAACAGTTCAATCGACCTTATATTAAAGCATTAGGCATGAAAGGTGCCGAACACGATGTGAGCTTTTTGCTTGCCAACGTGGAAAAATATCAGTCTGCTAAAGCACTGCTGCTGGACGGTCACGCACCCGGTGAAGCGGGTGGTAGCGGTGAATCGTTTGACTGGGCATCGATTTCTGCAGTTGATAAACCCATCGTACTGGCAGGTGGTTTAACACCCGATAATGTAAAACAGGCAATGGACCTGGTGCATCCATATGCTGTTGATGTGAGCAGTGGTGTGGAAAGCTCGCCGGGAATTAAAGATAAAAATAAAGTTGCTGCCTTCATGAAACAGGTCGGTGTTTAGTTTGTCTAGAAGATAGAAATAAGTAAGTAAGGTTATTGTTATGACACAGTTAATTGATAAATCGATAAAACAAAAACCAGAGTTTGTGGATTATTCATCGATGCCTGATGAGCATGGACACTTTGGTGTATACGGTGGCATTTTTGCCTCTGAAACATTAATGCAGGCGCTGGATGAGCTGCGTGATGCTTACGAAAAGATTAAGACGGATACAGAATTTCAGAAGCGGTTTGATACTGACCTCGCACAGTATGTCGGCCGTCCCAGTCCATTGTATTTTGCCGAGCGCTTAACTCAGCAGATTGGCGGTGCGCAGATCTTTCTTAAACGAGAAGATTTAAATCACACCGGTGCGCATAAAATCAACAATACCATCGGGCAGAGTTTGCTGGCTAAAATGATGGGTAAAAAACGCATAATTGCAGAAACCGGTGCCGGTCAGCATGGTGTGGCTACGGCTACCGTGGCGGCGCGATTTGGCATGGAATGCGTGGTTTATATGGGTGCAGACGATATTGTTCGTCAGGCGCCAAATGTATATCGCATGAAGCTTCTGGGCGCTAAAGTCGTTGCCGTAGAGTCAGGCTCAAAAACGCTTAAGGATGCATTGAATGAAGCCATGCGTGACTGGGTGACCAATGTTGATGATACTTTCTATATTATCGGCACCGTCGCCGGGCCGCATCCTTATCCAGCGATGGTTCGAGATTTTCAAACCGTGATAGGTCGCGAAGCCAAAGCACAGATGCAGGATCAATGTGGGTGTTTGCCTGATGCGCTGGTTGCCTGCGTTGGTGGTGGTTCTAATGCCATTGGTTTGTTCCACCCGTTCCTTGAAGATGAAAGTGTTGCCATGGTTGGCGTAGAGGGTGGTGGCCTGGGTGTGGATAGCGGGAAACATGCTGCACCACTGTGTGCGGGTAGTGCCGGTATATTGCACGGTAACCGAACTTATTTGATGGAGGATGAAAATGGCCAGATTATTGAAACACATTCTGTTTCAGCCGGTCTGGATTATCCCGGTGTGGGACCTGAACATTCCTGGTTAAAAGATATTGGTCGGGTAAGCTATGTTGCAGCGACCGATAGTGAGGCACTTGAAGCTTTTCATACATTAACCCGGGTTGAAGGCATTATTCCTGCCCTGGAATCCAGTCATGCGGTTGCCTATGCCATGAAACTGGCCGCGACTATGAAACCCGAGCAGCGTATTATCGTTAATCTGTCAGGTCGTGGTGACAAAGACATTAATACCATTGCCAGTATCGAAGGTATACAGTTGTGAGCCGCCTGGCTGCTCGTTTTGCTGAGCTTAAAGCAAATGAAAAAACCGCTTTAATCCCTTATGTGATGACCGGCGATCCTTCGCCAGAAATCACCTTACCTTTGATGCATGCCATGGTGGAAGCCGGTGCTGACATTATCGAGCTAGGCGTGCCGTTTTCTGATCCGATGGCAGATGGCCCAGTGATTCAACTGGCGGCAGAGCGTTCTTTACAGCACAATACCAGCTTGCATGATGTGTTTTCAGTGGTTACTGATTTTCGCAAAACAGACGATAAAACACCGATCGTGATGATGGGTTATCTCAACCCGATTGAAGTCATGGGTTATCAGTCATTTGCGCAGCAGGCATCAGCTTGCGGTATCGACGGCGTGATTACCGTAGATATGCCTCCGGTTGAAGCCGGTGAATATGTGCCGGCTTTAAAAGCCCAGGGACTGGATCCAGTATTTTTACTGGCACCAACCAGTACCCAGGAGCGAATAAAAAAACTGGCAGATGTTGCCAGTGGTTTTGTTTATTATGTTTCGCTCAAAGGTGTCACCGGCGCCGCCACACTTGATATTTCCAGCGTTGAAGATAAGGTTGCCGAAATCAGGCAGTTTATTGATTTACCTATCGGTGTTGGTTTTGGTATCAGTGATGCACAATCGGCGGCAAAGGTTGCCGTCTGTTCAGATGCCGTTGTTGTTGGTAGTGCTATCGTTAAAAAAATGACCTTAAATAGTGGAAAAACGGAAGCAGAAAGGTCTATAATTATCAAAGAAATCAGTGGAATACTATCGGAAATGCGCAGTGCGCTAGATAGTCATTAAATTTTTTTAGAAAGTGCACAGGCATAATTTACAGGTATGAGCATATGAGTTTAAGCTGGTTTGAGAAATTAATGCCGACAAGCATTCGCACCGATAGCAGTACAAAGCGTGGTGTACCCGAAGGCTTATGGACTAAATGCAAGTCCTGTAACGCGGTTTTATATCGCGCAGAACTGGAACGGAATCTTGATGTCTGTCCCAAGTGTAATCATCATATGCGTATTTTTGGGCGCAGACGACTTGAAATATTTCTTGATGATCCGCCTGGCGAAGAAATTGGTGCGAACCTGGCCCCGTTCGATAAATATAGATTTAAGGACAGTAAAAAATATAAAGACCGTTTATTGCAGGCGCAAAAAAACACTGGCGAAAAAGATGCACTTATTGCTTTAAAAGGTAAAGTGAAAGGGGTACCTGTGGTTGTTGCGGCATTTGATTTTCGCTTTATGGGGGGCTCAATGGGTTCCGTAGTTGGTGAGCGTTTTCTTAAAGCTGCGACCACGGCATTAGAAGAAAAGATTCCGTTTATCTGTTTTTCCGCATCCGGCGGAGCGCGTATGCAGGAAGCATTATTCTCCTTAATGCAAATGGCAAAAACCAGCGCAGTACTGACTAAACTGGCTAAAAATAAAATCCCTTATATTTCTGTGCTAACTGACCCGACCATGGGTGGTGTCTCTGCCAGTTTTGCGATGTTAGGTGATATTCATATTGCAGAACCCAATGCGCTGATTGGTTTTGCCGGTCCGCGTGTGATTGAGCAGACCGTTGGAGAGAAATTACCGGAAGGTTTTCAGCGCAGTGAGTTTTTACTGGAGCATGGTGCTATCGATATGGTGGTTGATCGTCGTGACCTGCGTGACCGTATTGCCAGTTTGGTGTTAATGTTATCAAATAAGCCAGCTACGCAAACGGCTTAAAGACCATTTTTTTGCTCCCATGGTCTCCATGGGAACGCCTAGCGTACGACACAGGTTTACCGCCAGTTATATTAATGCGATTTGATAACCTCAACGACTGGCTTAGCTGGCAGGAAAGTCTCAATCCCAAAGAAATCGATTTAGGCCTTGACCGTGTCGCCCGTGTGCTAGCACAGGCAGGCTTATCAAGTTCATTCAACTGTCCACTGATAACGGTTGCTGGTACTAATGGAAAAGGCTCTGTTGTTGCCACGCTTGAAGCAATAGCAAAAGCAGCGGGCTTAAAAGTTTGCAGTTATACCTCTCCACATATTTTTCAATATAATGAACGAATTAAAATCAATGCGCAGCCGGTTGATGATGATGTATTGTGTCAAGCTTTTGAACGTATAGATCAGGCGCGTGGCAATATCCAGCTCACCTATTTTGAGTTCGGCACGCTTGCCGCAATTGAGTTGTTTTTTAAACAGCAGCCTGACCTGGTTATACTGGAAGTTGGACTTGGTGGTCGACTGGATGCAGTGAACATCATGGATTCTGATGTTTGTGTGTTAACCTCTGTGGCAATCGATCATGTTGACTGGCTGGGTGATAATAGAGAATCTATTGGTTATGAAAAAGCCGGTGTTTTTCGCCAGGGCAGAGCGGTGATATGTGGCGAACGTGATGTCCCTGCCAGTGTGCTACAGCACGCAGAAAAATTACAGTGTAAATTAATTCGGGCGGGTTGTGATTATGAGGTTTATATTAATCATTCAGATGCTAGCTGGAATCTGAAAAGTTGCTATGCAGATATATCTGAGTTAGCAAAACCCTGTTTGGCTGGAGACTTTCAATATTTAAATGCGGCCACAGCTATACTGGCTTTACAAGCTTTGCAGGCTAAAAAAATGTTACCTTCCTTGCCCTGTTTGCAATTGACGAAATCATTTAGAACAGTAATAAGCAGGGCATTAAAGCAAATAAAGTTATCTGGCCGTTTTCAGCTAATACATACAAACCCACGGGTCTATGTTGATGTGGCGCATAACCTGCAAGCTGCACAGGCCCTGGCATCACAATTAAAATCCGGTTCCGTCGATAATACCAGCGGGCAGTCTACTACCTGGGCTATTATGGCGATGCTGTCAGATAAGGACATAAAAGGCGTTATAAAAAGCGTCGCAGCAGACATCGACAAATGGTGTTTTGCGGGTCTGCAAAACACGTCACGTGGTTTGTCTGTGCAGGCATTGATAGAAAATCTGCCTGTTGATTTTATTAAGGCAACAAATGAGGAAAATCAGTGTAAAATATTGCACGATACAGTTCTGTCAGCAAAATCGGTGAAACAGGCCTGTGCCCTTGTGCTGTCTAAAGCTAATAAAAATGACCGTATTATAATTTTTGGTTCGTTCTATACAGTAGCACAAGCCATGCAATTTTTCTCTGAGGTAAATACAAACGTTGTGGAGTCTATAAAATAAATGGAAGTGCAATTCCAGCAACGTATTGTCGGAGCCATTGTCCTGGTTACCCTGGGTGTTATTTTTATACCGGCACTATTAGATGGCTCCGGTTATAAATCCAGGCAGGTAAAGGATATTGAAATCAAGGATAAACCTGAGTTCCCCCCGTTAAAACAGAAAAAGCTTAAGCCTATTGCAACACCATTAGTAGAAATCAAAGCGCAACAGGAGAAAGCGATTAAGTCTGACCCGGAAAAATCGCATAAAAAAGCGATTAAATCATTTGCTTTGCAAGTTGGCACCTTCAGTAGCAAGGAGAACGCGGAAAAATTGCGTAATACCTTGAGAAAAGCCGGTTATACCACCTTTGTTCAGAAGTCGCAGTCCAGGGGGAAAACCAGCTATAAGGTAAGAGTGGGGCCGGAACTAGAGCATAGTGTTCTAGAAAAATGGAAAAAAGATCTCAAAAAATCACACAAAATAGATGCTTACGTTGTCAATCATCCTTAATCTGTGTTCCAATGAAATATCCGGCTTAGTGAAACTATGTTATTTCACTGCATTTTCAGAGTGCTTACAAAAGCGTATAATACCCCTTTAGAAAAACACATGTGATCTTCATGACAGTTGTAGACGTAGTCGTAATATTTGTAATTTTCCTGTCAGCTTTATTTAGTTTGCTCAGAGGGTTTGTTAAAGAAGCTATCTCACTGGCGACCTGGATTATTGCTATCTGGCTGGCAGCTACCTTTGCCCCTCAATTAGCCGACGCTTTACCCAGTAATATTGAATCAGAAGCCGTGCGCCAGGCCATCGGTTTTGGTGTGTTATTTGTACTCACGCTGATGGTAGGTGCTTTAGTTAATATGCTAGTGTCCCAGGTAGTGAAAAAGACGGGGCTGTCAGGCGCCGACCGTGTTTTTGGTGTGGTTTTTGGCATCTTACGCGGTGGCTTAATTATTATTGTTTTTGTTGTTATCGGCGGCATGACACCCTTGCCTGAAACGGAGTGGTGGCAGTCATCAACATTATTGCAATGGTTTGAAAGCAGCGCTATTGTTATCCAGGAATATATTCCTGAAGACCTGAATCTTTCCTATAAACCTGCACCAGCACCCTAAAGAGCTTTCATATGTGTGGTATTGCCGGTATTGTTGCGCATAGCGCAGTTAATCTTGATCTATACGAATCATTGTCTGTTTTGCAACACCGTGGTCAGGACGCGGCAGGTATAACAACGTGTGAAAACGGCCGTTTTTATATGCGCAAAAGTAATGGACTGGTGCGTGATGTGTTTTACAAAAAACACATGGAAAATTTACCGGGGAAAATGGGCATTGCTCATGTTCGTTACCCTACAGCGGGTACCTCGTCGTCAGCAGAGTCGCAACCTTTGTATGTGAACTCGCCGTATGGTATCGCACTGGCACATAATGGCAACCTGACCAATGCCGATGAACTCAAAGAGCAATTGTTTCTGTCTGACTTACGTCACCTAAATACTGATTCAGATACAGAAGCCCTGCTTAATATTTTTGCTCATGAATTACAGATAATCGCTAAGCCGGATTTTGATCACGAAGATATTTTTACCGCTGTGTCTGCTATTCATCGCCGCTGTCGTGGTGGTTATGCTGTGGTTGCCATGGTCGCAGGTAAGGGTGTTTTAGCGATACGTGATCCCAATGGTATTCGACCACTGGTTTATGGTGTTCGCGAAACTGCACAGGGCACTGACTATATGGTGGCATCTGAAAGTGTTGCATTACAGGCACAGGGTTTTGAACTGGTACGTGACGTTGCACCGGGCGAGGCAGTTTTTATAAGTGAACAGGGTGATTTTTTTAGCAAGCAATGTGCAGAAAATTCTAAGCTATCGCCCTGTATATTTGAATATGTTTATTTTGCACGGCCGGATTCACTTCTGGATGGTGTGCTGGTTTATAAAGCTCGTTTACGTATGGGGCAAACACTGGTGCAGAAAATCCTGCGCGAAAGGCCCGATCATGATATCGATGTTGTTATTCCTATTCCTGATACCAGTCGTAGTACTGCACTGGAAGTTGCCTATCATCTGAACGTGAAATATCGTGAAGGCTTCATCAAAAACCGCTACATCGGGCGTACCTTTATTATGCCTGGGCAACAGGAGCGTAAACGGTCGGTGCGCCAAAAGCTCAATCCTATTGAACTGGAATTTGCTGGTAAAAATGTATTGTTGGTCGATGACTCTATTGTGCGTGGTACTACCTCCAAGCAAATTGTACAGA
Source organism: uncultured Gammaproteobacteria bacterium (assembly GCA_963803185.1). GTDB lineage: Bacteria > Pseudomonadota > Gammaproteobacteria > SZUA-229 > SZUA-229. Next base: position 72,525 of record CAWDMF010000013.1, on the reverse strand, counting down.
TGGCAAGGGAATCCGGTGCAAAAAAAGTATACATGGCGTCAGCGGCCCCACCCGTGCGCTATCCAAATGTTTATGGCATTGATATGGCATCACATGCTGAATTTGTTGCGCATAACAGAACGGTTGAAGAGATAACCAAAATTATTGGTGCCGACTGGCTGGTTTATCAGGACCTGGAAGATTTAATTACTGCTGTACGTAAAGGTAATGAAAAAATAACCGCTTTTGATAGCTCCTGTTTTGATGGTATTTATGTGACGCAAGATGTTGATGCGGCATATTTTGAGCGCTTATCAGATCAGCGTAATGATGTAGCAAAACAGAAAAAAAACAAGAATAAGAACAAGAATAAGAATAAGAACAAGAATAAGAACAGTAAAGTCGGCTCTCAGCGATAAACCTGAAAGTTCCTGATTTATTTCATGTCTGGCTGCAAAAGCGGAAGATCCAGCCATTGAGGTTAAATATGTTTAATTCGCTAGTCAAAACCAGGTACTCTAGCGCAAGGATTTAGCCACTATACTTGTCAGCTGCCTTAAGAAAATGTCTGATATTCTTCAACACAGGTTCAAATTCATTTATAGTTTCACCGTTATCCAGCTAAAGTTTGATTTCAATAAACCCTGGTAGCCGCTGTTTTTCAAAACCTTTCAGTAGTACTAAAATAATGCCAGTATCTACGAATTTTTTATTCACAATGACTTACTGGGGTACAACCAGTCCTATTGATTCAGCCAGTAATCCCATCGCAAGCATCAGCCAGGAAACAGTGCCAAGAATTATTAATACATAATTCCATACGCTGTATTTGTGATTTAAATAGCCAAGCATATCATTGTTTATTCGATTGACGGTAGCCTGAACTTTGGCCAGTGGGTATGCGCTAAACAAGAATAAAACTAACGATGTGATTATTAATATAGTGTTTGTAATGCTTTGAGCCATGTCAGTATTGATTGATAAACGGTCTATAACATTACTGGCAACAATAGCGGCGACAAAAAAGGTGGCAAGTGCATTAGCATTAAATTTATGTTGTTGTGGCAAATGAACAGCTTGCTGGTCGATACGTTTAAATAATGAGTGAGTAAAAAATATTGAGAAAATAGCACGCCATACCGGATAGATTTTTTTATCCATCATTGGTTGCTGTCGTTTCCAGTTTTGCTGGAACCAGTAAATACCGTATAAACCAAAACTTAATATATACAGTGTGATGAGTTTACCTTCTGAAACCGGAAAGAAAGGTGTTTCGTTTTCACCTGCTGGTTCCGTCTGAATCTTAGCTTGATTGAGATCTGTTTCAGTTTTTGCATCAGTTTCATTCATCAGCCTATTCCCATTTTTTTGCCAAAGCGCTTAGATTTTACTGTGGTGTCTCATTTTAAATGCACATATAGACGAGAGCAGTTATCTGCCAGGTACACCTTGTAGGGATAGTAATTCTACCTCAGGAGATCGCAGTAACGCAGGTAATTGCCCTGGTCTCGCCGAAGGGAATCCTTAAATGCATGATTACTACGTTGTAGACCTTGTCAAGGGAATACCATTCATTGTGGACTACGTCTTGTACCTGAATATATAATGATTTTTTATATGGACACTTAATATGAGACACTACCCTAACATAGGGTAATTCTGTTTAGCTATCATAAAGTTCTGCGGTTTAGTAAATTGTGATGGGCTATTGATTATCGCTTCAACTGTGTGATACTTTGAGTTCATAATATGAATAGAAATGCCATTAGCGGGTAAGTGTGTGAATTCAATAAAAATAAATCTAACACAGCAACAGCTAAAGCTGTTTGATGAAGGCGGAAACCTGCTTCAACAATATCCAGTATCCACTTCCAAATACGGTACGGGCAACCAGAATGGCAGTGAACAAACCCCGTTGGGTTTACACCGTATTAAAGATAAATTAGGTGGCGCTATGCCGGTTAATGAAGTGTTTATCGGTCGGGTGCCACATGGCAATCTTGAAGAATGTACTGAACGGGGTGTGGATTTACCCGATGATGTAATAATGAGCCGTATTTTGTGGCTGGAAGGAATGGAGCCGGGGCGTAATCAGGGAGGGTACGTGGATACTTATCAACGTTATATTTATATTCACGGTACCAATCATGAGGAAAGCATAGGTACACCTGCTTCAATTGGCTGCATTCGAATGTGTAACCAGGATGTGGTCGATTTGTTTCGACTGGTTGAGGTTGGCAGTGAAGTACTCATAGAAGAGTAGTAGAGGGAAGAATAGTTAACAGGTTTGTTTATGCGATGACAAATAAAAAGATTGATACATCCGGCTTAAGTTTTGCAACACGTGCTGTACGTGAAGGACAGGTGCGTACTAATGAAAATGAACACAGTGAACCAATATTTCCCACCTCCAGTTATGTGTTTGCATCAGCAGCAGAAGCTGCCGCAAGGTTTTCTGGTGAAGAACCGGGCAATATATACTCGCGTTTTACTAACCCGACAGTAAGAACGTTTGAAAATCGGCTGGCATCACTGGAAATGGCTGAATGTTGCGTGGCCACTGCATCAGGTATGTCTGCAATTACCGCAACCATTTTAGGATTGCTGAAAACGGGTGACCATATTGTTTCGTCTCGCAGCATTTTTGGTACCACCACCGTTTTGTTGACCAATATTATTGCCAGGTTAGGTATAGATACAACGTTCGTCGAGCTATCAGAACTATCAGCATGGGAAAAAGCAATAAAACCAGAAACAAAATTGCTGTTTCTGGAGACACCGTCTAACCCACTGACGGAATTGGTTGACATAACTGCTCTAGCTGAAATTGCCCATAAACATGGCTGCCTGTTGGCCGTTGACAATTGTTTGTGTACACCGGCTTTACAACAGCCGATAGTCTTAGGTGCTGATATTGTTATTCATTCTGCGACGAAATATATTGACGGTCAGGGCCGCTGTATGGGTGGAGCAGTTTGCGGTACTAATGATGTGGTAGGTGATGGTGTATTTGGTTTTTTACGCAGCGCAGGCCCTACCATGAGTGCCTTTAATGCCTGGGTTTTTCTAAAGGGCCTGGAGACATTGAAGTTACGCATGCTGGCGCATTCTGCGGCCGCACAGGAACTTGCAGAATGGTTAGAACAACTGCCTGAGGTTAAAAGAGTATTTTACCCCGGACTGGAAAGTCATCCACAACATGTTCTGGCTAAAACACAGCAATCAGCTTTTGGCGGTTTATTGTCGTTTGAATTAAACGGTGGCAAAGCAGAAGGTTGGCGTTTGATTGATGCTACTCAGTTGCTTTCGATTACTGCTAATCTGGGTGACACCAGGACAACCATTACCCACCCGGCAACAACCACACATGGTCGTTTAACACCTGAGCAACGTAGCGAGGCGGGTATATCAGATGGTTTAATTCGTATTGCAGTGGGGCTGGAAGATATTGAAGATATTAAGGCAGACCTGTTACGTGGTATGCGTTAATTATTTTTTTTTATGATCGAAACCTAAAACTGCATAGATTGGGCAGAAGGCAGCAATGCCTGAGATCAGCGGGATTATACCTAACCAGCCCAAACGCCATAAACTCATCCATTCCAGGCTTAATAGTGATGTTTGTGGACCAAACCAGGCAGCAGCGAGAAGAATTATCCCGAGGATAATTCTTAACAGCTGGCTAAAAATATTTAAATTACACATCAAAAAAACACGCAGCAAATAAACACGATATAGATTAATTATAATATATTAGTCTGCTATGTTGTGTTAAAAGTTTCGCACAATGCGCTATAAATGCACAGCGCCAATGCTTTTTGCCAGGGCTGTTGTCTTCTACCTTTCTATTTAAAGAGCCTTTGATCAGTTTCATCCTTAGATTTGTTAATGCGCAACATCTATGTGGCACGTCACATGAAATAGCATTTTTTAAGCTAACCGGATACTCAGCCTCAGCGTTGTTAACCTTCACAAAGCCAGCATTCTCGGCAATTGCCCACAGGTATCGCTACATGCGTTACCCTGCTACCGTATGCCCTCCCTGCAATAACGTGTTATTGCAGGGAGTTCACGTTTTAAATTTGAATGTCTAGACTGCAAACTGCTTCGTCCATAGGTGGTCAAAGGTTGCTGAATAATTTTACTTGGTTGTGCAGGTTTTTAATCCCAAAAGGCTATAAACAGGACAAAATTTGAAAATACCGGTAGCTAAAGGCACAACACCAACCCAGCCCCAGACAACATTTTGACCTATAATCTGATCACCAAAAAATACCAGGCTAATTAAAAAAGCACCTGCAATAATACGGATAATACGATCGATTCCACCAACGTTACACATAATAGTTCTCCAATGAGTTTAAATAGTGTGCTTATACTATGTTATTGCTATTTGTATGTCAGTGACATTGTCACATTATCCCGAAAAACCTGAAAAAGGCATATAAGATATTCATCCGGCACATCACGCGATTGCATGAGTTTGCATGGAACATGTAAATTGATGTTAAAAAACGTTTCGCCACAGCGGTTCCTGTGGCGGATGCACTCTGATGGGTAATCGTTATTTTTCAGATGTTCTTTTCACTGGGTGAATTATTTGTCACCAGTGAATCTATGATGTAGATAGGTGCGCATGAATTTTGTTTATATATTTTACTAAGTGAGCAGTTTGGCTCAAGCATCCATATGACACTTGGCACAGGTACCGTTGAGCTAATGATGAGAGCACAGGTATGATGATATTAACAAGTCTAATAGAATTACACTGTAACAGCGTTTCCCTAGGTGCCAGAATATTTTACTTCCGGGGCATATAACTTTGATGATTCTATTCGGCTAAGCTCTATTGGTCTGCAAAGTAGAAAACCCTGAAGCTGATCACAACCTGTATCACGCATAAACCAGTACTGTTCATTGCTTTCTATGCCTTCAGCAACAACTTGCATGTCTAACTCTTTTGCCATATTAACCAGCGAGCGAATGATGATTTCACTGCGTTTTGAATTGCCGATGCCATGAATAAAGCAGTTATCAATCTTTATTGTGTTTGCCGGCAGAATGTTTAAATTAACTAATGGGGACTGTCCGGTGCCAAAATCGTCCAGACTAAATTCGGCACCATAGCTTTTTAATGTTTCACAAAATGAAACGACTTTTCGAATATCACGAACCTGTGCGTTTTCTGTAATTTCAAATTCAAAATCAGATAGAAATATATCGTACTTTTTACTGATTTCAATAATTTTTTGAGCGTAATAAATGCTCTCGCAGGTAAGTATTGAAAGGTTGATGGCTATTTTAGTATGCGGATTAACGGTTGTTTGCAGGTGCTTTAAATCTTTGCAGCAACGCTCAAATACCCATAGATCGAGTGAGAATATCAACCCATTTTCTTCTGCATCTGGAATAAAAACGCCAGGATAATATCGTCCGATACCGGGTCGGTGCCAGCGGACAAGTGCTTCGAGAATATCTGCTTTACCGGATATCGCATTAAAACGAGGCTGGAAATGAAGACTTAGTTCATCATTATCAATTGCATGCCTGAGATTGGAAATAAATGTATGGTGCTGGTCTTCAGAAATCCTTTTCTTCTGTGAAGCAGCGCTATACTCCATGGAAGAAATTTTATTGTTCATAGTTTTACTCTACGTTTTTATTATGGTATCTGCTGTCAGTTTGATGCAGCAGGAGAAACATGTTTTTAAATTTTAAGCACCATCTCATGTTAATTACACAATAGTTTATCACTAGTTGCATTTTTAGGGAATATCCACAGCAAATGCAATGCTAAATATATTATATTAATTATGTGAAAGGTAAATAATTCAGAGGAAATATAAGAGTTTATTTTGGAGTGTACTCTATCTTATTGAAATTTATAGGAATAATATTTTTTTAAATTAACATGTTGCTACTCGATTTAAGGGCTTATAAACTTTTTCAGGTGGAAAAACATGAATCTCCATAATGAGAAATGTGAATATGGGTAAGTTATGGTCAGAAAACTTCTGATAACGTTGTTTAAGGGCGCCTCAATTAATTGTTTTTCACCTTAAAATCAGCTCGAGAAAATCTTCGTCATTTTGGACGATTTGAAATAAGCGTACTTAAGCGGATTTCAGTAGTGTTTTAGTTGCTGCTTATGTTCGTTCTGTAACGCAGGTGTATCATTAATTTTAATATTGCCACGTTTGATTTCTATATATCCCTTTGATTCCATTTCTTTTAATTGAATTCGCAATGATCATATAGATAGAGGTTCCCTGGTCATGATTGATACCAGTGGTCATGTAAAGCGGTCAGTACTTTATTGCTATAAACTTTTGATCCACGACTGCCATTGTATCTTGCCAGGGCTTTGTGCAGGTCATTGCTTTCCATGTCCATGTAGTATTTTAATATGGTGCATCCCATCCGCAGATTAGTTTTCATATTAATCAGGTTGTCGTCGTGATGTCCGATTTCATCTAACCAGAAGGGCATTATCTGCATCATGCCCTGAGCGCCAGATTTTGAAATGGCGTAGCTATCAAAATGACTTTCAACTTCGATGAGTGCCAGTACCAGTTCTGGTTGTAATTTAACGCGAGTCGCTTCCTGGTGGATATGTTTGAGCATGGAAAGACGGGTTTTTTCATCTTTAATAAAACGTTTCAGGCGATTAGACATATCTACAAGCCAGACTTCTGCATGGAAGCGGTCTTCAAAACTTTCTGATGAGTTGATTGCTTCGGTAAGTAACTGGCGGAGCTTCGGATCGACAGGCTGGCTGTCGGCATACAACTGCGTGATAGCAAATGTATTGAAAAGGAATAAAAAGAGTGCGATGGCTAAGCGTTTAATCATGTATTAAATATATACATAAAAGAAATTTAGTCCACGGTTGAACGCAAATGAACGCAAAAAAAATAATATATAATTTTATGTCATCCTGAACGACGGTGAAGGATCTTGCAACCTTGGTGGCATATTAAAGTGTTAGATCTTTCACTGTCGTCCAGTATGACAGTTTTACTGTTTTGTTATTATTTGCGTTCATTTGCGTTCATCTGCGGACGAATTTAAGCTTTGATATTTTATTTGTCTGTTAAAAAATTAACGATTTCATCAACGGCAATATCCTGACTTTGTTCTGCATCGCGCTTTTTATATTCCACCTTATTTTCTTTCAGGCCGCGATCACCAATGACGATACGGTGCGGTATGCCAATTAAATCAAGATCAGCCAGCATACCACCCAAACGGGATTTTTCGTCATAAAGTAAAACATCCAGTCCTGCAGCAGTGAGTTCATCATGTAGTTTGATTGCGGTATTGCTAACGTCTTCGGACTTTTGCATATTTATCGGTGCAATAGCGACATCAAATGGCGCAATACTATCCGGCCAGATAATGCCGTTGTCATCATGATTTTGTTCAATGGCAGCGGCAACAGTTCTCGTTATACCGATGCCGTAGCAGCCCATGGTCATGGTGCTGGCTTTACCGTTTTCATCCAGTACCGTTGCTTTCATGGTTTCGGAGTATTTCTTACCGAGCTGGAAGATATGGCCAACTTCGATACCGCGTACAATAGACAGAGTACCTTTGCCGTCAGGGCTGACATCACCTTCAACAATGTTTCTTATATCGGCCGATTCAGGTATAGCACAGTCACGTTCCCAGTTGACCCCGGTTAAATGTTTACCATCTTCATTGGCGCCACAGACAAAATCAGCACATTGCAGTGCTGCATAATCGGCAATGACTGTTATCTTTAAATCGACGGGGCCTAACGATCCCGCCGAACAACCGGCAACCTGTTTTATCTGCTCATCACTGGCAAAACACAGTGGCTCTGCGACGGCTTGCAGGTGACTGGCTTTGATTTCATTTAGTTCATGGTCACCACGTAAAACCAGTGCAATGATGGTGTTCTCTTCACTGCCTTCGACCAGCAAGGTTTTAAGGCATTGGCTTGGTGCTACGGAGAGGAACCGGCTGATCTCTTCAATGCTATGTTGATTTGGCGTATCAACGCTAGCCATATCGGTAGTCGCTGCCGGGCGAGGTGTGGTAGGTGGCAGCGTCTCTGCTTTTTCCACATTAGCGGCATAATCACTTTCATTGGAAAAAGCGATGGCGTCTTCGCCAGAGTCGGCAAGCACGTGAAATTCGTGTGAACTGTTGCCACCAATAGAACCGCTGTCAGCCATTACTGCGCGAAATTCCAGGCCCAATCGGGTAAAGATATTGCTGTAAGCCTGGTACATCACTTCATAACTTGCCTGCAGGCTATCCTGGCTGGTGTGAAATGAATAGGCATCTTTCATAATAAATTCACGCGCACGCATCACGCCAAAGCGTGGCCGCACTTCATCGCGGAACTTGGTTTGGATCTGGTAATAGGTTACCGGCAACTGTTTATAGCTGGAAAGTTCCTTGCGTGCTATATCGGTAATAATTTCTTCATGCGTTGGGCCAAAACAAAATTCACGTCCATGGCGGTCTTTTAAACGTAATAGTTCAGGGCCATATTGTTCCCAGCGACCTGATTCCTGCCATAATTCACTGGGCTGTACTGCGGGCATAAGCAGTTCCAGTGCGCCGCTTTTGTCCATTTCCTGACGAACGATTTTTTCCACTTTACGCATTACGCGCAAACCCAGTGGTAGCCAGCTATAAAGTCCAGAAGCAAGTTTTCGAATGAGTCCGGCACGCAACATTAACTGGTGGCTGGCAATTTCTGCGTCGGACGGGTTTTCTTTTAAAGTGGTTAATTGAAACTTTGATAAATACATATTGTTTAACCTTGATGAGGCACTGGGTAGAATGTGCGCATTCTACCAACTAATTAGATTTATGCGACGAAAAGAAAGTTATCAGGAAAAGATAAGTTGGCAGTTATAAGTTTGCTGTTAGCAGAAAAAACCTTGAAATTTACAGTGGTATTTAAAATAAACGGCCAGCCTAAAACGTCTTTCCGTCCCAACCCCACATATGCCGTGCAGGACTGGAAAATTCAATATAAATACGTGCGCTGTTTATATGAAGCTGTGAGTTAATGAAAGAGCAGATTTTTTTTGAGAAATCGACTGTGTTATCCTCAGCCAGGCCCAGGCTTTTTAATTTAATGTGCGCGGCAGGTTCATTATTTCCTGCAAAAATCAGTGTCTGTTCTGGCAGGATTTTTACCATGACGTAACTTTCCGGCTTAGCTAACATCTCGGCGGTGAGCTTTGAGGCCTGTGAGGCGACACCCTGGATGTTAACGATGGCTGTGTTGGTAGTGATCTCTAATAATGGCATGGTGTTTCCTGTTGTTTTACATTACCGGCAAAATTCACCTTGTTTTTTTCTGGCAGCAGAAAGCCGTTGCTGGCGTTGTTGCTCTGTTAAGTACACGTATTCGCCTTTTTTATTGATTTCCCGCATGCGGCCCCGGTTATTGATCGCGGCAATATCACTTTTGGCTTGATTGCACAATTTGCGTTTTTCTTTTTTGGATGGTGGTACTTCTACCAGTTCGCCAGACGCTTCAGCTTGCTGGCCTGAATTTTTTTTGTCAGATTCCGCCGTGTCCTCTTCAGCTTTATTAATGGGGCGTGGCTTGGTTGTTTCATTCTGGCGAATACTGACTTTTTCAGCACCGGTATTACCAGGATGTTCACCATAGTGAACCTGGCCATTTTCGTCTGTCCATTTATAAATCTCAGCATAGGATGATGCTTGAAATAATAGACACAAAAATGTTGTGATAATACTGTTGATGAGTGTTTTAGTGCACATAATATCCATGTTACCTATTGCTTAGTCGTAGTGTTAAAATAGCGGTTAATGGCCATAAAATCAACTTTGATGCGGCATCTTAAAATTTATTTTCACCAACAAGGTTGCAAAATTAAATAATGGCTGATCGTCGACTAAAAATATTTCACACTGTTGCACGCTTGCTTAATTTTACTAAAGCAGGTGAGCAACTGCATATGACACAGCCAGCGGTAACTTTTCAGATACGTCAGTTAGAAGACCAGTTTAATACCCGGTTATTCGATCGTACGCATAATAAAGTGACACTTACCGATGCCGGTAAACAGGTTTATATGTATGCCGATCGTATTTTGAAGCTATATGACGATATGAATCACAGCATAACCGAGATGACAGGGGATGTCAGTGGCGGAGTATCGCTTGGCGCGAGTACGACTATTGCTGAATACATGCTGCCATTGCTGATAGGGGAGTTTAAAGTTAAGTATCCTGAGGTGAACATCAGTCTGAAAGAGTCTAACTCTGAAGACATTATTACCATGGTGGAAAATAATGTGGTTGATTTAGCTATTGTAGAAGGCTCGGTCAATAACAAAAATTTAATTGTTGAGCAGTGCCGGGTTGATCAGCTGGTGGTGATTATGCCTAATAGTCATCAGTTGGCGAAAGAAAGCACACTGCATGTCAGAGACATTATCAGTCATCCGTTTATTTGCCGTGAAAGTGGTTCAGGTACCCAGGAAGCTATTACCAATTATGTTGAACAACAAAGTCCTGACAGTCTATTGAATGTGTGTTTCGAGTTAAGTAGCCCGGAAGCGATTAAAGGCGCGGTAGAAGCGGGTATGGGCATTTCGATTGTATCTCGCGCCAGTATCGATAAAGAGTTACGACTAGGTACTTTAACTGCAGTAGAGTTATCCCCCAAGCTGGAACGACCTTTTTCATTCGTTCGTCAGCGTTATAAATTTAAATCGCGTGCTGCCGATGAGCTGTTAGGTTTTGCTCAGGAATTCTGTAAAAATATGGCCTAGGACACCTCTGCATAAGTATCATAAGTTCTGATACTTATGCGGAGGTGTCCTGGTAAGAATATTTAGCTACCGCTACCGGGGTGGAATCACTAAATAAGCGGTGGTCTTTTATTCCATACACCGATTGCTTAGTGACTCCAACCTCCAGCGATGTCACCAGTCGGTTACCACAAGAAGTGAATAATGAATGTAACTACTCAGTGAGTAGTTCCGCGTAACTGTAACTGAGTAGCTACGAATGAATAAACTTAAAAGTAGTCAGGATCTAATTGATCTTTACCAGGCATTGGACGACAGCCGTAAGAAAAGTTTGTCTGACTTCGCTGATTTTTTGTATGCACAGGCGGAGCCTGTTGCAAAAGAAGTACAGGCACCGGATGATATTCCACGTCCTGAGCAGGAAACGGTGGTGGGCGCAATAAAACGCCTTAAAGCGACTTATCACATGGTTGGCAGTATGTCAGTTTTTTCAGAAGCTTCAGCTTTAATGACAGACCATATGGTGAAAGGCCGTGATGTGGTAGAAGTTATCGATGAAATGGAAGTTTTATTCGAGGATGCTTATAAAAAGTTAGTACAGGAAAGTAATAGAAATGGTGAGCAGCAAGGATAATGATTGATGTAATTAAAGACTGGTTTGAAAAACACTTTTCAGATCCGCAGGCCATTATGCTTGTCAGTATTCTGGTACTGGGCGCAATACTGGTATTGTACTGGGGCCGTATCCTTACCCCGGTTTTAGCCGGTATTATTATTGCTTATGTTTTAGAAGGTCTTGTTTGTAGACTTAATCATCTTGGTGTGCCGCGATTTGCAGCATTTTTATTCAGTTTCACTTTGTTTGTGACTGTACTGGCACTGATCTTATTTGGTTTGGTGCCATTGGTGATAAGTCAGCTATCACAGCTAATTACAGATTTCCCTAAAATTTTAGATAAGATTCAGCAACTGATACTTACTATTCCTGAACGCTACCCTGTATTCGCCGATCAGGAAATAGAAAAAATGCTTGGCAGTTTTTCAACAGAACTGGTTGGTGTTGGACAGAAGCTGGTTTCAGTATCGCTGTCATCTGTCGTTGATGTTTTTACTGTACTGGTTTACCTGGTGGTTGTTCCGTTACTGGTATTTTTTCTACTAAAAGATAAAGCTGAAATAATAGGCTGGTTCAGGCGTTTCTTACCCGAAGATCGTGGCCTTGCTTATTCCGTATGGAAAGAAGTTGATGTCAAGATGGGTAACTACATTCGCGGTAAATTACTGGAAATCGCGATTGTCGGCGTAGCAACCTTTATTCCGTTGAAAGTCATGGGCATGAATTATGCCGCAACCATGAGTTTACTGGTCGGACTGTCTGTTATTATTCCCTACGTCGGTGCCGTTGCGGTAACAATACCTGTGGCGATGATCGCATGGTTCCAGTGGGGCGCCAGTAGTGACTTTGTTTATCTAATGGTGGCGTATCTTGTTGTGCAGTTTATGGATGGCAATATTCTTGTACCGCTACTGTTTTCTGAAGTTGTAAATATGCACCCGGCGGCAATAATTATCGCTGTTTTGTTTTTTGGTGGCCTCTGGGGCGTGTGGGGCGTGTTTTTTGCGATTCCACTGGCAACTCTCATACAGGCAGTGATTCATTCCTGGCCGTCGATTCAAAATCAAGAAGCTTAACCCGATATTTCTCCAAAATTCTGCATTCCTATGAAATATCCGGGTTAAAAGCCTTATTGGTCCGCAAATGAACGCAAATAAAAACAAAAATAGAATTGCATTTGCGTTACTAGGTGAAGCCTTTTAATAAATTTATGAAATGCATCTGCATCGCTTGATTAAAATACAAGAGGCAAATAACTTTAAAAAACACTCGTAAATTTTTTATTTGCGTTCATTTGCGGATAATAATTTTTATAAGGTTTTTCTGTGGTGTTTCTGATAATGCTTCTTCTTGCGCATTTTTCTGCGCCGGCTGCTCCATACCCACAAACCACTTAACGATAACCAGAGCAGGGCGATGGCAGCGGCATCCATCAGGTATATGCCATAGTGCCCGAATATACGACCACTGTGCAGGTCAAGAATAACGCGTTCCAGTTTAAGCCCATTGCCACGGTATGCTATCAGTAGTTGTTCTCTTTCCTTATTATTTAGTGTGTATTCTTCTGTCCATTCGACACCTTCGTTGATGATGACATCCCAGTCCAGAATATGTTCATCTGCTATGTAATACAGTGGTCCACTGGTTTCGATAACGGGACGTTTGTATTTCTTGCCCAGGCGCTGGATGTTGCCGAAACTTATACCGGTGGAGATGCGTTCAATTAATTCACCTTCATAAGATAACAGGATGATTTCATTCTCCAGGGCGACAACGATGAACTGTTCTGCAGCAATCGCACCATGCATCATTTGTTCAAGATTAATGATAGCGGTGTTATCAAAAAAAAGTTGTTTTTGCCAGGCACTGATAATGTGATCCTGCGTGCTGTTTTTTATGCGAAAGGAAACTGGTTCATCTTCCGGTTCGATACCATACCAGCCAAGCAATAACGAGTTGTTTATGAAAGTGTTATCGAGATTTAGTTTTTCGGTATGATTTAACATGATGCCGGTAATAGCAAGAATGACAACCAGTACCAGTGCAAACAAACCGATGCGCCGGTGCCATAAAAAAGCGGTAAATCGTTTAGGTCTTCGGTTGGTCATTAATGACTCCTGAATACTGTCTGCTTTATATAAAACGGCATTGCGAGGTACGAAACAATCTCTATTAGCGTATACCCAAAATCATAAGATTGCTTCGTACCTCGCAATGTCGAAAGTTTATTCTGAGTCATAATGTTGTGCTGATTAATCCAGTTTCTTTTGAATTTCCTGATCAAGCAACAGGGCAATGGTGGCAAGTTTCCTAATTGCGCGTACTGATAATGTAGCACCGGATATATTATCAATGGTCTTATCCAGTTGGTGGTCATCTTTAAGTGCTACCGATTTAAATTGATCAGTGAAAAAGTCATGGCGCACTTCCCAGCCTCGGCTTTCCCGGAATACCAGTACCTTAACCTGTTCGACATGAGCGTTATTAATAACGATACCAGTGGTGATCAGCTTTTCTTTGCCGATTTCATCCAGTATCCATGCAGACCTTTCTTGCTTACGCCAGTAACGAACACGCAGGCCTTTGTATTTGTGATCAAGAATTTTAACGATCTGTTCTTTTAAATCTTTGTTCAGCCATAACGCTTCGGCTTTCGGTGGTTTGTTGTCAAAAACCTCATTAATAAAATCATCCGGTTCCTGATAAACACCGCCGGCAACAGTAACAGCGCTGAAAATCAGGCTGAACAGGAAGAGGGCGGTGATATTTATATGCATGGTCATAGCGGCGAATTTTACATCATAAAGGCAAAAAGGAGCGCCCCTGATATTCATCAGGCACCCCGGCAACATGGTTCTAAGGCGTCTTTAGAACTGGTAACCTATACCAAGGTTAAAGCCATCGAAGCCAGCGATGGTTTTAGTTGTACCCTCATCGTAATCGAATTTATCGTAATCAGATTGCACCTGGTAATCGGCTTTGATTACAACGTTTTCATGTGGCCAGTAGTTGATACCGATATCAGTCTGTGATTTTTTAGTATCACCTGCGCCGCCATTGTCCCATTGGTTCTGGCGAACAAACACGCCCCATGCCGGGTTAAGTTTGTATGAAGCTTCGAGATAGCCACCGTTTTGAGTGTCTTTATCTTTATCTTCCTGAGCTGCGGTGTCCTTCACATCGATATCCCAGTTCGCGTATAAAGCGGTCAGAGTGAAATCAGCAATATTCCAGCGTGCGTGTGCTTCAAGCAAGATGGCGCTGCCGACGTCATCCGTTGAGTCCTGTGTCATGTCGTCCTGATATTGTGCGGTAGCAGAAAGTGTTAATCCGTTTATGCCAGTGTATTTTACGCGACCGGTTGCAGCCAGGTTTCTTGCAGTGGCTTTGGATACTTTTTGACGTCCACCACGGATATTGGTGCCACCATCCAGGCCACTGGTTAAGGCGATATCATAACTAAAACCTGAGTCATTATTGCCTGACAACATCGCACCGCCTTCCCACCAGGTTGTCGGGATGATGTTCTGCTCTACCGGGTTACGTTCAACACCGTAGAAAGTAGGGGGTTCGTGTGTCTCGTTAAGGATACCGACCGGGATCAAAAACAGGCCGGCATTGGCTTTTGTGTGTTCGCTCAGGTCAAACTGGACATAGGCCTGTTCGAGTTCGACTGCACCCTCATTGGAGCCATCTTCGGTATCTTCTACAAATGCATGTTCAATTTCAAGTTCAGTGAATAAGCGGATGTGGTCATTGAATTCATGATTCACGAATAAAACAAAACGGTGAAAATCCAATTCTCTTTTTGTCTTGCCCTGGCCGTCACTCCAATTATTATAGTGTAATTCACCATAGCCACCGACCGTGGTAGCGCTGCTACTATTTTTACTGTTATCGTCAACCTGGTCAGCCAGCTGATTAAATTGCTCCTTTAAAGCATTAAATTCGTCGTCTGTTACCGCAAGGGCCGATTGTGCTATGCCGAATGTAATAGCACTAAGCAGTGCGTTTTTAATAATAGATGGGTATTTCACGGATTTCTCCAAAGTCATTTAACTAAATGGTGCTTGATAATTCGTTAGCGGATGCGATGCTGAGTGTGTTAAAACGCAGCCACCGGAATTAGTCATGTTTTCGGCACATTATAAGCAATGTTAACGCAAATGCAAATGATTCTCATGTAGATTATCATATGCGTTATTGGGTAGAGATAGTGCTCATAATAGGTAGAAAACTGTTATCAACAGTTTTAACCGTGAGCAGAACAGGTATAATTCAGTCAGAATTTTTGGGAGTGTTTAATGAATAAAGCGATACAATTTTTGCTGATTACCCTGTTTCTCAGCTCATCTGTAATGGCAGGAACTGTCATTGAAATGAAAAATAATAACGAACGCGTGAGCATCATGACTGATGGCCAGCAGGCACGCATCAATATGTCAGGGGCAGACTATATTATTGTCGATTATAAGAATAATAATGTCAGCGTTGTTGATCCACAAAAACAGCAGGTGATGCTGCTCAATGTGGGTGAAACCGCTACGGCTAATAGTGCGCCCCTGGTTCGAACTTCAGTTAAACGATTAAGCCCCGGGCAGATGATAGCGGGTTATAAAACGCAAAAATACAGTTACACAGCAAACGGCAAGTCATGCGGTGTTATCTATGGTTCTACCGATGCCTACCAGGCCAGGGAGATAAAAGTCCTGTTAACTGCGATAAAAACCATGCTGGAAAATCAACGTGCGCTACTGGGTGGTTTTGCCGCATTTGTGGATGACTGTACGCTGGCTGATATGCAGGTGGCTGATCATGTAAACACTATAGGCATGCCGATGCGCACCGAAAAAAACGGCCGTGTTGAGAACGAAATAAAAAGTATTAATATGGATGTGGTCTTGCCTGCTAATACCTTTGTTATCCCTGCCAACTACACAGACGTGACTATGCAGGACAAGATGAAGACGGTGGCAAAAGACATGACAAATGTACAGCAGAAAATACAGCGGCGTGGTTATCATGGGCAACAGCCACAAATACAGCAAATGGCCAGGCAGATGCAGCAGTCAGGACAAATGTCTCCTGAGATGCTGGGGCAGATGCGCCGCGGCCAGGAAATGATGCGACAGTATCAGCAGCGGTAACTTAATCTGAGTTTCTCTGACGTTTTTTTATGTGTACAGGCCCCTGTTCTTCGGGGTGTTTGCCTTTTTTTCCCCGATAAAATGTTCTTATTAATTCAAAATCTTTCTCGATATCACCACTTGGATAAAGCATTTCACCTAAGCCGAATGTGCGGCTTGGGTAGTCGACGTAGGCTAAACAGATAGGGACGTTTGCTTTCAGCGCAATGTAATAGAAACCGGTCTTCCAGTACTCTGTTTTTGAACGTGTACCTTCAGGCGTAAGCCCGAAGATCATTTCTTCACGACAATCAAATTGATGAGCAATTTGTTCAATAAAACCAGTAGCAATGGATCGATCAACGGGTACGCCACCCAATGCACGAAAAAAATAATTAAGTGGGCCGATAAATAGCTGTTTTTTTGCAATCCAGGTCAGATGTATCGGAACAGACCAGAGACAAAGCAGGCCTATCGGTAAGTCCCAGTTTGTCGTATGTGGCGCCCCAATTAAAACAAATTTTTTTTCTTCTGGCAGGGTAACATCTACATGCCAGCCAATAAGTTTCAATATTATTTTTGAAAATAATTTAAGCATGGTTCGACAGTATTTATTACCTCAGGGTTACAGGTGGGGGCATTCTGAACAATAGTGAAGAATCTTGTGTTGAAAAAGCAAGAGCAAGACCTTTTGTGCCTCAGGATGAGAATGGTGAATTTTTTATTGTTGTTCAGTTCTGTTCTGCCAGTTATTCTGCTTGGCAAGGTGTAGTTTTTTATATCCATGCAGAAGCTTCTGGTGCGTTGCAAAACCATCCAGACTCAATCCCGGGCTGTGCAGGCCAAAGAAGTTTTCTTTACCGGAAATAACATCAAGACAATCTGACAAGGTTTGTTGATCAAACATTAATTTAAGGCTAGCCATGTAATCGTCCAGGTTTCGCTGTGGATCACTGTTGATCTCGAGCAATGCCTGAAGGCATAAATAAAAACGGGTGGAGTTCTTGTCAAGCTGATCGATGTGTATGCTCCAGTTGACCCATTCAATAGCTTCATCATTTTTTAAGGCAAGGCACAACATGGCTTTTAGTTCACCGATACGCAGCCTTGCCCAGGTCGTTCCGGCATCTGGCGCTATGCCAATGAATTCTGCAACACGCTGGTAGTCATTGTAACCGCCTTCTTCCAGTCGATCGAGGATGGATTGCCAGGCGGATTGATCAAGATGTTTTAATGAAAGAATTTCTTCGCGAAATAAAGCACCTTCATTATTGTTGTTCCAGAGCAGATCGTCTACCGGGTAAATATCCGACATTCCCGGTACAATTATTCGGCAGGAGTACACATTTAAATGTTCATAGTCAGCGATATAAATATCAAAACCTAAATCATGAATAATGTCGCAAAGATAACTGAATTCATCAGTGGTTGATGCATCATGATCCCAGTCAATGAATTCATAGTCGGGTTTGTTCTTGAAGAAGTCGTAAGCAATTAAACCGCTGGAATCAATAAAGTGTGTTTCGAGATTATGGTGCTCTGCAACTTCATCCAGGTCAAAACTGGGTGATTGAAATCCATCAAGCTGATTCAGGTCGCGACCCTGTAATAGTTCGGTTACCGTGCGTTCCAGTGCAACTTCAAAACTCGGGTGTGCGCCAAAAGAAGCAAACACAGTTGCGTTTGTGGGATTAATTAAAGTGACACTCATTACCGGGTAACGCCCACCAAGTGACGCATCGGCTATACGCAATTGATAACCATGCTGTTCCAGTTTTTTAATGGCTTCAGTGATTTGCGGGTAACGCTGCAAAACAGCATCAGGTACTTCGGGCAAACAGATGCCTTCGGCAATAATTTTGTTTTTAATATAACGCTCGAAAACTTCTGACAAACTTTGCACGCGGGCTTCATTTTTGGTATTGCCCGCTGACATGCCATTACTGACATAACAGTTACCGATAATATTAATCGGAAACCAGATGGTTTTACCATCACGTTGCCGGTGGTACGGGCAGGCGCAGATACCGCGTTCGCCGGTACCTGAATTGGTATCAAATATTTTTGAAGCACTTAGTGCCTGTTCCGGATCGTAATAATTCCAGAGTTTTTCATCGAGTAATTCTTTATGAATGCTATCGTCATCCTCATCTTTGTTTTTAAACCAGCGTTCATCAGGGTAATGCACAAATTCATCATTTGCAAAATCCTGGCCCAGATAAAAATCAGCAAAAAAATAATTACAGCTTAAACGTTCAAAGTATTCACCCAGAGCACTGGCAAGACAGGATTTTTTTGTTGTGCCTTTGCCATTGGTAAACATTAGACCGCAGTCTTTGTCTCTTATATGCACAGAAAAAACATTGGGTACCGGGTTTAGCCAGGAGGCTTCTTCAATATCAAAATTTAGATCCATTAGTTTTTTTTGCATAGAGGTAATGGATTCTTCCAGTGCCGCGTCTTTCCCCTTGATGTAGGTTTTATTGTTCATGGTATCTATTTTGTATTTGCCGAATTTGTTTGTTGTGACTGCTGGAAAGCAGGAGTCAGCGCGATAATAGCGCCCAGTAAAGCCCATGCCATATCAGACTGCGTGTCCCAGACATAACCTTGTGTGCCGAGAAACGCTTCAGCGGCCTCTTCGCTCAGCAGTGCGACCCACCATTCGAGTAACTCGTAAAATGCACTGAGGGCGAGGCAAAAACATAGTGTGAAAAAATGCGTGAAATATTTGCCGGATATAATGTTCAAACGGATAACTATTTCCCGGCAGATGATCGCTGGTACCAGGCCCTGTGCAAAATGGCCGGCTTTGTCGAAATTATTTCTTGACTGGTTAAACACTTCTTTAATGGTATCGAAAAAAGGGACTTCGGCATAGGTATAATGACCACCGATGAAAAGTATCCAGCAATGTAGCAAAATAAGTGAATAGCATAATGTTGTCAGCGGAAATTTCTTGCGTGTGAGCACTAATACAATGAATCCAATGACGGCCGGTGCCGTCTCAAGTATCCAGGTATAGTAATCTTTTGGTGCAATGGCAGACCAGATGAAAACAGTGAAAAATAAACCTGTCCATATGACAGGATAGGGCTTGATATTGGTGAACATGGCTTGAAATCGCGGTACTTATTTGTGTTTTTTAGATTCAGCCAATACGTCATCAACGTGGCCTTTTACTTTAACACCGCGCCATTCTTTCAGTAGTACGCCGTCTTCACTAATTAAGAATGTACTGCGCTCGATACCCATATATTCTTTGCCATACAATTTTTTAAGTTTGATCACATCGAATTGTTTACATAGTGATTCATCTTCATCGGAGAGCAGGTCAAAATTGAAATTTTGTTTGGCCTTGAAGTTTTCGTGTTTTTTTATGCTGTCGCGTGAAACACCAAGTATGACCGTGTTCTGTCGGGTAAATTTTGCTTTAGCATCACGGAAGTCCTGGCCTTCTGTAGTGCAGCCAGGCGTATTGTCTTTTGGATAAAAATAAAGTACCACCTTTTTACCCGCTAGCTGTTTCAGGCTGATTGTTTTGTCACCTGTTGCTGTAGCTGAGAAGTTGTTAACTTTTTTGCCTGTTTTTACCATGTCAGTTTCCAGAAATTTTATTTTATATGTTTTTTCAATTCGGCATCGAGGTTAAGATCATCACAAACCTCGGTAAAAGCATCGCGTAGCCGTGCAATGTTGGTATCGGCAGAAAGGCCAATGGTCATGTGCAGGGCAAACATGGGTGAGCCGGTATGCGGCGCAGCGTAACGTTCGGTTTGCAGGTTGACGATATTAATATTGCGACTGGAGAAAAAACGGGAAATATTACCCACAATACCCGGATGGTCTATTGCCGCAACTTCAACAGAATAGGGAATACTGTTGACAGCAGGTGCAGACTCCGTCGTCGGTTTGATCAGTAGTCGCATTTGTAGCGCCTGTTCAATGTCCGTTGCCTGTGCCTGTAGTTGCTCTATTGCAGACTGTTCGCCGCTGACCAGAAGTAAGATGGCGAACTCCCCGCCGAGTACAGTCATGCGGCTGTCTTCAATATTGAGTTCATGGGTATAAATAATATTACTCAGTTCGTCGACAATGCCGGCACGGTCAGCACCCAGTGCGGAGATAACAAGTTTAGTAGTCATGTTTTTGTTTGATATTTTCAGGTAGCAGTTTTACAGGGGCACAGTGTAAACAAAAAATGCTTAAACGCAAAACATTAAAGGCAAAACCGGTCTCCATGGTGGATAATCGCTCCTTGCCATATGGTCAGGATGGATGGCAGCAGGATAACGCAGTTGTACAAGGAAGTACGGGTAGATATTTCCTTTTCGGCACTACCATGCAATGGTTGTCGAGCCGCACATAATTGTCATTGCTGGTGGCAGCGTGGCTATGGTGAGATAAGTTTGGCTGTGAAAGTGTCGTCCAGGGAATCTCTAATTTAGTTGATTTGAGATTCCCTGGACTTACGGCAGTGACGGGCAGATTATACTGCCTGGATAAAAGATTATCCGAGTTCTGAAAGTTCGCGCATCAACATTGCAGGGTTGCTGGTGTTTAATTCAATCAAACGCCGTAAATGTTGCAAGCTGTTGTCGTCAATCTGTAACCATTTCAGCCCCCAGTTGTCATCGCTGCTACGAATGATATTTACCCTTGCATGGATAGAGATGTCTTCACCAAGAAATAGTGCCATGCCACAGGGGTTGTCCATGTTGATGTCAAGGTTATCTGGTGGTTCTACCAGCATGCCTTTGAGCGAAATATCGAGCAGGTTGCAGCTCCATTCCTCATGGCCACATTGCATTAGAATTTCTGCATTAAAAGGGATACGATTGTAACTACGGCGTTCTGACTGTGTTTGCATTGTTGTATTCATTTGTGTGTCCCATTTTGTTCAATTTTTGAATGACTCTGTATCTGACCTGAAAAATCAGGTGCTATGCATAGGCTAAGTATTGCAATGGATTTGTCACTATCCAAAGTATGTCGCTTAAAGGCCTCAAATAAAGACTAGTAAAATAATTGTATTTGGCAAGATAAATCATTGAAATAAAGCTGAAATATTGATTAACTGTGCGCCTTCTTTTCTTGGGGCCTTTAATGAATACTCTTGGCATGTTTCGTGGCAGTATGGTTGCATTGGTTACGCCGATGCATCTTGACGGCAGTGTCGACTATCAAAGTTTGGCTAAACTGGTTGAATTTCATATAGAAAATAACACCTCGGCGATTGTGTCAATGGGCACGACGGGTGAATCTGCGACACTGAATATGGACGAACACTGCGAGGTGATGGCTCGCACAGTGGAAATGGTTAAAGGCCGTATTCCTGTTATTGCCGGTACCGGTGCTAATTCAACCTGGGAAGCGATAGAACTCACGCGCTGTGCCCAGCAAGGTGGTGCAGATGCCTGTTTACTGGTCACGCCGTATTACAATAAACCACCGCAACAGGGCCTGTATTTACACCATAAAAAAATTGCTGAGACGGTTGATATCCCACAAATCCTGTATAACGTCCCAGGCCGTACCGCGGTAGACATGTTGCCTGAAACGGTTAAGCGACTATCTGAAATTGATAACATCGTCGGCCTTAAAGATGCCACTGGCGATCTGGATCGTCTCGCCGAGACCCAGGCATTGCTGGATGGTGCGGCATTTGGTTTGTACAGTGGTGATGATGCAACCGGGACCGAGTTTTTGCTGCGTGGTGGTCATGGGGTTATTTCAGTGACCAGCAATGTTGCGCCTAAAGCCATGGCGGCAATGTGCGAAGCTGCATTGGCAGGTGATCGTGCGCTAGCGGAATCCATAAACCAGCCTTTAACCGGGTTGCATACCCGGTTATTTCTTGAAGCCAACCCGATCCCCGTAAAATGGGCGCTGTCTGAAATGAAACTTATTCTCCCTGGCATACGTCTGCCGTTGATAGAATTTGCAGAAGAATTCCATCAGCCACTGCGGGAAGCCATGCAGCAGGCGACACAATAGACCAGCAAAGCCGGTCGGAGTACATCATTAATGAGGTTATATAGTACGATGTTTGATACGTTGAAGTATCTCGGTTTGGTTTTGATGGCACTAAGCAGCGCATCCTGTGGCCTGTTCGGTGGTGATGAGCGCCCGGTTTATCAGGGAGCAGAATATTATAAAAATCTGGAAGTGCCGCCTGATCTAACCGAACCGGATACCGCTGATGAGCTTAGAGTGGCGAAACCTACAGAAGAAGCGCTGCAGCAATTTCGTGATAATAACAAGCTGGATACCGTGATCACGCCGAAATTTGATGGCGTACGCATGGTGAGTTTTGCCGGCAGCAGCTGGATTGAAGTTGATAACGAGGTCGAAAAAGTGTGGCCAAGATTGCTTGAATTCTGGGAGGCAGAAGGTATAGAGCTGGTGGAGAAGCGCCCATTACTTGGTTTTATGGAAACCGACTGGACAGAACGGCTAGGTGATGAAAAAGGCTTTTTCAGATCGATGTTCCAGAAATTTGAACCGGACGTAAAAGATAAATTTCGCCTCCGTGTTGAACGTTTTGATCTTGACCGTAAAACGCGCATATACGTTGCACATTCGAGAATCGAGCGCCAGGTTCGTGGTGAATTTGCTGATGAATATATCTGGGTATCGCAACCAAGCAATTTAGAAGCGGAGCGCGAGATTATTTCTCGCATGGCTGTATTTGCCGGTTTAAGCAAAGAGCAGTCTGTAGCATTGCTGGAAAACTATCGTCCTTATAGTTCACTGATAAAAATTGATAGCACAAATACAATCGCGTTGACCATGAAGGGCAGTATGGATTTTGTCTGGCGCCGGTCGATGCGTGCACTGGATCGCATGCGAATGCAGAATATTATTGAAGATAAAGCCAACAATATGATTAACTTTGGTGTTAGCAAAATTTCTTCAGAAGAACTTAAGATAGAAGAAGACGATGATGATTTGTCCCAATCCAGCTGGTTAATGCAATTATTCACTGATTCAGATGAAAAAAATATTGCATTAAATAAAAACCGACAATATCGTCTTGAGTTCACCGACATGGGTGGTGTTATTCAAATCGAAGTTAAAGATGCCGAAAATTCACAAGCAACCGATGATGATGGTGATGTATACAGTACCGCCCTGGCTGAGCAGTTAAGAAACGTTTTGGCGGAGCACCTGGAATAGCATCATTAAATATTTTAACCCTGATATCTGCGACAGGGTCTGATTTATAAATAGCACCATCATGATGCACTTCGGTTTCACAAATATGAGAGGCATGGGTTGCGTGTTACCGCCAAAGACCGTATCACGCATGGATGCGGGGTTCGAGCCCCCATGGATGGGTTTACGGCGTGTCTTTGGCGGTAACACACAATTCATGTCTCGGTGCCAGTGTATCTGCTTAAAAGCATTGTTTACAACCGACATGAACCGTAAGCACCTTGCTGAGACACGCCGTAAACCCATCCATGGGGGCTCGGCAGCCACATCCGACCACCACGGACGGTGGAAGTGCAGGTTTTGCAGGAGCAAAACACCTGCCCTGTGGCTGACGGTCTCAGCAAGGTGCTTCCGATCCATGTCTCTAGATATTATTTGTGGAACAGAAGTGCATCATGATGGTGCTATTTATTGTCTGCTTACGCCGGATATTGCATAGCCATGCTAAATTCGGCTTAAGTATAGAAAAATAACTTTTGTGGTTGTTAAAAAGATTATTATTTGCGTGTATTTGCGTTCATTTGCGGAAGGAATGATAAAGAATTTTCACTCCGCCGCTGAGCATAAAGTGTCGTTATACAGTTAGGCTGCACTATTTACTTCAATGCCCGGATTAATCATATATTTCTTCCTTAAATAGTGTCTCAACTGCCTGTTGTGTACAATAACGGCTTGTTTTTCAGAGTGAATCTAATGGCTTCAAATACAAAGGAATTAACAGGGCAACCTGAGCCCGTTTCATTTTTCGAAGCCGTTATGTACTGGCTTAAGTTAGGATTTATCAGTTTTGGTGGACCAGCGGGCCAGATAAGCATGATGCATCAGGAGCTGGTAGAAAAGCGCCGGTGGATTTCTGAACATCGTTTTTTGCATGCTCTTAATTACACCATGGTACTGCCTGGACCAGAAGCGCAGCAGCTGGCAACTTATATCGGCTGGTTAATGCATGGTGTCTGGGGTGGTATTGCTGCGGGTGTTTTATTTGTGCTGCCGTCACTTTTTATTCTTATTGGTCTGACATGGATTTACCTGGTTTATGGTGATGTGCCGGTGGTTGAAGGTGTTTTATACGGCATTAAACCAGCTGTTACCGCGATAGTGGTCTTTGCTGCTTACCGCATTGGTTCCAGGGCGTTAAAAAATAATGTGCTGCGTCTCATGGCTGTACTGGCCTTCATTGCTATTTTTGCTTTTGAGATATCTTTTCCTTACATTGTATTAGCGGCAGGTTTAATCGGCTATATAGGGTCCTATGTTTCGCCTGAGCATTTTAAAGCGGGTGCAGGCCATGGTGCCTCGAAGGAGACATACGGGCCTGCCATTATTGATGACGACACACCCGCACCTGAACATGCACAGTTTAAGTGGGGCCGGTTTCTGGTTTTTTCTTTGATAGGTCTGTTCATTGCTGGCGCGGTAATGATCATGTTGATCAATGCTTACGGCTGGCAGGGCACGCTTACACAAATGAGCTGGTTTTTTACTAAAGCCGCACTGGTGACTTTTGGTGGTGCTTATGCGGTTTTACCTTATGTTTATCAAGGTGGTGTTGAGCAATATCAATGGCTAACCGGAAGCCAGATGATTGATGGCCTGGCCCTGGGTGAAACCACACCCGGACCGCTGATTATGGTTGTGGCTTTTGTGGGTTTTGTTGGCGCCTGGACAAAAGAAATTTTTGGACCTGACTCGTTACTTTTAGCTGGCGCGGCAGGCGCAGGCATTGCCACCTTGTTTACTTTTTTACCTTCTTTTCTTTTTATTTTGTTAGGTGGTCCCGCTGTTGAAGCGACCAGAGATGATGTTAAGTTTACGGCCCCGTTAACCGGCATAACCGCAGCGGTGGTTGGTGTCATTCTTAATCTTGCCACTTTTTTTGCTTACCATGTGCTTTGGCCGCAAGGTTTTGATGGCCACTTTGAGTGGTTTTCAGCTTTCATCGGTGCGGCAGCGTTTATTGCCCTGTTTAGATATAAAGCGGGTATTGTTTCCGTAATTGCTGCATGCGCTGCTGTTGGTTCAGGCTATTTTTTGGTTATTTAACCCGGCTATTTTAAAATCTCCAGGTTAAATACCGAAACCATCCATTGTCCAGCTTATACCACTAACTGCCGCTTCTGGATGCTGCTTATGAACAAGATTTTCAATTTCAGCAACACGAAAAGTGATACATCGGCCATCAGCAATATCTCGCCGTGCGTTAATGCATCGGTGAATTCTGTCAGCTGCACATCGGGTATTCGTACGACAAATTGTTGACCAGCAATAAAGCTGATGAGCATTGGTTGAATTTTGCAAAAGAATGAAGCCGAAGGGTTGATGTCGTTAGAAAAGTGGGAGTATACTTAACAACTGTAAGGACAATAATAAAAATGACATTAGGAGAATAAAAAAATGTGCGTTTTATCATCATCCCGAGTTTCTTGTCTTTTCGAAATCGCTGTTGCGATCAGCGTCGCGTTAGCCGCGATGTCCACGGCGGCGGGCCCCGAAGTGACCAAGGAAGCCTTCCCCGACTACACGACCGCTCATACTGTAATCAAGTGCCCCTATCTTCCGCCAGGCCTGAGCGAAGTGCCGCTCTGTCATGGCGAGAAAGCCACTTGTGTGGGCACTACCGGTCATGACCTGATACTGGGTAGCGACGAAAATGATGTCATCGTCGCCGGTCCTGGCAACGACGTCGTCCACGGCGACGCAGGGGACGACATCCTGTGCGGTGGCCCCGGCATTGACTCCCTGTTTGGCGCGCGCGGTGTTGATATCATTTACGGCGGCCCCGGTGACGACTGGCTGTTTGGCGCGCCGGGTGACGACCAGCTCTATGGCGGAGAGGGCGATTTTGACGTATTGTGGGATGGACCCGGATACGGCAAGCTGGATGGTGGCCCTGGCAATTACGACGTCTGCATGACGCAGCGGGAATTGGCCGAGGTCAAAGAGGGGACTTGTGAGACCATCTATCCGCCGCCAGGTTACCTCCACGACGAAGAACCTGAACCCGGCTTGCTCAAGCAGTTACACCCGTTAAAGCTGAAGAAATAGCCGGTAATGAGGGCCCTGGATGAGATACTGGACTTTGCACCTCCGCAGGCGGGATCCACGGGCAGGAAAAAGGCTGACGCGCAGATAGACAGGAGAGACAGGCAATGAGCCTGGTGACCGCAGAAAATCTGGTTAAGGATTACCGCACCGGCGATGTGACGGTCCACGCGATTCGCGGCGTCGACTTTAGCATCGAGCCGGCATCATTCGTTTGCTTCGTCGGGCCCTCCGGAAGCGGCAAGAGTACGCTGCTCAACATGATCGGCTGCCTCGATCCACCGACCGATGGCCGCCTCACCGTCAGCGGCACGGACGTATCGACACTCGACCATCACGCAGCAGCGGTATTCCGTGGAGAGAACATCGGCTTCGTCTTTCAGGACTTCAATCTTATTCCTGTGCTTACGGTATACGAGAATGTGGAATACCCGCTGATCATGGTGCAGAAATGGCCCCTGCAGCGTCGCCGCGAGCGGATCCTTAGCCTGCTGGCCGCAGCGGGTATCTCTGACCAGGCCGATAAACGTCCCGATCAGCTGTCCGGTGGCCAGAAGCAGCGGGTCGCCGTGGCCCGCGCCCTGGTGACGAATCCCAGGCTGGTGCTTGCCGACGAGCCAACCGCGAATCTCGATCGCTCAACGGCCCTCCGGATCATCGGGCTGATGCGACAACTCCGGGATGAATTTGGTACCACCTTCGTGTTCTCGACGCACGATCCCAAGATCATGGCCGAGGCTGAGGAGACCTTCGTACTCGAGGACGGCCATGTGCGACGGCAGACAAAAGATGAGGGTGCAAGCCATGAATGACGTACTCAAGATCGCGGGTCGCAACCTGCTGCGCTACAAGCGACGCACTATTCTGACCTCGCTTCTGATCACCGTGGGCCTGGTAGCCGTGTTACTATTTATCGCGGTTGCCGGCTCGTTCAAGACCATGATGGTATCGCAATTCACCGACTCCATGGTGGGACACCTCCAGGTTCACCGTCGCGGTTATGTCGGTGCCATGGAAAGCCTGCCCGTCGATCGCAACATGCGGCCACGAATGCTGGTCAAGCTTTACCAGAGCCTTGACGAAACCGACGAGATCGAGGCGTGGTCGCCGCGGATCAAGTTGATGGCCATGTTCAGCAATTTCGCCAGCACCACCAGCATCCGACTCAACGGCGTCTACCCCGATCGCGAGGTCGCCACCGTGCCACAGGTCACCCAGCGGGTGTTCGCCGGCGGCACGTCCTCACCCCTGGTGGAAAAAGGCAAAATCCAGGTCCCGGAGCTCATCGCCAACGGCATGAAAGTCAAGGTGGGTGATACCGTTGTGCTGGTGGCAACCAACAAGGACGGTTCGGTCAATGGCAAGACCTTTGTGGTACAGGGCATCCTTGAGAGTATCTCCGGTCCGGGCGGTCGAGACGGCTACCTCCATATCGACGACGCGCGCGAACTCCTGCGCATAGAGGAACAGGCGGTCGAACAGGAATTACTTGCGGGTCTTGGTTATGCCGAGGCGCCGGCCGAAGCCCCCGTTGACAGCCTCAAATTGAAGCGAGACGCGGCACTGGCCGAGCAACCACCGGTTCCGCTCACTGATACCGACGAGTTTTTGCCCGCAACGCGCAAGCTGTTCAGCGAAAGAGGCTGGGGACAACCTTCCGAGGTCAGTGAGATCGCGATCCGATTGCGTGATCGCGGCATGCAGGAAATTACGCTCGCCAGTCTCGAGGCCAAAGTCGCTGAATTGAAAAACCGCCGTGGGCTGACCATTTTTCAGATACACCCCTGGCAGAAATTCGTGCCGTTTTCCAAGATTGCTGACATGATAGACCTGATGACCCTGTTCATCCGGATTATCCTGATTTCTGTGGTATTGATCAGCGTCATGAACGTGTTAATCATGGCAGTATATGAACGCATCCGGGAGATTGGCACCATCTCCGCCATTGGCACAAAACCTGCTACGATCCTGGCGCTGTTCGTCAGCGAGGGTTTCCTTCTTGGTTTCGTCGGGACGGTGATCGGGACCGCGATCAGCCTTGCTGCCATTGGGATCGCCAACCGGATGACCTTCACTATCGCCTTCGGGCGCCAGGATAATCTCATCCTGGTACCCTCAATATCCGCCTCCGATGTCATTATCACCGGGCTGCTGACCATACTCGTCGCGGTCCTGGCAAGTTTACAGCCCGCCTGGAAGGCCTCGCGGATGAACCCGATCAAGGCATTAAGGCACGTATGAACCCCGGATACGAACATGCTGGATAGCGGCGAGTTTGTGTCTTCACCAGGAGAAACATTATGATCAGAGTACTTTCCTTTTTCGCATTAGTCACCCTTACGCTGACGTCGACCTTTGCGGCCGAAGAAGCCGACGCCTACAAAGCCGATAACTTCGCTATAGCGGCAGAGGGTGCCGAACTGACGTCGTCGATCAGCAAGCTGTCAGGCATTTCGCCCTATTTCCACCTCTACGATATCAACGGTAAAGCCATCGAGGTCCTTGCCAATCCCCACCTTGATCTCGAGTTCGGCATCGGACCGGCGGCAGCCACCACACTC
Source organism: uncultured Gammaproteobacteria bacterium (assembly GCA_963803185.1). Classification (GTDB taxonomy): domain Bacteria; phylum Pseudomonadota; class Gammaproteobacteria; order SZUA-229; family SZUA-229. The sequence continues at coordinate 43,214 of CAWDMF010000013.1, read as the reverse complement.
GCCGACAAGGGTGTCTCAGTGCTCGTCGGCGGTATGGTCGGGCCCAAGATGGAGGACGTCATGGTTGCACGCAAAGTACGCTTTGTCCGCCGCAGTGGCACTGTCGAAGATGTCGCCAAGGAATTGAGGGGCGAGTGAACATGAGGCGACCAATCTTGCTGGCTGTAGTGATCCTGCTGTGCGCCGCCGCCAGTGTCCACGCTGTTGACGGGCAGTCGATTCTGCAACAGGTGGATCGCAACCTGGCCCCCGAGTCGTACGAGATGTATCGCAAACTCATCAATGTTGAACCGGACGGTAAGCGCAAGGAATTCGTCTTATATACCGCCAAAAAAGGTCGTGACAGCATGGTTGCGTTGTTCCTGGAGCCGTCCACCGACGCCGGTCGCACCACCCTTCGCCGTGGCGACAACATGTGGCTGTTCATCCCCGATGTGGGCAAACCGATCCGCATCACCAGCCTGCAATCGGTCGTTGGCGGCATCTTCAATAATTCCGACTTGATGCGACTGGAGTTCAGCACTGAATACAACGTCGAGACCATCGAGGAAGTGGCTGACAACTACAAGCTGTCACTGAAGGCCAGGACGGGCTCCGTGGCCTATGATCGCCTGGCTATGGTGGTGGATAAAAGTTCCCTGCTACCGCTGTCGATTGAGGCTTTCGCTGCCAGCGGTTTGTTGATCAAGCGGCTCCGTTACAGCGAAATCAAGGACTTCGGCGACGGTATCCGGCGGCCTTCCATGCTCGAGACCGACAGCCCTCTGTACAAGGGCTACAAGGCGGTCATGCTGTTTGCAAAAGTCCAGGCCCGCGATTTTCCGGACGAGGTGTTCACGCTCAACTACATGCCGAAGGTGAAGGAGCTGCGGTGACTCAACTGCCAGCACCCATGGTTCTTAGCGGTATGGAAAGAGGGGGGCGGGCGACTGGGCTATTGACACGAGCTAGCCTCCGTCGGCATGCAGGAGTCTTGATTGCCACCGCCTGTGTGGTGACGTCGATGCCGGGTCTGGGTGCCGACGAGTTCACCTTCGACGTCGAAAAATTTGAGGCCAAACCATTCGTGCTGCGCGGTTACGCCGAGATCGAGCCGAATTATGCACAGAGCAACCAGGATGGTGCGCTGTACCAGCTGCAGTTCTTCGACGAACAGCCGCGCGACAGCATCTCCCGCCTGCCGGCCGTACTCGAACTCGATGGTCGCTACCGGCGGGGCATCACCACCCTGTCTTTCCGCACTCATACCAGCAAGACCTGGGATTACACCGACGAAAGCGGCGAAACCATATTGTACGAGGGCCTGCTGAACCTGCAGCCTGATCCCGGCTTCAGCTTTGACATGGGCAAGAAGGCCTATCGCTGGGGCACCGGCTACGCGTGGAACCCCGTCGCATTTGTTGAACGGGCCAAGGACGCCGGTAATCCCGATCTTGCGCGCGAGGGCTTCTGGATCGCCGGCTTCGATTATATAAAGACCTTCGGCGGCCGGCTGAAGACCGTTGCCTTAACGCCACTGGTACTGCCGAACCGCGGCAGCATCAATAATGACTTCGGCAAGGAAGGCTTCACCAACTACGCGGCCAAGCTTTACCTGCTGTACCAGAACACTGACATCGATTTCCTGTTCCTCAGTGAAGGCAGCAAGACAGCACGCTACGGCATGGATTTTGCCAGTAACATCACCACCAATTTTGCGGTCCACGGCGAACTCGCTTACCTCACCGATGTGTCGCTGCACAACATAACCCCGGATTGCAAATTCACACGGGAGGCGCCAGATGACAAAATCAGCTCTCTACTCGGGCTGCGCTACCGAACCGAGAACGATGTCACCTGGATCGCTGAATATTATTACAACGGCGCCGGAAACCGGGAACAGGATCAGCGGCAGTTTTACGAATGCGTTCACCGCGCCTGGGACGCCGGCGATCCGGACCTGCTGGCCGGACTGCCCCTCGACGAAGACGTCGACAAGGGTCCATTCACCAAACCCAATCCCATGCGCCAGTATTTTCACCTGCGTGCCTGGTGGAGAGAGCCCTACAACATCCTTTATTTCACGCCGGGTTTCCAGGTGCTCTACAACTTGCTGGATAACAGCTACTCGGTTTCGCCTGAGCTGAACTACGAAGGCGTCGATAACCTGGACCTACGGCTACGACTGATTGCGCCTATTGGCGATCAGCTCACCGAGTGGGGAGAAAAGCCCAACAACTACAAGCTGGAATTCCGTGTTCGTTATTACTTCTAGCCCGAGCTGCGTGCAGATGCGGCCAGCTGCCCCAAATCGGTTGCGCTGGTTCGTTCTATTTTTTGGGCTTGCGCCGGCGCTGGTGACCGCGACTGACGCTATCCCGCCCGAAAAGGCCGAGATCACCCTGACGCCCAAGTTCGGTCCGGTAACCTTCGCCCACCAGCGCCACAGTGACCTCGAAGGTGTACGCTGCGTCACCTGCCACCATACGTTGCGCACTAAGGACGAGCCTGTTCGCAGCTGTTATAGCCTGCCACCAGGCCAGGTATTTCAGCATCGCCAATATCAGGAAAGCCGAGCCCGATTCGGTGAACGACGCTGAACCACCGGTGCGCAACGCGCAGCAAGCATTCCATGGCCTTTGCACCGGCTGCCATAAACATCGGCATGAGCAGAGCCTCCCCACGGGCCCGCATGACAGCTGCCGGGACTGCCACAGGTAAACCGGCAGCGAATAAAAAAGGAATTCCCGCACTGCTTTACCGCTTAGCTGTCATTGCCGCGACAAAATCGTCGGCAGCGATTTTGAACAACCAATGGTTGGCCCGAAAGGCGAAAGCCCGGAAGCCTGAAGTAGAGCAGGTTAGCATCACTTTGCAAGAGTACTGGTACGGCAGCAACATAAGATTAAAATGCCAGCGGTACACTGCCCGCGACCTTTTTATGGCATATCCAGGATTTGCCCGGTTACGTCCAGCGGGTATGGATCGGCGACTACTGAAATGCAGCTACCTGGAACAGGGCTTGCTGCGGTTGTGCTGCGAGACCTGCCACGCCGAACATCACGTGGCACTGAGCTTTCCCTTTCTGTTGTGCTTTCTGTTGGCGCCAGGCATATGCCTGAGAGTGCCACTTTACTCGTCGATGAAGTATAAGCTGATGAGCCTGGACACCAATGGGGTATCAGCTTTCCTTGTGAGCAGCGCTATTTGTTTGCCCGTTATGCAAAAGCAATGCATCAGGCATTAGCAATGGTTTATCGTAGCATTGCTTGCCAGCTGATAAAAAAGCGGGCTTAACACATATGTTTTTTTTGTATTAGCTACGTCTATCGTGTTTTCTCAATCAGCGCATAAGCCGAATGGTTATGAATGGATTCAAAATTTTCTGATTCTACGGTATAGGAAAGTATGCGTTTATCAATGTTTAATTGATGGGCAATGTCGCGCACCATGTCTTCGACAAATTTTGGATTATCGTAGGCACGTTCGGTAACAATTTTTTCGTCCGGGCGTTTTAATAAGCCGTATAATTCACAGGAAGCCTGTGCTTCAACCAGGTCAATAATTTCTTCTACCCAGATAAAATCTTCTGTTTCGACATCAACAGTGACATGAGAGCGTTGATTGTGAGCACCGCGGTCTGATATTTTTTTCGAGCAAGGACATAAGCTGGTGACCGGCACTACAACTTTTATGTTGATTTTATTTTCGTTATTTTTACGTTCGCCAATAAAACTGACTTCGTAATCCAGCAAACTTTTTACCCCGGAAGCGGGGGCGGTTTTGTTAATAAAGAAATAGAAGCTCATTTCAATATGACCTACTTCAGCATCCAGCAGGCTGGTCATCTCGGTTAACATGATTTTGAACGAGTCAACGGTGATTTCCCAGTCGTGATTGTTGAGAATTTCAACAAATCGCGACATATGGGTGCCTTTGAATTCATGTGGCAAATCAACGTACATGTTGAAGTTTGCGATGGTATGTTGAATCTGCCCGGTACGGTCTTTTACCTGTACCGGATGACGAATATCCTTAATGCCTACTTTATTAATCGCAATCGCACGGGTGTCCTCACTGTTCTGAACATCGGGTAAGGTGTTTGTGGTTCTGGTTTTCTTATCAAGGACGTCTGTCATCGTATATTCTCTTCACTTTTTATTCACTATAACGAACGCAGGCGCGTTCGGTTTCCCAGAGCGTAACTGCAGTCACTTTAATGCTGTCACTGTTTATACGGGCAGAGATAGCTTTATACATGTACGCTGCTATATTTTCTGCCGTTGGGTTAACTTCTTTAAACGGCTCAAGATCATTTAGATAACGATGGTCAAGTTCATCACCGATTTCATTGGCAGCGTTTTTCATTACTTTGAAATCAATGCCCATGCCGACATTATCGAGCCGGGTAGCCACCGCTTCCAGTTCAACTTTCCAGTTGTGGCCATGCATACGGCTGCATGCGCCGGGATAATCCCGTAAAGTATGAGCTGAAGCAAATTCGGTCACCACTTTCAGCTGGTAGCGAGCTGCCATTATTTATAGTCCTAAATAATACCTGAGTAAAACAGTAGGGATTTTATCCTGTTTTCCTTATATAAGCAATTTCTACACTCAAATGTTTTACATTAGTGTGGTGACCTCACTAAGAAAGGATTTCTCCGGTAAAATTTTCATTGAAAACATCAGCTGGAGTGGTGTTTTGTGCAGGCTTCGAAGCGCTAAGTGTTATCAAGGAAATGAATAATATATATCAAGTTATTGATATATATTCATTTTCTGATATTGCCTGGTTTTTTCGAGAGCGCGTACTAGCGTGAAACATTTGCGTTAACTCGAGCCTGTATGGTCTGTAATATGCCGGTTTTATCAAGTTTCCAGTCAGACAATAACTCATCGGGGTTGCCATGATTGATGAATTCGTCAGGAAAACCTATCTGCAGCAGTCCTGTGCTGATATTTTGCTCGTTGAGGTACTCGGATACGGCACTGCCGGCACCGCCTGCAATGGCATTATCTTCAATCGTCACCAACAGGTCATGTTGCTCTGCAGCTGCTTTGATGGCGTTTGTATCCAGTGGCTTGACGAAGCGCATACTGTAAACACTGGCATCGAGTTCTTCAGCAACCACAATGGCTGTTGATAACAAAGAGCCAAACACCAGTATTGCGATTTTGTTGCCCTGCCGGTATTGTTTTGCCTGAGCAAAGGGCAGCGCCTGCAATTTATTATTACTGGATTTACGGTTGCCGGGCTCATCACCTGTGCTCAAAGCCATGGATAAATCATGCACCGATCCACGAGGATAACGAACTGCGCTGGGACCGTCATGTAAAAATGCAGTGGTTAACAGGCCGCGACATTCGACTTCATCGGCAGGTGTCATTATTACCATGTTGGGTATGCAGCGTAAAAAGCTGATGTCATAAGCACCAGTGTGGGTGGGACCATCTGCACCAACAATACCGGCACGATCAATCGCAAACATCACTGATAAATTCTGTATGGTGACATCGTGAATAAGTTGATCATAAGCGCGTTGTAAGAACGTGGAATAGATGGCAACAACAGGTTTTATACCTTCGCACGCCATACCTGCAGCGAGTGTCACAGCATGCTGTTCTGCAATGCCAACATCAAAATAGCGTTTCGGGAAATGTTTGGAAAAATCAATCATGCCTGAGCCTTCGCTCATTGCCGGCGTGATGCCAACAAGTCGTTTGTCCTGCTCAGCCATGTCGCATAACCATTGACCAAAAATTTCAGTATAAGTTTGTGGTCTGGTTTTGCCGGTGGCGTGTGACTTACCGGTGCTTAGATCAAATGCGCCGACGCCGTGGTATTTAACCGGCGCATCTTCGGCTGGAAAATAACCTTTGCCTTTTTGCGTTCTAATATGTAGCAGTCTCGGCCCGGTTTGTTGATTGATATTTTTTAATACCGGAATCAGCGTGTCAAGATCATGGCCGTCAACAGGTCCATAATAAGTAAAGCCCAGTTCTTCAAAAAGTGTGCCCGGTGCGACCATGCCTTTGACATGTTCTTCGGTGCGTCGTGCCAGTTCCAGTGCCGGGGGGATGTTCTCCAGCACTTTTTTGCTGCCTTCCCGTAGCGTTGAGAACAGATCACCGGATAATATCCGGGTGAGGTGGTTGGATAGTGCGCCAACGTTGGCTGAAATTGACATGTCATTGTCATTTAAAATGACCAGCAAATTAGCATCACTGTCACCGGCATGATTCAGTCCTTCAAATGCCATGCCTGCAGTCATCGCGCCATCACCAATCACTGCCACACAATGACGGCTTTCATGGTTCTGTTTAGCAGCAAAACTCATGCCTAAAGCAGCGGCAATCGATGTGCTCGAATGGCCGGTACCAAAACAGTCATATTCACTTTCATTGCGTTTTGGAAAGCCTGCGATACCCCCTTTCTGGCGTAACCCGGCCATCTCTTCACGGCGACCGGTGAGGATCTTATGCGGGTAGGTTTGATGGCCAACATCCCACACCAGTCGATCGTAAGGGGTGTTGAATACATAGTGCAGTGCAATGGTGAGCTCGACGGTACCAAGACCGGCAGATAAGTGACCACCAGTGGAAGATACGCTTTCCAGCAAAAACTCACGCAGTTGGCGAGCCAGTTCTTTTAGCCGCATGCTGTTAAGCTTGCGAACATCCGCCGGCGAGTTTATCGACTCTAGCAGCGACCAGTTGGAGTTAGAAAATGGCATGGGGAAAGGGCATGGGCAATGGGCCGGGCTAGATGGTATAAGTATCGGGCATGGTTACTAATGACGCTCGTATGGGTTGCTGGTTAAAACTGTCTTTCAACAATATAAGCAGATAACTGGCGTAAACTATCCGCTTTTTTGTCCATAGGTTCAAGTATTTTTAGTGCACGTTGATGCTGCTCTAGTGCACGTTGTTGTGATTCTTTAAGACCAATGATTGCAGGAAAAGTCGGTTTCTTCTGTTTTTCATCAGAACCTTGTGGTTTTCCTAGTGTTTTAGTGTCACTGACAACATCAAGAATATCATCCTGAATCTGGAAAGAAAGACCGATGCTTAAGGCGTATTCGCCAAGCATATCAATTTCATCCTTGCTGACATGCTGTTTGCACATGCCGCCAAGCAGGATGCTGGCTCGAATCAATGCCCCAGTTTTAAGCTGATGCATGTGTTCCAGCTGTTCAAGTGTAAGCTGTTTTCCGACTGATGCCAGATCAACGGCCTGTCCACCGGCCATGCCATGTGCGCCACTGGCTTCGGTTAACAGGCTTAACATCCTGACACGGTGTTCCGCTGTTAATTCTTTGTGGTCATCTTTTGCCAGAATTTCATAAGCCAAAGCCTGCAGTGCATCACCGGCTAATATTGCAGTGGCTTCATCAAACGCTTTGTGACAGGTAGGCCGACCGCGACGCAGGTCATCGTCATCCATTGCTGGCAGATCATCATGAATTAATGAGTAGGCATGGATCATTTCAATCGCACAGGCAGGAATATCCAGCAGATCCGGTGATACCCCCAGCGCTTCACCGGCAGCGTAAACCATTGCCGGGCGAATACGTTTACCACCGCCAATGACAGAGTAACGCATCGCTTCAGCGAGATTATGTTCTGGCGGATCGTCTGTTGGCAGGTACTTGTCTAAAGCAGTATTGACTCGTTTCTGGTAAGTGAGTAGACGGGATTGGAATACATGAGGCATCAGTTTGCATTTCCCACCAGGTTTTCAGCTGCAGCAGCGGTGCCTGGGTTGAAATAACAAGATGGTTGTTTATAAATCATTCGCTTGTGTTCTATGTTGTCTGCTGATGAGAAATGCGAACTCATCAACTATCAAGTTCGATGTCCTGTTCCAGTAACTTACCGTTTTTTTCGACCAGCTCCTTGATTTTTAACTCAGCATTTTGCAGTGCCTGCTGGCATTCTGTGCTCAAAGCGATGCCTTTTTCAAAACGTTTTAGTGATTCTTCGAGGCTGAGATTGCCCTGTTCCATCTCTTCGACCAGGGTTTCCAGCTCGGTTAATGCTTTTTCAAAATTGGGGATCTTTTTAGTCATAACGCATTTTAGCAAACTATTCGAGACTTGATATAGTCATGTAGAAATGAACATTAAAAACTGTTTTGCCGCGAAAAACGCAAAGTGCGCGAAAAACAAAAGAAATATTGTCCACAGATGAACGCAAATGAACGCAAATAAACCTTTTGTAAAATCTAAATCTTTTTTAGCACCACCTGTAAAAATCAAACGATTTAGTCCTTACAAATCCTCTAGTTTTCGATTTGCGTTCATTTGCGTTCATCTGTGGACTAAATAAGCTTTTATTGCGTCTTTCGCGTTCTTTTCGTTTTTCGCGGCAAAATAGTTTCAGGGTTTTTATAGTGTAATAGCGGTTTCTATCAGTTCACTAACCCGTTGTACGGCAATGATATTTAGCCCTTCAATGGTTTCGCCTTTTCTTGGTTTATTGGCTTTTGGGATAATTGCGGTTTTAAAACCGTGTTTGGCGGCTTCGCGTAATCGTTCCTGACCGTTGGGCACGGGGCGGATTTCACCGGCCAGGCCGACTTCGCCAAAGGTAAAAACGTTGTTTGGTAAAGGTCTGTCACGAAAGCTGGATAGTGCGGCAAGCATCAGTGCAGTGTCGGCCGAGGTTTCGGTGAGGCGGACACCGCCAACAATATTGATAAATACGTCCTGATCAAACATGGCGATGCCAGCGTGCCGGTGCATCACAGCGAGCAGCATGTTAAGGCGGTTGGGGTCTAATCCCAGGCAAACACGTCGCGGATTGTTGCTGTGGCTTTCATCCACCAGTGCCTGTAGTTCGATAAGCATGGGCCGGCTGCCTTCGCGGGTCACGGTAATAATGCTGCCGGGTACGGGCTGTTCGTGACGGGAAAGAAAAATCGCCGATGGATTGCTGACCGTTTTTAAACCTTCATCGGTCATCGCGAAAATACCAAGCTCATTGACTGCGCCAAAACGATTTTTTATGGCGCGAATCATGCGGTAGCGTTCACCGGGGTCGCCTTCAAAATAAAGTACCGTATCGACCATGTGCTCAAGCACACGAGGACCGGCGAGGGTGCCTTCTTTGGTTACATGGCCGACCAGGAATAACGCGGTGCCGGTTTGTTTGGCAAAACGCACCAGTTGCGCTGCGCTTTCTCGAACCTGTGCAACTGCACCGGGAGCTGACTGCAACGCTTCAGTGTAAATGGTTTGAATGGAATCAATGACAATAACTTTTGGATTTGACTCGCTGGACAGGGTGATGATGTTTTCGACACAGGTTTCGGAGAGTAATTTCAACCCCCTGTCTTCCAGCCCCAGTCGGTGCGCACGCATGGATATCTGTTCCAGCGATTCTTCACCGGTTACATACAAGCAGGGCAAAGACTGACTTAAGCTGGCCAGGGTTTGTGTTAACAGGGTCGATTTGCCAATGCCGGGGTCGCCACCAATTAAGGTGACGGAACCATGCACCAGGCCACCGCCCAGTACCCGGTCAAGTTCACTAATATTGGTTGCTGTGCGCATTTCAGCGTGCATTTGTATATCTTCTAATGCCTGAATTTTTGCACTGCCTTTTTTGCCAGCAAACCCCTGGCGGTTATTTGTTGTGATGGCGGTAATGGTTTCACTCATGGTGTTCCATTCGCCACAGTCACCGCATTGACCGGCCCATTTAGAATGACTGGCACCGCAGGAGGTGCAGGAATATTGTATTTTTGCTTTAGCCATCTTTATGTGTTTTGTGAAATGCCCGGGTTCGTTGGCTCAGTTAACTTATTATTGCTGGCAACGGTTCTGGTGTTTTTCACCCTTGCAGTTTGTACTGCATTATTGGTGGTACGTGTTATTTCAATAGTGTAGTTATTGATCATCAAGCTGGTGCCGTTTTGTGGAATAATTTCCATGTGTTCCAGAATTAAACCATTTAGCGTTTTTGGGCCATTAACCGGCAGTTTCCAGTTTAATGCGCGATTAATCTCCCGAATATGTGTATTGCCGTCAATTTGATAGCTGTTGTCATCCTGTTTGTGGATGCCAAGACTACGCGTCGGTGAATCGGTGGTGAACTGGCCAACAATTTCTTCCAGAATATCTTCCAGTGTTACCAGCCCCTGAATACTGCCGTACTCATCAACGACCAGTCCGGAGCGTCGACGATTATCTTTAAAACTTAATAACTGGTGGGTGAGTGGGGTGCCGGCTGGAATAAAATAAGCCTGGGCAATTAGCCCTTTAAGCGTTTTCATGTTGAGTTCATCGCGCGAAAACAGGTTAAGCACTTTGCGTAAATGCAAAACGCCAATCGTGTTATCGATGCTGTCATGAAAAACAGGAACACGTGTGCGTTGGCTATGGGTGATCTGGTGCACAATGTCATTCCAGTCATCGTTTAAATCGATGCCGGTAATTTCATTGCGTGGAATCATAATATCCTCCACACTGACCTGTTCCAGGTCGAGAATGCCGAGCAACATATCAGAGTGGGCCTGTGGCATAAAGTGTTCCGCTTCTATCACCACCGCGCGCAATTCGTCAGCGCTGAGCTCCTGCCTTTTTTCCCTGTCAGGGTAAATACCAATGAGTCGTAAAAGACCATTGGAAAAAATATTAACTAACCAGACAAAAGGGTAAAGTGGTGCGGCAATTAGCGTATAGATAAATGCTGACGGAAAGGCAAGTTTTTCAGGTTTTAATGCGGCCAGCGTTTTAGGCGTGACTTCAGCAAAAACTAAAATGACGAAAGCTAAAGCGAAAGGGACCAGCGCCAGTCCGATTTCACCATACAGTCGTAATGCGATGATAGTCGCAATGGTTGCTGCAAAAATATTTACGATGTTGTTGCCGAGCAGTATTAAACCCAGTAATCGATCAGGTCGGTCGAGTAATTTAAGGGCAAGTTGCGCGCCTTTATGGCCTTTGTCGGCAAGACTTTTTGCCCGATAACGATTCAGCGTCATCAATGCGGTTTCCGATCCCGAAAAGAAACCGGAAAGAAAAATCAGTATGACAAGGAGGATAAATAGCGTGGTTATCGATAATTCGTTCAAGCAGAAAAGTCTCTTGATTTAGGCGATAGAAGAGTAAGCAAACTTCATTTTAATAATATTTCCAGCACAAATTTACTGCCGAAATAGGCCAGCATCAGGCTGGCAAAACCACTTAAGGTCCAACGAATAGCCGTGCGACCACGCCAGCCGAGTTTCCAGTGCCCGACTAACAAAATCAGAAATACCAGCCAGGCCAGTATGGATAAAATTGTTTTGTGTACCAGTTGCTGTGCGAACATGTCTTCCAGAAAAATCAGGCCGCTACCAAGGGATATGGTTAATGTTACAAAACCGGCAACAATAATTTCAAATAATAAAGCTTCCATGCTTTTTAATGGTGGCAACAGTTTGATTATTCCACCAGGCTGGTGTGCATGAAGAAATTTATTCTGTACCGAGAGTAAAATGGCCTGCAAAGCAGCCAGTGCCAGCAGGCTGTAGGCGATGATCGAGGTTAATATATGAAAGATCAACGCCTTTGAAGTGCCTGCCGCAAGTAAATGGCTGCTTGTGCTAGCTAATTCAATTAGCATGGCGACAACGGCAATGGGTAACAGAATGATGGCCAGTATTTCAACCGGGTGGCGCCAGGTTGCGATCAGGGTGAATAGAACAATAAAAGCACTGACCAGTGAAATGGCATTGTAAAAGCCCAGGTTGACACCAATACTGCTAAATGTACTGTTATACAAAGTCAGGCCGTGCAAAATCAAACCGGCTAAACCAATGAAGATGATATGTTTTTTTGACAGTATTCCCTTTTTTATCGTGGCTAGTATCCCTGCTTTATTGATGTTAATTAACAATAGAGCAGAACAGGTAAGATAAAGAATAATGGCGCTGAAAGTTAGGATGTAATTATTCATACTGAATTAAATTGCTGGTTTATACTTATTGATAATGAGTAACAATAAAAAGTTTGCTAACTGGATTTGATGCTGAAAAAAATGTGAGTTTTTTCACATTCGAGCTAATCTGTCGACGTATACTTTTCCCTTGTGTGACATATTATCATATAGTTGTCCAAGTTGAGTTAGGCCATTACAAAATGAAAGTGCGTGTATTAGGATGTAGCGGCGGAATAAAGCAAGTTGAGTCTGCTTTTCTGGATAAAGATTTAGCACTGGCAAAAATAGCGTTTCATTATTGGCGCAGGATTTGAGCATATTAATGCATAAAACCAAAGTCTGTATTTCACATCTTAAGCCCGGACTTGAACAGCAAATTATGACGCAATGTAAAGCGGCTTTGCCGGGCTGGGAGCTTCATCAACTGAAAAGCGGCGATATTTTTGATCTGTAAGCTGACATTGTCGGCGTTAAGGTTTCACTGATTCTGATACCACAATAACCGGGGTGTCCAGCTACTGGAGTCGCAGAAAATCGATCTGATACCTTCTGCATCACAAACGACTAACGACCGCTTCCATAATTCGTTATAATTCCCCTTTATAACTAATTCTTTTATTAACAGGTAAGCCATGTTTGATGGACTAAGTGACCGCCTTGCCAGTACCGCGCAGAAATTGCGTGGTGAAGGCCGATTAAGCGAAAATAATATTCAGGATGCGCTGCGTGATGTCCGCATGGCTTTGTTAGAAGCCGATGTCGCGCTGGCAGTCGTTCGCAGCTTTATCGATGAGGTAAAACAGCGTGCATTGGGTGAAGAAGTTTTAACCAGCCTGAAACCGGGCCATGTCTTCATTAATATCGTTCAGGAAGAACTGGTTAAGGTGATGGGTGCGCAGAACGAGTCGCTCGATTTAAGCGCACAACCACCAGCGGTGGTGTTAATGGCGGGCCTGCAGGGTGCCGGTAAAACCACCACGGTTGCCAAACTGGCAAAAATGCTCAGCGAAAAAGATAAGAAAAAATCACTACTGGTGAGTTGTGATATTTATCGACCAGCGGCGATACAGCAGTTAAAAACACTTGCAGCACAGGTTGGCGCAGAATTTTTCCCCAGCAGTAGCGATCAAAAACCCACCGATATAGCCAGCGCTGCGCTTGATTATGCGCGTAAACATTTTATCGATGTGCTGCTGGTGGATACCGCCGGTCGTTTGCATATCGATAGCAAGATGATGGATGAAATTAAAGCCATTCACGCGACGGTTAAGCCGGTAGAAACCCTGTTTGTGGTGGATAGTATGACCGGCCAGGATGCCGCTATTACAGCGCAGGCTTTCAATGAAGCATTGCCACTAACCGGTGTCGTGCTGACTAAAACTGACGGTGACGCCCGTGGCGGTGCCGCTTTGTCGATTCGCCAGATTACCGGCAAACCCATTAAATTTATGGGTTCCGGTGAAAAAGTTGAAGCGCTTGAGGCTTTTCATCCCGACCGGGTAGCGTCACGTATATTGGGTATGGGGGATGTGCTTTCACTGGTGGAAGAAGTCCAGCAGAAAGTTGACCATAAAAAAGCCACGCAACTGGCGAAAAAAATTCAGAAAGGCAAAAGTTTTAATTTCAATGACCTGAAAGAACAGTTTGAACAAATGCAGAACATGGGCGGCATGGCCGGCTTGATGGATAAACTTCCCGGTATGCCGGGTATGGCAGACAAGATCAAGGATAAGGTCAATGACAAAGAAATGAGTCGCATGGTTGGTATTATCAACTCCATGACGCCGAAAGAAAGGGCCTTCCCGGATATTATCAAAGGATCACGAAAACGCCGCATAGCAGCAGGATGTGGCCTGCAGGTACAGGACGTAAACCGGCTCATCAAGCAGCAAATGCAGATGAAGAAAATGATGAAAAAAATGTCTGGAGGCGGCATGGCAAAAATGATGCGCGCCATGAAAGGCGGTGGCGGTATGCCGCCGGGCATGGGCGGTCCGGGTGGTATGGGGTTTTAAAAGGAAAATCGTAAAAAACTAGTAGTCCGCAAATGAACGCCAATATTTAAAAGCGTAGATTGGTAAGGCGGGCATTGTGCGCCTTCTCTATAAATACTGCCGGCATTTCGGTGGGCAGCGCCCAACCTGCAAAAGAATAAAAGAAATTTTTAATTTGCATTTGTTTGCGTTCATTTGCGCCTTTCGCGTTGCCTAGATGTACGTAGGTAAGGGGCGTGAGCAGGATGCGGAAGCTTTATTCGCCGACTATTTAAGGTTTTTCTCTATGCCTCTGCGTCTCGGCGGTTAATCATTCTTGTTTTTATCCGTAAATCAGGCTTCCATCTAGCGAAATAATCACGTAAAATGCGCGGTTTCCTGTGACCGAAAGGTCATTTATTTAAAGAATTTTGAGAGTGACTAATGGTAACAATACGTTTATCAAGAGGCGGTGCCAAGAAAAAGCCTTTTTATCATATTGATGTTAAAGACTCACGACGATCTCGTGATGGTCGTTATATTGAGCGTTTAGGCTATTTTAATCCGGGTGCTACCGGTGGTGAGCAACGACTGGTGGTTGACATTGATCGTGTAACACACTGGAAATCTCTGGGTGCGCAAACATCTGATCGTGTTTCTACACTGATTAAACAGGCCAAAGCTAATACAAACCTGGAAGCTTCTGCTTAATAATTTCCTGTCTTGTTGAATGAGCCTTATTGTTAAGGACATGGTATACACACAAGATGAAGAGCGGCTAGAAGATACGCAGCAGGATGAGGCTTCGGAAAAAGTCATATTAGGACGAATTACTGGAGTTTACGGTGTAAAAGGCTGGGTTAAAGTTTTTTCATACACCGAGCCGATGGAAGCTATTGTTGATTACAATCCCTGGTATATAAGGGCTGAGGGTCGACAAAAGGCACCATGGACCCGGGTGCAGCTGAAAGCAGGCAAACGCCAGGCTAAAACAGTGGTTGCAAAACTTGAACAGTGTAATGATCGTGATGCTGCGATGGCTTACATTGGAACTGAAATTGCAATAGAACTTGAACAGCTTGAATCATTAAAAGAAAAAAATGAATATTACTGGCGAGACCTGATTGGCTTGCGGGTAATCAACCAGCAAAATGTTGAGCTGGGTGTGGTAAAAGGTTTGCTGGAAACGGGTGCTAATGATGTACTGGTGGTCGCTTCTGAAATAGAGCCTGCAGTAGGCTCTAAAGCGGAAGTCAGAGAACGTTTGATTCCATGGACGATGAATAACGCGATTATTGCGGTTGATATGGTACGCAAAGTTATTGAAGTTGACTGGGATCCTGAGTTTTAGTCAGGGTTAAAAACGCGAAACAGCACTGTGAATATTTATCTCATTACTCTGTTTCCAGAATTAATACAGCAGGCCGTAACATTTGGCGTGTTGGGTAGAGCGATAAAACAGCAGCAGCTTAAGCTGCAATGTTTTAATCCAAGAGATTATACAAAAGACAGACATCACACGGTAGATGACCGGCCTTACGGTGGTGGCCCCGGTATGCTGATGAAAGTCGAACCATTAGCGAAAGCAATAATGGCAGCCAGGGAAGCGGCAGGGGTAGTCGCTGGATTGTCGGCGAAGAAGTCGGTCAAAGTGGTTTACCTGAGTCCGCAGGGTCAACAGTTAAATCAGCAGCTGGTAGTGAAGACCGCTGCACAGGCCACGACATTGGAAAGGGATTTAATTTTGATTGCTGGTCGATACGAAGGTATCGATGAGCGATTAATCGAATCACTGGTTGATGAAGAATGGTCAGTTGGTGATTATGTGTTAAGTGGCGGCGAATTTGCTGCACTGGTTGTAGTTGATGCCATAACTCGCTTAATACCCGGTGTGTTAGGTGATGATGAATCGGCGATACAGGATTCATTCATGCAGGGTTTGCTGGATTGTCCGCATTACACCCGGCCTGAAACGGTTAATGGTCAGGATGTGCCGGATGTTTTATTAAGCGGTGACCATAAGGCGATACAACGCTGGCGTTTAAAGCAGTCGTTGGGTCGAACCTGGTTAAGAAGGCCGGATCTGCTGGAAGCGGTGAAAAAAGATGCGATACACTGGGATGCTGAAAAAGCAGACCTGTTAGCTGAGTTTATAGCTGATTATAATGGATGAATACAAACCGTACTGTCCATAGGGTTAGCTAAAGTGCAGGTTACAGTGAAAAGGACTTAACATGCTAAATAGCAGAATAAAGATATACATTAGAGATAACAACACAGATTAAGGCGCGAAAGCGGAGTAATGATATGAGCAACATAATTCAACAGCTTGAAGCTGAACAAATGACACGTGAAGTACCAGCATTTTATCCTGGTGATACCGTTGTGGTTCAGGTACGTGTAAAGGAAGGTGATCGTGAGCGTTTACAGGCTTTCGAAGGCGTAGTAATTGCAAAACGCAACCGTGGTTTACACTCTGCATTTACCGTACGTAAAATGTCGCACGGTGAAGGTGTTGAGCGTGTATTCCAGACGTACAGTAATGCAATTGGTGATATCACCGTTAAACGCAGCGGTAAAGTACGTCGCGCAAAACTTTACTACTTACGTGGTAGAACGGGTAAAGCGGCACGTATTACCGAAAAGCTTAAACTGTCTGATAAAAAATAATCAGGCATATTTATAATTTTTTAAGAGCGGTGCTTAGTGTGCCGCTTTTTTTTCGTCTGAAAAATAGTAGTCCAAAAAATATTGTCCACAGATGAACGCAAATGAACGCAAAGAAAAATCTTTGTAATACCAAACCCACTTGATTAACACCTTATGAATGCCAAATACACAGATCCATACCAGGTTTTATATTTGCGTTCATTTGCGTCCATCTGTGGACTAAAAAAAGTTTTTCTTTTTGTTTTCGTGTTGCTGATACAATTAAAACAATAAACATAAAAACGGGTTGTTATCGATGCGTATCTTATTCTCTGTTTTACTGATATTTGGTGTTTTTGCCAAAACCTGGGCAGAGCAGAATGATTCTCCTGCTACAGTGCCAGCAACGCCAAATAATGCTGCAACTCCTGCTGAAAATAAACAGTCAGTCACTTTCAAATCTTTAGCTCAAATGAATGAGCTGATTGAGCTCGGGGTGCCAGCGTTAGCATTAAGCCTGTTAGATGGCGAGCAGAATAAACGGCCCGCGTTTTCTGCGGACTGGTATACCTTTGAGTATAAACGTATCGTATTAATGTCAGCACTTGAACGCTGGAACAAAATTGTCGAACGAACACAATGGTTATTTGATACTGCTAAAAGTGAAGGGCATATCACACGAAAAATTCGTTTATGGTTCGAAACTCAGCAGGTGATAGCAAGATTGCAATTAAAACAAAGTGAGCAGGCATTAAACCAGCTGCAATATCTGTTGTGGAGCACCGAGCCGGAACATCGAGACCCATCATTGCCTGTTGTCTGGCGACGACTGGTTATTCGTGCTTATTTGCAGCTAGAAGCAGACGATGATGCGCGAAGAGCACTGGTTAAATATGAGCGTGACTATAAAACAGATGAATCAAATATAGACTGGGTTTTGCTGCAGGCGCAGTTGCTGCTCAAAACCCAGCGGCCACAGCAGGCCATTCAGCTATTAGAGAAGATCCCTGTTGAAAATGCAGTTGATATTGAAGCCTTGTTGTTAATTGCGAAATTACAAAATGATCCGAAAAGTGCGAAAAAAATTAACCAGCAAATGCGGGAAAAACTTGATGGGCAGGTATTAAGTCAGTCAGCACGTTGGGCATATTCTTACGTTGCTTATCTTGCAGCAAAAGTCTTATCAGATAATTCAGCACAAATTTCAAACCTGGAAGTGATGTTGTCTCTGGGAATTGAATACCCGCTGTTTGATGATAATTATCAGGTCACTGCCGATGACTTATGGGATTTGTATAATAAGCAGGGTTTAATGGCTGCCAACGATAGCGGCCTTTTATTTGGCAATGATGAGCAATGGCAAAAATTGTCAGAACAGTTAATCAATAAAGATCCAGAAAAAGCCCTGGCTCTAAATGTTGCACTGGTATTGCATACAGATAAATTTGTCACCAGGCAGCAACAGCATAAAACAATTGTAGAAATACTGGAGCGTCGAAAAAATGGTCTTGAATTAATCAATCAGCTTTACCTGCACAGTAATAAAGTGACGGATGTAAATGTGTTGCCTGATGAAGTGCGTTATCGCCTGGTTGATTATGCTTTGTCAGAAGGTAGCTACTTTGAGGCAGCAACAATAATGCAAAGCCTGAAAGAACCTCCGCAGGGGAAATCGTTTTTTGACTGGCGTATGCGAAAAGCACGTGTTCTTATTTTGCAGGGTGAATACCAGCAAAGTGAAGATTTAATACGTAAAACCTTTGCAGAAAAAACAAGCATTACCCGCGCAGAGCTGGATCGATTTATTCAGGTGGTTTTTGATTTTCAAACCGTGCAACAACATCAGCAGGCTATTCAATTATTTGATCTAGTCTCTTTAGAAAAGCTGGATGAAAAACTACAGCGAGAGATTTATTTCTGGAAAGCAGAGTCCTATTTCTCACTGCAAGAATATGACCAGGCCGCATTATTTTACCTGGAATCTGCACGCGCAGTAGCCGGGGAAGAGCATGAATTGTGGGGACAATCTGCACGTTTCAAAGCAGGTAGTGCTTTAATGCTGGCAAAGATCTATGATGATGCTAAAAAAGTATTCTCCGATTTATTGGTTGTTACTGCCAGTGACTCACGGAAGGCAATAATTAATCAGAACCTGCAAAAAATACGCTTGTTGAAAACAGTGAATAGTGAATAATTAGCGAAGAGATCTGTTTTAGCCGCGAAGGTGATGACGGGCTTAATAACCAAAAACTCCATCGAGCATGTCTGCATAACCTGCGTATGTCTTGCTGTTGGTATCCTCGAAGCCGGCAAGTTTTATGTCTGCAAGCATCTTTTTACCCTCAGCCGAGCTGGCTGCTTCCATTAATGCTTTTTTAACAGCCTTTGCAACATCATCAGGAACTTGTGGAGAGGCGGATAATGCCATATGAGGAACGGGTTCTGTTGAAATGACAGAGTTTAAACCTTCAAATCTTCCTACCAGTGGGCTCGGGATAATGGCCGCAACAACAGAACCATCCAGTACTTTGTTTACGGCATCAATTGAGTCACTGGCCTGGATACTAATCGGTAGCCGTAATGGATTAGGAAACATTTGATTTAATCTTATTGCACCCAGGCCCGGGGAAGGCATTGATGCTATCCTTTTTGAAATCAGCTCATCCATATCAAAAACAAAATTTTCTTCATTGGTTACTACAGTAAAACTAACCGTATCAGGTATTTTTACCAGTACCTGGTAATCTTTCCGCTGAATGCGGAAATCGGTAAAATGTGCGGCATCCAGGATGAAGTGCAGGTTTTTGCCCTTTTTCATGCGTATCCAGTAAGTCAGAAAATCCCTGTAAGCAATAATAGTGAATTCGTGACCGGTCTTTTTAGCAAGATAGTCTGAAAGAGGCTGATAATTGGCCTTTATCTGATTAGCAGGTAATACGGGCTGTATGGACAGATTGTATTTTTCAGCTGAGGCGTTCACTGAAAATAAAGATAGCAGTAAGGCATATATAATGCGTGAAATAAAATACTTTTTCAAAACAGGGTGCCCCGTAATAAGTCGGTAAATACTTGAGTTAGCTTGGACTTTATCCCTTTTTATAAATTTATTTTTTGAGTATTAAGAAGGCTCGAGTGAAGTAGTGCTGAGCCGTATTGTTGACATTTAGATAGTTTATAAAGAGAGAGTATTTTTTTAATTACTTCCCATACTATGCCTTGATAATAGCTTTTTCATTCCCATATTCAACAGAACCAGCAAAATTATTACTAATTTTCTATTTTTTGGAGTAAAAAATGAGCGTCGAAGCGAGTAAAGAAACCCTCGAATTTCAAACAGAAGCCCGTCAAATCCTGCATTTGATGACCCATTCACTGTATTCAAATAAAGAAATATTCCTGCGGGAACTTGTATCGAATGCATCTGATGCCTGTGATAAGTTTCGTTTTGAGGCTTTGGCCGACGATAGTCTGTATGACGGCGATTCTGAATTATCGATCCACGTTGCTTTTGATGAAGAAGCTAAAACCATCACTATTAGTGATAATGGTATTGGTATGTCGCGTCAGGAAGTGATTGATAATGTAGGCACAATTGCCAGTTCAGGAACAAGAAAATTCCTTGAGGCGATGAGTGGTGATCAGGCTAAAGACGCTCAGATGATCGGTCAGTTTGGTGTGGGATTTTATTCCAGTTTCATCGTAGCAGATAAAGTTACCCTGGAGACACGCCGTGCAGGTGTTGCTTCCGATGAAGCTGTTCGTTGGGAATCTGATGGCGAAGGCAGTTTCTCGCTGGAAAATATTGACAAGGAAACACGCGGCACCAAAGTTACCCTGCATCTGAAAGAGGGCGAAACCGAATTCGCCAGCCCCTATCGCCTGAAAAGCATAATCAAGCAGTATTCTGATCATATTTCAATTCCAGTAATGATGACTGAAGCAGCGCTGGATGATGAAGGCAAGCCTGAAAAAGATGCTGATGGTAACGTCATCACCAAAGAGGTGCGCGTAAACAGCGCATCTGCATTGTGGGCTCGTGATAAAAGTGATATTTCTGACGAAGACTATAAGGAATTTTATAAACACGTCAGCATGGATTTTGCCGACCCGATGAGCTGGACACACTCAAAAGTAGAAGGCAATCAAAGTTATACATCGTTGCTTTACATACCAACCAATCCACCGTTTGATTTATTCGACCGTGACCATAAACGCGGGGTAAAACTGTATGTAAAACGTATTTTCATTATGGACGATGCAGAACAGTTGATGCCTACCTATTTACGTTTTGTTAAAGGTGTTATCGATTCAGATGATTTACCATTAAATGTATCACGTGAGATATTGCAGCAGAACAAGGTAATCGATCGAATTCGCGGTGCTTCAGTGAAGAAAGTGCTGGGTTTGCTTGAGTCTCTGCAGAAAAAGGATGCTGAAAAATATGCGACTTTCTGGAAATCTTTTGGCCAGGTGCTGAAAGAAGGTCCAATCGAAGACATGGTAAACAAAGAGCGTATTGCAAAACTATTGTTGTTTGCCAGTACACATAATGGCAATGATGAACAGAACGTTACTCTGGATGATTATATTTCGCGTATGCCTGATAACCAGGAGAAAATTTATTACATTGTTGCAGATAATTACACGGCAGCAAAAAATAGCCCGCACCTGGAAGTGTTCAAGAAAAAAGGCATTGAAGTATTGTTATTGAGTGACCGTGTTGATGAATGGCTGGTATCACACCTGACTGAAGTGGACGGTAAAAAACTGCAGTCAGTAGCTCGTGGTACGCTTGATATTGACGAGGAAGAAGATAAGAAGGAACTTGCAGAAACAGAAAAAACTTTTACCTCGGTTATTGAACATGCGACTAAAGTGCTGGGTGATAAAGTCAAAGAAGTTCGTTTATCGCAACGCTTAACAGATTCGCCGTCGTGTCTGGTATTAGAAGAAAACGACATGAGTGCACAAATGCAGCAGATTATGGAGGCGGCGGGGCAATATGCGCCAAAATCAGCACCAATACTGGAGTTAAATCCAGATCATAGTCTGGTTAAAAAACTTAACGATATAACAGACGATGACCAGTTTGAAGATTATACGCATCTGTTATTTGAGCAGGCACAGCTTGCAGCCGGTGCGCCTCTGGAAGATGCAGCTGGTTTTGTGAAACGAGTGAATAAACTGTTAGACAAATAAAGAAAATAGCAGTCCACAGATGCACGCAGATGGTAGCTCCTGCGCTCCATGCGCAGGCTACATTAGCGCTATCCCTGCATGTCAACACAGATAAAAGCTTTTTTTAGCTTAAAAATATTTGCGTGTTTTACTACGCGCCTCCTGTGCTACGTCCTTCGGACCGTACTAGCGTACGTTCAAAATGCTCCCGGCATTTTAGTGCGTGCTTCGTGGACTAAATAAGTTTTAGGGAATCTCTGATTAAGTCTGGTTCGAACAGATTGTCGGTTAAATGGCCTGCTTCATCGTTGTGAAACTTCGCAATAGCCCTGCTATTACGCGCGTTACACGCCTTGAAGCAGGCCATTTTAATCACAAGATGTCGATTCATGACTTATTCAGAGGTTCCTTAGCATTATTGTAAAGAATTTCTCAAAAACAGAACATCTATAGCTATACTTTGAGTATTCAAACTACCTCTCCAAAGTAAAGATGTTCCTAGTTAAGTTATTGATTTTTTTATTTGTACTCGGTTTTCATCCATCGGTCTCATTCGCCAAAGAAGCCTATAACACTGATATCCGCTATCTGCATGTGCAAAAAGGGCAAACACTGCATAATATCGTTAAACAGTTATATCCCAATCGGGTAAAACAGTGGCCGAAAATAACTAACGATATCGTACGACAAAATCCACATGCGTTTATCAATAATGATCCAACGCAGATGAAAGCAGGTGTGCGCCTGACTTTACCGCAAAAAGTTGTGGTTCGTTCTGAGCCGGTAAAACCGGTAAAAAGACAACAGGTAGGGATTGTCGTAGAAAACAGTGGTAGTGTGATTGCGGTTGATAAAAGGAAAGTGTCACGAGAATTATCAACTGGTTCCCCGGTCTTTTTAGGTGACAAGGTTGTTACTGGCGAAAACGGTTCTGTGCGTCTTCGTATGATTGATGAAGCCATACTGGATTTGAGGTGTTTCAGTATTATGGTGATTGAAGAATACGCGTTAAATAACAGCAATCGCAAAAGTATCCTGAATTTACTACAGGGCAGTTTGAAAAAAATAACCGGCAAGATCGGGAAAATGACAGAAGATGTTTATGAGTTAAAAACACCGCTAGCCAGTGTTGGTGTGCGTGGCACAGAATATGCCTTGCGAGTATTCCAGTCCAAAGGCTGTGGCGGTACCATTGATGCAGATGACGGGCTTTATCTGGAAGTGATCAAAGGCCTGGTTAATGTGCATAATGAAGCGGGAAATGAAGTCATCGCCAAAGGTGAAACCGCTTATGTGCCATTGCCAAAAGCGGTGCCCAGGAAAATGAAAATTAAACCGGGTGTGATTAAACCTGTGGTAAAAACAGAGCTTAAAGAGCCTGAAAAGCCTGAACAGGAAAGTAGCAGTCTTTGGTGGTGGCTATTAGGCATCGTTGGGATAGCTTTATTAATCTGACAAAATAACGGCATATGACAAAAGACGGAATTAGAATTGATAAGTGGTTGTGGACCTCTCGATTTTTTAAAACTCGGGCATTGGCTAGTAATGCTGTTAATGGTGGTAAGGTTCATTTAAATGGACAGCGCGTTAAAGCCGGGCGGCTGGTCAAAATAGGTGATGTTTTATCTATTCAGAAAAATTATGATTTATATGAAGTGACCATTACCGGCATCAATAAAACGCGGCGACCGGCGAAAGAAGCTTGTTTAAGCTATGAAGAATCTGAGCTAAGTCGGTTAAAACGTGAGCAGGAACAGAAAATGAAAAAACTGGCTTCAGCCACGAGACCGGTGCCAAAGCGTAAACCCGGTAAGCATGAACGCGAGCAGTTGCGAAACTTTAAAAATAAGTTATAAGTTATAAGTTTTAAGTTGTAAGTTAAAAGTTGCAAGTTAATAATATAAAACTGCTTGATAATTATAACGGTTTTTTTACAATGAACTTAAAACTTAAAACTTACAACTAATAAAATGACCAAACCTGTCACGCCACTCATTACCGCCGATGTCATCATTGAAATACCAATGTTCGATGATAAGCCGATTGTCCTTATTGAACGGAAATACGAACCTTATGGCTGGGCAATTCCAGGTGGGTTTGTTGAAGTCGGGGAAACCATTGCAACTGCAGCACAGCGTGAGGCGCTTGAAGAGACCAGCCTGGAAGTCGATCTTGATATTTTGCTTGGTATTTATTCAGACCCCAAGCGTGACTTTAGAGGGCATACGGCCTGTGCTGTATTTGTTGGCAGTGCCGCTGGAAAACCTGTTGCAGCTGATGATGCTAAAGATATTGCGTTGTTTGATCCATTTAATGTCGATGTTGAACTGGCATTTGATCATCGGCAGATTCTGCAGGATTACTGTGAATATCGACTGAATGGTACAATAAAATTACCTTTGTAATAGTCATAAAGCGTTTCGGCTGAGTATATATAACAAATATTGGCACTACGCCGTGTTATAAGTCTCTGTTTTTGGTATAATTTTCGATTAATTATAAATCGAGTTTTTTCAGGGTGTTTTTTCTTGAGCAATCGAACGCTGTCAATTGATGACCGCATCTACGACTATCTTTGTGACGTTTCTATTAATGAGCCAGAGCTGTTGCGACAGTTGCGTGAAGAAACCGCAAAAATAGAGTATTCTGTGATGCAAATTTCGCCTGAGCAGGGTCAGTTTATGTCATTGTTGATTAAATTGATGGGGGCAAAATGTGCCATCGAGATTGGTACTTTTACCGGTTATAGCTCAATCTGTGTCGCCAGCGCCATGCCTGAAAATGGCAAGCTGATCTGTTGTGATATATCACCACAGTGGACAGACATTGCCAAAAAGTACTGGGTTTTGGCTGGGCTAGAGAATAAAATTGATTTACATATCCAGCCGGCAGAGCAGACATTACAGATGTTGCTTGATGATGGCGGCGAAAAGTCATTTGACTTTATTTTTATTGATGCCGATAAGCAAAACTACATCATGTATTATGAAATGGCACTACGCCTGTTGAGAAAAGGTGGAATCATTGCTGTCGATAACACCTTGTGGTCGGGTGCAGTTGCAGATACTGAAAATAAGGAACCTGGAACGCGCGCCATTCGCCGTTTTAACGACATGCTAAAAGATGATGATCGTGTCAGTCAAAGTCTGCTCACCATCGGTGATGGCTTAACCTTGATATTGAAAGAAATTGATTAATAGAAGCGGGATTAATAGAAGCGGGATTAATAAAAAAAGCTGGATTAAAGATGCTGATTAAGAAAGATTGATATAAACATGCTGAACTGGATAAAGTCATTAAAGAAAAAACACTCGTCATCTAAGCGGTCACCTTCAGTGCCGCATGCTGCCGGTGATCGTCCGAATAAAAGAAAGGCAAAAAGCAAGACGGCAAGTAAAACAAAGCGCACTACAGCAAGCAGTACAGCGAAAAATTCGGTAAGCCATGATGTGGTTATTTTTAGTCGTGGCGAGCATGGCATCTCGCGCGACAACATCGATGATCACGCGTTAAAAGTTTTGTATCGTTTGCATAAAGCCGGTTACCACGCCTGCCTGGTTGGTGGTGCGGTCCGTGATTTATTGTTGGGTCTTACACCAAAAGATTTTGACGTGGCGACTGATGCCACACCGGAGCAGGTAAATAAATTATTTCGTAACTGTCGATTAATTGGTCGTCGTTTTCGACTTGCACATGTTCATTTTGGCCGGCAGATTATCGAAGTCGCCACCTATCGCGCTAGTCATGATCTCACACCATCGGGTATCCAGAATGAAAGCGGTCGTATTGTTCGAGATAATGTTTTTGGTGAACTGGCGGAAGATGTCTGGCGTCGGGATTTTACCGCCAATGCCCTGTATTACGATATTTCCGATTTTAGTGTAATCGATTTTGTTGGTGGATTTGAGGACATAAAGCAGAAGCGGTTGCATTTAATTGGTGATGTAGAAACCCGTTATCGAGAAGATCCGGTAAGAATGTTACGTGCGCTTCGTTTTTCAGCCAAGCTGGATTTTGCTATTGATGAAGCCAGTAAATTACCGATTTACGAATTGGGCCATTTATTGAATGATATTCCCGCCGCCAGGTTGTATGAAGAAGTATTAAAACTGTTTCATTCGGGCAACGCTGTTCGTAGTTTTGAATTGCTACTGGAATTTGATTTACTTCAATATTTGTTTCCCGAGGCAGATAAATCGATCAAGCAGGATGAAAGTGTTAAAAAGGTGCTGTTCATCGCCATGAAAAGCACCGATGATCGTATTAAAAATGACATGCGTGTTACACCTGCCTTTTTACTGGCAGCATTGTTATGGCAGCCAGTGAACTCACGCACCAAAGAAATTGTTGCTAAGGGTATGCCGTACTCTGTTGCCATACAAAAGGTAGCGACTAAAATATTAAGCCAACAAGCGGCCAGTGTTTCGATACCCAAGCGATTTACTTCAACCATGCGGGATATCTGGGGCTTGCAAACCCGGTTTCATTATCGTGCAGGAAAACGTGCAATAGCTGTATTAGAGCACGAAAAATTTCGCGCGGGATATGATTTTTTATGTATTCGTGCGCAAGCAGTTGAAGACACTGCGGATGACAATTTACAACAGGACTGTCAATGGTGGACGGAGATACAGCAACAGACAGCAGAGCAACAGAGAAAGCTACTGTTTTCCACGCCGAAAAAACGATCGGCAAGTGGTGCCAGGTCTCGCCGCTCGCCAGGCAGGAAAAAAGCTAATAAACCAGCTCAGTAGGCCAGAACAGCAGGATTGAATAGAGGTGCCTTTAAGCCACAAAACCAAAATTGCTTACATTGGACTGGGCAGTAATTTAGAGCAGCCATATCAGCAAATAAAAAATGCGATCATCGCATTAAATAATTTAGCGGGCACGGAAGTGAAAACAGACTCAGGCTATTTTAAAAGCAAGCCGATGGGGCCTGAAGATCAGCCGGATTATGTGAATGCTGTTATTGAGTTAGAAACTACAATAGGTGTTAGTCAATTATTGAAACATTGCCAGCAAATAGAAAAACAGCAACACCGCGTTAAAAGGCGTCATTGGGGTGAGCGTACTATTGATCTGGATATTTTGTTATATGCTGACCAGCAAATTAATACCCGGGAATTGTGCGTGCCGCATCCGGGTATTTGTCAACGTGACTTTGTTTATCTGCCGTTGTTGAAAATAAAGCCTGAGATAGATTTGCCTGGCAAAGGAAAATTAAATAGCATGGTGAAATTAACGGGCGATGTAAGCTCTGATTTTGCCTGCCAGTTTGTTGGCAGTATAAACAGGTAAAATTGTATGGGTTCTCAGCTCGAACATAGTGAATCTGAATTAGCTTTAAAGCGTGAAGTCCCCGGTTTTATTGTTATCGAAGGCCCGATAGGTGTCGGTAAGACAACACTGGCTAATAAACTCGCATCTTCATTTGGTAGTGATCTACTACTTGAAGGCGCAGATGAAAACCCTTTTCTGGAAAAGTTTTATGAAAACCCCGCTGCGGCGGCACTGCCAACGCAGTTGTTTTTTTTGTTGCAACGGGCACGTCAGTTAAAAGCAATGAAACAGGGGGATATGTTTAACCCTGTGCGTGTCGCTGATTATCTTATTGAGAAAGACCGATTATTTGCAGAACTCACTTTAAGTTCTGATGAACTTGATTTGTATGAACAGGTTTACGCCAGTTTAACCATTGATATGCCAAGACCTGACCTTGTAGTTTATTTGCAGGCACCGGTGGAAGTATTGCTGGAACGAATTCAAAAGCGAGGTTTAAAGCATGAGCGCTTTATAGAGGCTGCATATTTACAACGATTATGTGACGCTTACATTCAATTTTTTTATTTGTATAATAATGCACCATTATTAATCGTTAATGCAGCAGACATTGATTTTGCAAATAATGATGCAGATTATTTATTATTACACCAGCAAATTATTGAAGTGCAGTCGGGACGGCATTATTTTAACCCGACACAGGTCGCTTTATAAAACATTAGTTATAAGTTGAAAGTTTTAAGTTAGCAGTTAAAAACCTATAACATACAACTTAAAACATACAACTAATATTTGAGTAACTAATGAGCGCACAAACAGATAGCAGAAAAAAAGTAACTGTCCGTCGATTAGCGGAAATGAAACAGGCTAAAGAAAAAATTGCCTGTTTAACGGCTTATGATGCCAGCTTTGCGCAATTGCTGGAAAAATCAGGTGTTGATGTTGTGCTTGTTGGTGATTCTTTAGGCATGGTTATTCAGGGTGAAGAAACGACTTTACCGGTTTCTGTTGACGATATGTTGTATCACACGCAATGCGTTGCTAAAGGGCTGAAAAATGCACTGTTAGTTACGGACATGCCTTTTTTAAGTTTCACCTCTGAAGAACAGGCGGTATTGAATGCAGGTCTGTTTATGAAACAGGGTGGTGCCCATATGGTTAAACTTGAAGGCGGTGTGGACCAGGCAGAAACCGTTTCTGCTTTAAATAAAAATGGTATTCCTGTTTGTGCGCACCTGGGTTTGCAACCGCAATATGTGCATAAAATTGGCGGCTATCGGGTACAGGGTCGTGATGCAGGGGCGGCCGATAAAATACTAAAAGATGCATTAATTTTGCAGCAGGCAGGCGCGGATTTAATGTTGCTTGAATGTGTGCCGGATATTCTGGCCAGTAAAATAACCGAAGCCCTGGATATTCCAGTTATAGGTATCGGCGCAAGTCTTAACTGTGATGGTCAAATTTTAGTGTTATATGACATTCTTGACATTAGCCTGGGTATGCGACCAAAGTTCAGTAAAAATTTTATGATATCTTCAAACAGTATTGAACAAGCCATTCAACAGTATGTCTCAGCTGTTAAAAAGGCAGAGTTTCCTGCTGCTGAACATGTGTTCAATTAACAATACTTCTTTATAAGACAATGCAAAGCTGTCAAAACATAGGGCAATTGCGCAAGCAGATTAGCGAGTGGCATAGCGACAATGAGACCATTGCGTTTGTCCCTACGATGGGTAATTTGCATCAAGGTCATTTGTCTCTGGTAGAAATTGCCCAACAAAAAGCATCACGTGTTGTGGTCAGTGTTTATGTCAATCCTTTACAGTTTTCACCGGGTGAAGATTTTGCGAGTTATCCGCGCACGCTGGAACAGGATTTAAAAAATCTGCAGGCCATGGGTGTTGATTTAGTTTTTACCCCGGATGACGCGATAATTTATCCTGATGGTGAACAGCACAGTGCTTATGTTGAAGTGCCGGTTTTGTCTCATATCATTGAAGGCGAGTTTCGTCCTGGTTTTTTTAAAGGGGTGGCCACGGTTGTTTTAAAACTGTTTAACATGGTGCAGCCGGATATTGCTGTTTTTGGTGAAAAAGATTTTCAGCAATTACTTGTTATTCGGCAGATGGTCAATGATTTGAATTTACCGATTGAAATTATAGGTGGTCAGACGAAACGTGAAGCAGATGGACTGGCGAAAAGTTCTCGTAATAATTATCTGAGTCCTGCTGAAAGAGAAACTAGTCGGATTTTGTCAGAATCTCTCATGCTCTGTCGTTGTCAAATTGAGCAGGGTGCAGACATAGTACAGGCGGAAAATGCCTGTGTTGAAGCCTTAGAAAGCCATGGCTTTATTGTGGATTATGTAACGCTCAGGGAAACCAGCCGGCTGGAAAAAGTATCAAATGATGAGATAACTCTAAATCAGGAACTGGTCATACTGGCGGCGGCAAAATTAGGTAAAACACGATTAATCGATAATATAATATTTACCATCGATTCCTGAGTTGCGCGACTGGGCTTGAATCAACTTCTTTCGGGCCTGGGCCTGGCCTCACAAGACAAAGAATATCGAATATCAGCCACAAAATGTTGTAAATTGACTCCTCCACCCCCGGCGCGGGGCATTTTATAGTTTATTGTTCCCGGACAGCCTCCCCGGACTGGACTTGAAGCAATAGCGTGGATAGCCGATAATACAGGTATTGATGGTGACTATGCTGTATTACGGCACTCACATGAATTAACAGATTAGGCCAAAGATCATAAATCTATGGAAATTACACTTTTAAAATCAAAGCTTCACCAGGCGACGGTAACACTCACCGAACTGGAATATGAAGGCTCCTGCGCAATTGACTCAGACTTGCTGTCTGCGGCGGGCATCAATGAGTATGAGCAGATTCATATTTATAATTTAAACAATGGTGAACGTTTTACCACCTATGCTATTCAGGCAGCAGCAGGCAGTGGTGTGATTTCAGTGAATGGCGCGGCGGCGCATAAAGCCAATAAAGGTGACCGGGTGATTATCTGTTGTTATGCTCGATTGTCTCAGCATGAGGTGGCCAATTTTAAACCGACACTGGTTTACCTTGATGGCGCGAATCAGGTTATTCGTACCTCGAATCAAATACCTGTTCAGGTAGCGTAAATAGTGTCCATACGGGTGGGCAGGTGTTGTTATGCTCACGCGGTTACCAGGTTCTGGTGTTATTACACGTGTGCAGTATAAAAATGCATACCTTGCTTGAAGTTATAAGGCTTTTTTGCTCTTTTCGCACTATTCGTGGGCGGATTCTTTTTTCGATTGAAGATGCTTTATTTCTTTAAGCTGTTCTTCATTATTACAGAACTCAATCTCAGTTATATCGACGTTGGGCGCAGCTAATTTTTCGTCACATTCACCGGTATTTCTACAGTCCGAGCAACTCTTCATTTGCTGGTTTATGTCTTTGACGCTGGTCTGATAAATGTAATCAGTTTTACTGATGCCCAGTGCAGTGAGCATATTGCTCAAACGCAATTTGCTGAATTCCTGTTCGAGTGCATGGTGAAATTTACGGCCATTGATCAGGTTTATCAGGATAGTATATGACAGGCGTAATGCGAATAGCGTAACTAAAAGTACAAGCGCGCCCCCTACAATCATTGTTATTGTATCCATTTTTCGATGATAACAATGACAGAAAGCAATACTATTGATTTATGTCATGAAACTCGGTTTTAGGGTGGCACTGGCTACGTTGTGTTTAACCGGTGTTGCGCATCCCGGCAGCAATGGCATTAATGCTGCGCAATAAGGGTTTCAGCCACTTCTCGCGCTCTTCCTTGTCTAATGACTCATCCCGATAGCGTTTTAACAGTCTGATTTGTATATGGTTCAATGGATCGAGATAAGGGTCACGACGCATTAATGATAGCGCTAACGGCGGGATGTCATCCAGCAGGTGTTCCATATTTGCTACTTTTAGTGTTATTTCCAGTGTGCGGTCGTGTTCATCTCTTATCATTTCATAGATGCGCTGACCGGTTTCTTTCGAAAGGCACAGCTCTGAATACTCTTTTGCAGTTCGCATATCCGCTTTATATAAAGCCATTTCAGTGTTACTTAGTAAGGCTTTGAAATAGGGCCAGTCCTGGTACATATCGCGTAATTTTTCCAGGCGCTGCTTACTGGATTTGGCATCATTACCGACCCACTGCTGTAGTGCTGTGCCGATACCGTACCAGGCGGGCAGTGTTTGTCTTGCCTGTGCCCAGCCAAATACCCAGCCAATAGCGCGCACGGAAGATTTTGAACGATCACCTTTTTTTCGGTGTGACGGGCGGGAGCCTATATTCATCAGGGCAATTTCACTGACTGGTGTCGCTTCATAGAAATAATCGAGGAAACCTTCGGTATGGTCGGTTAATTGTCGATAACAGCTTTCCCCGTAACTCATGATTTCACGCATGATGGACATATTCTCTTCGCTTGCGGTCGATTTACCTGGCACAAGCTGATAGCGGCTGGCCAGCATTAAACCGGTGATGCCAAGTGTTAATTCGTACACAGCTGTTTCCGGATTACTGTACTTATTGGATAACACTTCACCCTGTTCGGTAAATTTTATCTGACCATGCACCGTACCTTCAGGTTGTGAAAGGATGGATTCATGGGTAGGGCCACCGCCGCGACCAATGGTGCCGCCACGACCATGGAACAAACGGCAATCTATATGGTGAGAATCTGCAAGTTGAATTACTTTTTGCTGGGCTTCAAATAACTGCCATGATGAAGCCAGTATGCCACCGTCTTTACAGGAGTCGGAATAACCCAGCATAACTTCCTGCATGTTGCCGGATGCCTGCAGCAGGGTTTTGTAGGTTTCGTCATTGAATAATCGCGCCAGTACGGGTTCGATGTTATTAAGATCTTCAATGGTTTCAAACAGCGGTGAAATACGGATTTTGCAGAACCACTGATCTTCTTTTTTGCCAGTCAGACCGACCAGTGTGGCAAGAAATAACACTTCCAGTATGTGACTGGCTTGATGCGTCATTGAGATGGCGTATTCACCAAAAGCCCGAGGACTGATTTCATCATACATCTTTTCGATGACTTTAAAGACATCAAGTGTTTCTTTATTGTTTTCACTCAGCTGTGATTCATCAAAGGTAATGTCATGGCACTGATTATGGATAAGCTCTGAGAGCAGTTTGACACGCTCGGTTTCGTCCAGTGCCTGGTAGTCGTTATGTCCATGGATGGACTGCCCTGTTTGCTCTATGGCGCCAGGAGCCAGGGAGGCGGGGCGATTATGTCCATGGATGGATTGTATTTCGCCAGGAGCCAGGGAGGCGGGGCGATTATGTTTATTGCTTAGATTCAGTATTTCAGCTACCGCCTCGGTGTGGCGGGTTGACTCCTGGCGTACATCCAGATGCATCAGGTAAAAACCAAAAGATTCAACCAGCCTGATCAAATCGGTAAGCGCAATGTCGGCAATTTTCTCGTCGCCGTGACTAAAGAGTGAATCACGAATCAGGAATAAATCATGGAGAAAATCATCTTCCGTGGCATAAGCATGTTCGTATTGGCTGATATCAGCGTTGGCATCGGCGATCAGTGCACGGGTTTTATCCAGATTTTGCTGGATGCGATAACTCATGAAAGCCAGCTTTCTTTGATATGGTGAATGCATGTATGAATGCGGGTTGATGTCAAAAACATAAAAACACAGTTTTTCATCATCATTCAGGCTTTCGCTGAATTCACGACTTGGCGTACACAACTGGTCCGAGTGGGTCAGGTGTTGAAACGCAACATTCAGCCGTTTTATATATTCCTGTAACGACGTTCTAGACTGTAAACGCAAAGCAAGTTCTGTTATCTCCGGTGTAACATTGGGGTTGCCGTCGCGGTCACCACCAATCCAGGAACCAAATTTTAGAAAACTGGGCACCGTAATCTGTGCATTCGGGTAGTGATCACGGATTTTATCTTCCAGATTACGATAAACTACCGGTACTGCTTCAAATAAACTTTCTTTAAAATAATAGAGCCCATTTTTTATTTCATCGCGCACCTGTGGACGCGTTTCTCTCACCTCATCAGTGCGCCATAAAATATGAATTTGTGTTTCTAATTCATTGATCACCTGTTGCCGCTGGATCTTGCCCAGACGTGTGTCCTGGAGTTTTTCATTGGTCAGGAAGATACGGCGCAGGGCATATAAGATGCTGCGGCGTTTGGCTTCGGTGGGATGCGCGGTGATAACCGGGATATAAGCCAGCCGGTCAAGCAGTGTTTGTAAGCGTGATGCCGACATGCCCATGTCGATAAAAGTGCGTAATGCAGAATCAAAGGAGCCAATCCACAGTGCATCAGCATTGCGCATTTTTCGGCGGCGAAGTTGCAACTGAGAAGCTTCTTCCGCTACATTGACCAGGCTGAAATAGGTGCTAAATGCACGGACCACCTGGGTCAGGGTTTCTTCATCCAGCGAATCAATCAGTTCCATTAAACGCATCCTTTTCTCGCTGTTTTCTTCCTTGTGTAATTCGATGAAACCCAGACGCAGTTTCTCTACCGCATCGTAAACTTTTGAACCAGCATCGGCTAGTAGTACATTACCCAGCAGATTGCCAAGCAGTTTTACTTTTGAACGCAGTTGTTCATCAGTGCTTGCCGTGTTTAATAATCCAGCCAGTTTGAGGCCACCCGGATTTCGTTTCTTACGTTTATTTTCGGATACGCTAATTTCCGAATTGTTAGAGATAGAATCAAAGGTGTTATTCATAAGTTAATAGTGCGCGAATGGCGTTGCTGTGTGGTTACAAAATGCTGATAAATTATAACGTATTTAAGGGTTTACTGATACAAGGCGGTAAAATTAGAAAATTGGCTTATTGTTTTTCTCGTCACAGAGGCTTGAATTACGTAAAATGCGTGGCAGGCTATGCCAGAATAGAAACAATGCTGCTAACTGCTCGCGGCGTTGTGCCACTTTTCGTGCAGTCGTGTGGAAAAGCTGACTTTGTTCGGATTAGCCCATACCTATTCGTTGCACAACGTTAGCTGTCGGAGTCACAGGATTAACAGTGTCAATTATTAGCCACTCGATGCTTCAAATCGACTCCAACCCCTGATCCGTATAACAAGATTAACTTATTGAAAATATTACTATGTCGAAATTAACAGAACTTGCCTCATGGAAAGCGCTTGCAGCGCATTTTGAGCAGATGAAAGATGTCCATATGCGCGATTTGTTTGAACAGGATGCCGGGTTGTCAGCAGGGCGCTTCAAAAAATTCAGCGCACAGATGGACGACATTTTGCTGGATTTTTCTAAAAACCGCATCAATGATGAAAGCTTTAATTTGTTGTGTGATC
The DNA here is from genome assembly GCA_963803185.1 of uncultured Gammaproteobacteria bacterium. Lineage (GTDB taxonomy): Bacteria > Pseudomonadota > Gammaproteobacteria > SZUA-229 > SZUA-229. The sequence goes on along the minus strand of CAWDMF010000013.1, from coordinate 8,849 downwards.
TGGCGCGGGAAACCGACATTGAAGGTTGGCGTGACCAGATGTTTTCTGGTGAGCCCATCAATATTTCCGAATTTCGCCCGGTTTTACATACCGCGCTGAGAAACCGCAGTAATGAGCCGGTATATGTTGATGGCGAAAATGTGATGCCTAAAATCAACCGTGTGCTGGCACAGATGCGTTATTTTACAGAACGCGTACGCGGTGGGCATTATCGTGGTTATAGCGGGCACTTATTTAAAGATGTGGTCAATATTGGTATCGGTGGTTCAGATTTGGGGCCGCATGTGGTTTGTGACTCGATGAAACCTTTTGCCCAACGGGGCATGAATGTGCATTTCGTGTCAAATATTGATCCGACTCATCTGACTGAGATTTTAAAATCCATCAAACCTGAATCTACCTTATTTATTGTTTCTTCAAAAACCTTCACTACGCAGGAAACCATGTTGAACGCACAAAGCGCGCGACAATGGTTTGTGGATACCACCGGCAATGAAAAGGCGGTGGCTCGGCATTTTGTTGCGGTTACCACCAATAAAAAATCCGCTTCTGAATTTGGCATACTTGAAGGAAACATGTTCGAATTCTGGGATTGGGTCGGTGGCCGTTATTCACTTTGGTCAGCCATTGGCTTGCCCATAGCACTTTATCTGGGTATGGATCATTTTGAAGAATTTCTTGATGGTGCATATGCTATGGACATGCATTTCAAGTCTGCACCAATTGAAAAAAACATGCCGATTATTCTGGCTTTGCTCGGTATCTGGTATAACAACTTTTTTGATGCACAAAGCCATGCAGTCATGGCGTACAATCAATATCTACGTCGTCTGCCAGCGTATTTGCAACAGCTCGATATGGAAAGTAATGGTAAGACCATTAGCCGCGATGGCGAGCGTGTAGATTATCTGACCGGCCCGATTATCTGGGGTGAAACCGGCAGTAACGCCCAGCATGCTTTTTTTCAGTTATTGCATCAGGGGACCAAGCCCGTTCCTGCAGACTTTCTGGTTCCGGCACGTAGTAAAAACCCTTTAGGCGAACAGCATAGTGTTTTGTTGGCCAATTTTTTTGCACAAACACGTGCTTTGATGAAGGGTAAAACGGAAGCCGAGGCGCGTGTTGAACTGGAAGCCGCAGGATGTTCTGAAGAAATTATTAAGGATGTTTTACCACACAAGATTTTTGAAGGTAACAAACCGACAAATTCGATCATGTTCGAAAATCTTAACCCAAGAACACTCGGCGCGTTATTGGCCATGTATGAACACAAAGTTTTTGTGCAAGGTGTGATCTGGAATATTAACTCTTTTGACCAGTGGGGTGTGGAGTACGGGAAACAGCTGGCCAGTGATATTCAGGACGAATTGGCCAGTAGAGAAAATACTACTCGTTATGATGATTCAACTAATAATTTGATTAATTACTGCATGCTTTTAAAATTTTCTGATTAGAAATCAGAAAATTTTAGTTGGCAGTTAGAAAAAATTAGTCGGCAGCTATCAGTTGGCAGTAAAAACTTAAAATCAGGCTTTTATCATTGTGAACGTTAGTGACAATCTTAGGCTTTTGCACTTACCCAAACAGCTAAAGATCCTTCGGCTTCGCTCAGGATGACAATAAAACTATCAGGTTTTAAGTTTTAGCTTTTACTGTTAACTGACTACTGCAAACTGCCAACTTGTTTTTCTAAAGCCCAGTCAATATGTTCAACGAGCATCTCATCGTCGATGAACTCCTGTTTTCTCTGCTCTAATATTTCAATTATCTTTATAGAAGTCGGCGCATTACCTAGTGCAATAGCGATATTTCTTAACCAGCGCTGGTAGCCAATACGGCGGATAGCCGAACCCTCGGTGTTTTTCATAAACTCATCTTCACTCCAGTTAAACAGCTCGACCAGGTCCGGTGCATCAAGTGGATGCCGGGTAAAAAAGTCCTGCTCGGATGTGACGTGTGAAAAACGGTTCCACGGACAACATAACTGGCAATCATCGCAGCCATAAATGCGGTTGCCCATGTCTTTACGAAATTCCACGGGGATGCTGCCGTGTAATTCAATGGTTAGGTATGAGATACAGCGACGGGCATCAACTTTATAAGGCGCAATAATTGCTTTTGTCGGGCAGATGTCGATGCAGGCTGTGCAGGTGCCACAATGGTTTTCAGGTGTCTGCTGCGTATTAGATAGCCCTGAATCACCTTGAGATAAGGGCAGGGGAAGATCGGTGTAAATTTCACCAAGAAAAAACCAGGAGCCGGCTTTGGTGTTGATTAAATTGCTATGTTTGCCAATCCAGCCAAGCCCCGATTTTTCAGCCAGTGCTTTTTCCAGTACTGGTGCGCTATCAACAAAAACGCGATAACCAAATTCACCAATACGACCTTTGATTTTGTCAGCCAGTTTCTGTAATCGTTTTCGCATTACTTTGTGGTAATCACGACCCAGTGCATAACGCGAGATATAACCCATCTCCGGGTTTGCTAATACCGTATCGGATAGTTCGCAATCGGGTGGCATGTAGTCCATACGAACAGAAATAACCCGGCAGGTATTGGCAACAAGTTGTTCAGGGTGACTGCGTTTACTGCCATGTTTAAACATATAATCCATCTCGCCATGAAAACCGGCAGCTATCCAGTCGTTCAGGTGTTTGTCATGTTCAGTCAGCTCAATATCCGACACCCCCAGCTGCTGAAAACCAAGTTCCTCAGACCATTGGCTTATTTTCTGTAGTAGCTCAGTGTAATTGATTTCTTTTGAGGCTCTGGGCATGGTTGTTGGTTTATATTAATGGTCTGTGAAGTTATAAGTTATAAGTTTGCAGTTGCAGTAAAAGTTATAAGTTAAAAGTTTTAAGTAGTAAGTTACAGGTTTCAGAGTCTAGCAGATTGGTTATTATCCTGAGCGAAACTGCTGCGCCTAACGTTTTTACTTATAACTTAAAACATACAACTTAAACACAATTTTTATATTAAAATACCGCATCCAACACATCAACAAAGCCTAATCTATGAAAGTTCGAACCCGTTTCGCCCCAAGCCCTACCGGTTATCTCCACGTTGGTGGTGCCCGCACCGCATTATTTTCCTGGTTATATGCCAGAAAAATGGGCGGCCAGTTTATTTTGCGCGTTGAAGATACCGACCGCGAACGTTCTACCCAGGAATCGGTTAACGTCATTTTAGAGGGTATGGAATGGCTGGGTCTGGATTATGATGAAGGGCCTTTTTATCAAACCGAACAGTTTGATCGTTATAAAGAAGTTATCCAGCAACTGATCGATAGCGGAGATGCTTATCATTGTGACTGCACAAAAGAGCGTCTGGCTGAACTGCGTGAGCAGCAAATGGCTAACAAGGAAAAACCACGTTACGATGGTTGCTGTCGTGATAAAAATTTAGCCGCAGCGGATAACACCGTAGTACGTTTTAAAAATCCACTGCAGGGCGATGTGATTATTGAGGATATGGTTAAGGGCCGAGTGGTTATTAATAATCGTGAGCTTGATGACCTGATTCTTGCGCGCACAGATGGTACGCCAACTTACAACCTGACGGTAGTGGTTGATGACTGGGATATGAAAATGACGCATATCATTCGTGGTGATGATCATTTAAACAATACGCCGCGCCAGATAAATATTTTAAAGGCGCTGGGTGCCGAGTTGCCTGTTTATGCGCATGTGCCAATGATTTTAGGCGATGATGGTAAACGTTTATCAAAACGTCACGGTGCTGTCAGCGTGATGGAATATAAAGAGAACGGATTTCTGCCGGAGGCATTAATCAATTACCTGGTCCGCCTGAGCTGGTCACACGGTGATCAGGAAATTTTCAGTCGTGAAGAAATGATAGCCTTATTTGATGTATACGATGTCAATACATCGGCATCTGCATTTAATACCGAGAAATTACTCTGGCTGAATCAGCATTATATTAAAAACAAAGATCCGGCCGAACTTGCGCAATTGCTGCAGAGTTATATACATGAGGCATATTACAACACTGACAGTGGGCCGGATTTAATAGAAGTGCTGAAAGTGTTTCAGGAACGTTGCAGTACCCTGGTTGACCTTGCTGAAGAAATACGTTTTATCTATGATGATTTTGATGATTATGATGAAAAACAGGCGAAAAAACAGTTCAAACAGACGACGCTGCCGATTCTCGAAAGTTTAAAACAGCAATACGAAGAGCTGAATGACTGGACAGCTGAAGCGATACATCAGGTAGTAGAGAATACGGTCAATACCCTGCAGCTTGGTTTTGGCAAAGTCGGGCAGCCTCTAAGGCTGGCGGTGACCGGTCATGGTAAATCACCTTCTATTGATGTGACCCTGGAATTGCTGGGTAAAGATAAAACGTTGCGGCGTCTGGAAAGGGCGATTAACTTTATAGCGTCATAAAATACCTGCGCAGTTTTGATGTTTGACAAAAAAAGGCAGTCACGACGACTGCCTTTTTTATTGCTTGAGCATTGGCATTCGCCAATAACTATTTCCTTCTGGCAAGACCGGCAATGCCAATAAGTCCTGAGCCGAATAACCATGCGGCTGCCGGCACAGGCACAGCGCTAACACTTTGTGATGAACAGTCTCCCGATCCTGCAATATTGCCGGTTCCGGGTGTGATGCAGCCTAGCTGAAAATCCAGCGCGTTATTATTGCTGTCAACACCATCAATGATGCGCGATATGCTGGTAATGTCAGCATTGCTGTCACGAATGGTTGAAGCATCGCCTTCGGTGAAAGGCAATAAGATGCCTTCATATGAAAATGAATCTACCAGGCTGCTATTACTGTAAAGCGCGATAACATCTGGCGAGCCATTTTGAAACCATCCACTCGTTGTCGTAAAACTGTAGTTACAGTTTGCTACCAGGCTGGCGTCACCACAGACGACAAAAAAGCCGCCGGCATTGATGTTAAACCCAGATAGATCGATGGAACGATAACTTGATGAATCTGCACCGTTGATTAAGGCGACTGTAAAGTTATCTAGTGAAACGGCTGATGATCCCGAGTTAAACAATTCAATAAATTCTGCTGAGTCAGTACCGGGCTGGTCATAGTCTATTTCATTGATGACCACTGTGGCTTTAGCGCCTAAAGCGAAGCTGGCAGTCAAAGCCAAAAGACCAAGTTTAGCCATAGCGGGGTTTTTTCCTGAATTTTTCATTTAATACTCCTTGTAGTTAAATATTGCGCAGGATTGCGCGTCCAAAACAGTGCGTTTTGAAATAAATTCTGCTTACTAAGAATGCTGGCGTGCAGTTGTATGACGCCATAAGTGAGATTAATCGTTTAATGTTTGCTGCAATAAAATAACAGGGCAAGGTTATGCCGCATCTGATATTTTGCAGATAATACTTTTTGACGAGGTGAATAAAAGAGGTGTTTGTTGGCAAAAAAGAAATAATTAGCCAGATGCAACGACCCCATATCCTTATGGTTATGCTCATTTTCAATCTTCCTGATTGATGTGGATAGTCCCTTAGTGGAATCGATAGTAACCAATTTTTCGGGTGTTTGTAAACAAAATAATAATTATTTTTTCAAGGAGACGAAAAGTGTTGATGTTCTCGGTATTGAAGAGCTTACGATATTCTTTACTAAACCCATGAATCCATATAAGATTCACCTCCAATTTAGGGGCTATAGCTCAGCTGGGAGAGCGCAACACTGGCAGTGTTGAGGTCAGCGGTTCGATCCCGCTTAGCTCCACCAAATTACAGGTTAAGAATGAAGATTATCGTAACCGGCGGTGCTGGTTTTATCGGCTCTGCTGTTATTCGGCAATACATCAATGACACCGGGCATGAAGTTATCAATTTAGATGCCCTGACTTACGCGGGTAATCTTGAGTCACTCGCGGATGTCGACAAAAACGCTAGATACACATTCGAACACGTTAATATCTGCGATATAAAAGAGCTTGAGCGCGTATTTAACCTGTATCAGCCCGATGCTATTATGCATCTGGCAGCAGAGTCACATGTCGATCGCTCTATAGATGGGCCTGCAGCCTTTATTCAGACCAATATAGTCGGCACTTATAACCTTCTGGATGTTGCTAAAAAATACTGGAGCGGACTTACTGGCAAGAAGAAAGACAATTTTCGTTTTCATCATGTGTCAACCGATGAAGTTTATGGTGATCTGGAAGAAACAGGTTATTTCACCGAAGAAACTAGCTACCAGCCAAGTTCGCCTTACTCAGCCAGTAAAGCCTCATCGGATCATCTGGTAAGAGCATGGCACCGGACTTATGGCCTGCCAATTGTTGTAACCAACTGTTCAAATAATTATGGCGGTTACCAGTTTCCAGAAAAGCTGATTCCACTTGTAACGTTGAATGCTTTAGAGGGCAAGCCATTGCCCATTTATGGTAAAGGTAATCAGATCCGTGACTGGCTACATGTAGACGATCATGCTCGCGCGCTGCGACTCGTGCTGGAAACCGGCAAAAATGGTGAAACCTACAATATCGGTGGGCACAACGAAAAAACTAATCTTGAAGTGGTAAAAACAATCTGTGGTCTGCTGGATAAATTAGTCCCCGATTCGCCATATATACCTCATGAATCATTAATTACTTATGTGACTGATCGCCCTGGTCATGACCTGCGATATGCAATTGATGCAGACAAAATAGCTAAAGACCTGGGATGGTTGCCGGAAGAAACATTTGACAGTGGCATAGAGAAAACTATTCACTGGTATCTGGAAAATTCAGAGTGGTGTCAACATGTACAGGATGGAAGTTACCAGAGGGAAAGGCTAGGAGCAAAAGCATAGTTGACAGTTTGCAGTCGTCAGTTTGCAGTTAAAAACGTTTGTTACTGATAACTGCCTACTGCAAACTGCCAACTATCTCTTTAAAACGGAGTTTTTTATGGCATTTGAAGATTTAGATGTATGGAAACGTTCTGCAGGACTAAGTGCAGATATTTATAAAAGATTGAGTGATTTAAAAGATTATGGTTTTAAAGACCAAATTACGCGCTCTGGCTTATCGATTCCAAGTAACATAGCCGAAGGCATGGAGCGAGGCTCTAATAAGGAAAAAGTACAGTTTTTATCATATGCCAAAGCCTCATGCGGCGAACTTAGAACTCAAAGTTACATAGGTATGAAAATAGGCTATATATCGAGAGATAAAGGCAATAAATGGATAACAGAAACAAAAGAAATATCAGCAATGCTAACGGGCCTAATGAACTCAATTAAAAAATAGTTGGCAGAAGCCGGTTGGCAGTAGACAGTTAAAAGCGGTTTTACTAATGACTGAACTAATAGCTATTTTTTAACTAAGATTTTACCTATGACTGAGAACCGCAAACTAATAACCAGGGTTTTACTAATGACAGCAAGCTGCAATCCAATAACTAGTGTTTTTGCGGCTGCCAACTGCCAACTGCCAACCGCCAACTATCTTTTCTCATGAAAGGAATAATTCTTGCCGGCGGCACTGGCACACGCCTCTACCCGATTACCCAGGGTGTAAGTAAACAACTTACACCTATCTACGATAAACCGATGATCTATTACCCTTTATCGGTATTAATGCTATCTGGCATAACAGAAGTGTTAATCATCTCCACACCACAGGATTTACCTCAATTTAAAACACTATTAGGTGATGGTGAAAACATCGGCATGTCATTTTCCTATGTGGAGCAACCTTCACCCGATGGCCTTGCGCAGGCTTTTATATTAGGTGAAGACTTTATTGGTGATGATGATGTCTGCCTGGTACTGGGTGATAATATTTTTTATGGTCATGGTTTAACCACCATGCTGTCACATTCGATAGCAAATGTTGAAAATCATAATAAGGCCACGGTATTTGGATACTACGTAAAATATCCAGAGCGTTATGGTGTTGCTGAATTTGACGCCAATGGCAATGTGTTAAGTATCGAAGAAAAGCCAGAGATTCCAAAAAGTCATTATGCCGTAGTCGGTTTATATTTTTATCCAAACAGTGTGGTTGAAATTGCAAAACAGATAAAACCTTCGGCACGTGGTGAACTTGAAATCACCACGGTTAATCAAACATACCTTGAAAGAGGTGATTTAAAAGTGGAATTGATGGGGCGTGGTTACGCCTGGCTGGATACTGGTACACATGAAAGTTTATTAGAAGCATCTAACTACATACAGACTATCGAAAATCGGCAGGGTTTAAAAGTTGCCTGCATTGAAGAGATTGCTTACGAGATGGGTTATATCAGCAAAGAAAAATTAATTGAACTGGCGCAACCCTTAAAGAAAAATCAGTATGGGCAATATCTGTTACGACGGGCGAGTCAAGATAGATTAATTTAAATAAAGTTATCAGTTTGCAGAAAAGAAAGTTGGCAGTCGTCAGTTTGCAGTTATCAGCAAACAGAAGAAAGATTATAAACTGTTTTAAATACAGTGGTAATTTTTTAAAATAACTGCTAACTGCTAACTGTCAACTGCCAACTGCTCAACTGTCTAACTGCCAACTATTTTTCTATGAAAATTACTCCAACAACAATCCCTGATGTCTTAATTATCGAGCCAAAAGTATTTGGTGATGAACGCGGTTTCTTTTTTGAAAGTTTTAATAAAAAGGTTTTTGCCGAAGTAACAGGCATAACAACTGAATTCGTCCAGGATAACCATTCAAAATCAGCGCAGGGCGTGTTGCGTGGCCTGCATTATCAGATAAAGCAACCACAGGGTAAACTGGTTCGTGTTTGCAGTGGTGAAGTGTTTGATGTTGCTGTTGATATAAGAAAGTCATCGGACACTTTCGGGCAATGGGTTGGACTCATTTTATCCGCAGAAAACAAAAGTCAGATTTGGATCCCTCCC
>CAWDMF010000012.1:0-84992 GCA_963803185.1 uncultured Gammaproteobacteria bacterium | reverse complement strand
AAATCATGCCTTCGCCCTGTCGGGGATCGGGTTGTGATGGTTGCTGCTGTTCCTGTTCCTGCATTTGCTGCTCGCGACGTTCTTTCATTTTGTCGATAGATTGCTGCATTGTGCGGTTGAGTTCATTCATAAGATGTAATAATGAATCCCCCATTTCTTTAGAGCCATCGCGTAGTGCTTCGTTTAGTGTCTGCATTCCTTTGCTCATGGCATCATCGATAGATTCAATATTTTCCTGCATCGATTCAGAAAGGTCTTCAGTTAGCTGTTGTATTTTTTCTTCCTGAGCGCTGGGCGGGGGTGGGATTTGTGACTGCTTAATGTCTATTTTCCACTGGCCCTGCTGTAATACTAAAACCGTGTCGAAAGTTTCTGTGTGACTGTGGCTGGTTGCCGGGTTAAAGGTAGTGATGGTTGTGGTTACCAGGGTTTTTGCTACGCTGTTTTCCAGTTTTGTATTTGAATTTATGCGGCTGCTGTGTTCAGAAAAAGCCTGGTAGCTGTCGCTTGATAGCAGTTTTTTTGCTTCAGTTGTATTGCCGATTTGTAAATATTGCCAGTATTTATCGGCAACGGTTTTTGGATCATCTGCGGCTGGTATGCAGGCGGCCAGGGTAAAGCTTAATAAGAGAATAAATAAAAGTTGTGGTTTGCTGGTCATTGGTCTGATATGGGTTGCTGTTTATGGCTTAAGATCTTTTACTATTGTTCAAGATGGCAGTACTATTTTTTTGTGATGCGTTTTACTGGATACAAATGTCAGTTAATTGTACTGGTGTTTTTTTCATCTTCCAGTGTTTGGCTGTCAAAGGCATCCAGTATCAATTCAAAGATATCAATTTCGTCGAGTTCGCCTTCCATGAATTCATAAGTGCCTGGTTCGGCACCTAAAATTTGTTCAAAGCGAGTGATTTCATCTTCCAGTTCGGCATTAAACTGTATTGCTTTTTTATACATGTTGCGTGCTTCTATTAAGAACGCTTCACGAAAATCAGGGTCGCGATTTATACGGTCACGTGTTTCAACTTTTTTCTTGTCTGATAATGGCATAATTTTATATAGGTAATTATTTATGGGGCAGCACTAAAGCGTTTAAATGTATTGCTGTGGTGTATTTTACCGTAAATTGGATATTTAAACATTTAACAAGTTCATGTGATTGTGGGTGTTGATTATGCTTTTGTAGGGTTTTGGTGTTTGCTCTTTCGGGTGCTTTTTAGTTAGGGGTTGCGGAGCGAGACCCGCAACCTTGAAGTTTTATCACAATATTAAATAATAAAACAATCAGTTAATGCTAAACCGGTTAACCCAGTAAAGTGTCTTTAGCTTTATTGATTTTTGCCGCCAGATAATCTGAGCCTCCCCGGTCCGGGTGGTTCTTTTGCATCATACGACGATGTGCCTGAATGACCTCGTCTTTTGTGTGCCCCGGCTTAAGTCCCAGTACTTCCCTGGCTTCATCAGGGCTCATCGCCTGCTTGCCCGATGGGGGTGTTTGTGCCTGCTGGTGTTGCTGATTGCGTTGCTGATACAGGCGATTAATAAAGGGCAGGTATCTGGCAAATTGCATGGCGCGAGGCAGCAGGGCGACCAGGCCGGCGATTGCAGCGGTGATGATATTAAGGTGACCGGTGACAGCGAGGATAGCCAGGATGGCGCCAAGGCTACCGATAATGCTCCAGAAAACCATCTTCTTACGTTCATCGCCTTTGCTTCTGGTGATTTTATGCCACAGAATCAAAGCAATAGCTATAACTGCAATTAGTATAATTAAACGTGCCATCGGGATGTCGGGTTATTTCGGGTCATAGGTGTTTGGCGCTGAGGGTGTATTTTGGTTCATTTTTATATTTCATGCTAGTGCTCCATCAATACAATGTAGTTGTAATAATTAAACTTAGTGGATATTGGCGAAGCAGGGTAATTATGTTGAAATACGCCGTTTAAATAGTTGATGTGGATTGATTTTATGAAAAAAGTAACAGGTTTATTTGTTTTTATGGCGCTAGCGATGCTTGTACATGTTGAAGCGCAGGCAGAAACGCAGTCTCAGGGTGTGGATGCAGAACAATTTTATGTGGGTGGTGGTCTGGGTTTTAATAGTTTACCTGGCGGCGGCAGTGCTACTGGTTTTCAGATAATCGGTGGTTATGAATTTAAGACCAGGCTAAACGATGATATTATCAGTGCGCTGGAAATAGGTTACATGGACACGGGTAATTTTGAACGTATATATAGTACAACGAAGTCTGATGACGTGAACGGCGCATGGGTTGCTATGGTGGAATCTGTTCCACTTACAAGTAAGGCAGGTATGTTAGCGCGTTTAGGTTATGACTTTGGCGATGATGATGGTTTTTTGCTGGGTACCGGTTTGCAATATAAATTTACTACTAAAATTGCAATGCGAATGGAGTATGTCGCACGTCAGCATGTGAATAGTTTGCAGGCTAACGTGTTGTTTAATTTTTAAGTTTTAAGTTTTAAGCAATCAGCTTTAAATCTTTTGTACATACAATTTGTAACTTACAACTTAAAACTATTTCTTAACTTTGACTAATCGCATAGAAGATATTCTGCAGTTCTGGTTCGGGGCGTTCCCAACACCTTATACTGCAGATGCTACCAGGTCTGATATGTGGTTTAAAAACGGCGCGGCTTACGACAGTGAGATTTTTATAAATTTTGGTGTTGATTACGATAAAGCGATCAATGGTGAACTGGATCACTGGATTGATTCTTATCGTGGCCGCCTGGCACTAATTATATTGCTGGATCAATTTTCCCGGCATATTCATCGCGGTACTGCACAGGCATTTTTACAGGATGAAAAAGCACAGATTTTATGTATTGATGGTATCGGCGCCGGAGATGATAGCAAGTGCCATGCAATAGAGCGCAGTTTTTTTTATTTACCGCTTGAGCATGCTGAAGATATAGAAAAACAAAATCTGAGCGTTAAGGCATATGCGCAACTGGTACAGGATGTACCGGAGCAATATCGAAAACCGTTTGAGATAAATTTAAGCTTTGCAAAAAGCCACCATTTTGTCATCGAGAAATTTGGACGTTTTCCCGAGCTTAATGAAATTCTCGATCGGGAAAGTACGGAAGAAGAACGGACATTTATAGCCAGTGGTAAGTATTCTTTTTTGTAAACTCTTCCGCAGATGCACACAGATAAAATCTGTTTGTGTATTGCTGCAGTTTGTTAAGCTGAGACAGAGATAGTTGTTGTCTATGCTTTTGTATGCATCATTAATGGTCCACTTATGTTGGTCTACATAGAAATAAATTAATCGATACGACTTTGATTGTTCATCTGTGCCTATCTGTGGTGAGATATTGCTTTTAAGTACCAGTAATATACTGGTCACGCAATTCCCGTCTTAATATTTTGCCAACATTGGTTTTTGGCAGCTCATCAGTAAATACAATCAACCTGGGAACTTTGTAACTGGTTAAACTTTCACGGCAAAAATTTCTTAATTCCTCTTCAGTTAATGACTCGTCTTTTTTAACCACTATCGCCATCACTACTTCGCCACTACGTTCATCGGGTTTGCCGATAACGCCGACTTCAGCAACACCGGGGTGGCCAGCAATTACTTCTTCTACTTCGTTGGGAAATACGTTAAAGCCTGAAACCAGTATCATGTCTTTTTTACGGTCAACAATTTGTACAAAACCATCATCATCCATAAAGCCGATGTCACCGGTATGTAACCAGCCGTCATTGCTCAATACGTTAGAGGTTTCTTTGGGTAATGCCCAGTAACCACGCATGACCTGCGGGCCACGAACACAAATTTCACCTTGTTCACCTAAAGCCAGCTCATGCCAGTCATCATCCTGAATGGACACTTCGGTAGAAGAAATAGGTAAACCAATTTTGCCGTTAAATTCTTTTAAATTCATTGGGTTCATGCAGGCAGCAGGCGAGGTTTCAGTTAAGCCATAGGCTTCAACCAGTGTGATGCCAGTGGTCTCTTTCCAGCGTTCGGCAACGCCACGTTGCACAGCCATGCCGCCGCCAAGCACAACCTTTAAATTAGAGAAGTCGACACTTTTGAACCCGGGGTGGTTCAATAAACCGTTGAACAATGTATTCACCCCGGTAATAGCGTGGAATTTAGTTGACTGTAATTCTTTAACAAAGCCGTTGATATCACGCGGGTTGGTTATCAGGTAATTTCGCCAGCCAAAACGCATGAAAGTTAAGCAGTTCGCGAGCAGTGAAAAAATATGATAAAGCGGCAGGGCGGTAATAATGGTGCCTTTTTCGTCACCAATAAATTGTTCAATCCAGGCCGAGGCCTGCTGCATGTTGCTAACCATGTTTTTATTGGTTAGTACCGCACCTTTAGAAACGCCGGTGGTACCACCGGTATATTGTAAAAAGGCAATGTCATCATGGGTACTGGGCACAGTTTGAAAACGATGCTGCGTGCCTAGTTTTAATGCTTTTTTAAAGCTAACCGCATTTTTAATATGAAAACCCGGCACCATCTTTTTAACATATTTCACCACGGTGTTAATAATGAAACCTTTAACCGGTGATAACATGTCGCCCATTTTTGTGGTGATGACGTGTTCAACCCCGGTTTCATCAATGACATCCTGTAAAACGTGGGCAAAGTTTTCAACAATGATAATGGCCTTAGCGCCGGAGTCATTCAACTGGTGTTTTAATTCGCGTGCTGTGTATAAGGGGTTGGTGTTAACCACAACGAGGCCGGCACGTAGTATGGCGAAAATAGCAATGGGGTTTTGCAGAAGGTTGGGCATCATCACCGCGACACGATCACCTTTTTCCAGACCGAGTTCATTTTTCAGATAGGCGCCTAATTGAGCGGTATACAGATCAACGTCGTTGTAGGAGAGTGTTTTACCAAAGTTTGTGTAGGCGGGTAAATCACCATATTTTGCAATACTGGTATCAAAAATATCTGCTACCGAAGAATATTCGTTAACATCGATTTCTTCGGCTATGCCTGCAGGGTAACTTTTTAGCCAGGGTTTTTGCATATTGCTTCTCCATGTTGAACAATATTATAACCAATAGAATAAGAATAGTGCTATCGGTTCAATATTTCATCATATTTATCTGATTTTAATAAATAATTCCAGAAGCATGCTGATTCAAAAGTTCTCCAGATCTTAGTGACCGGGGCCGATGTGTATTGACGTTTGCCGGGCCTGCATCAGGTACATTTTTGGATGATTATTCGACTTTCCACCACAGTGAAAGCTCAGGAATATAAGTAACCATTAATAACCAGATGAACATAATCAACAAATAGGGCAGTGTAGATTTAAATAATGTGATTATGGATTTGCCAAACCGCTGGCTGGCAATAAACAGGTTGATGCCAACAGGGGGTGTTGAATAGCCTATTTCAAGATTAGCCAGAAAAATAATACCGAGGTGGACGGGATCGACGCCGTAACGTGTCGCTAGAGGCAGAATAAGCGGTACCACAACAATGATCGCAGAAAAGATATCCATCATGGCGCCAACCAGAAGCAGGAACAGGTTCAATAGCAGCAGAAACTGAAGTGGACTGGTGATGTGTTCTTCAATGGTATTTAGCAGTAGCATCGGAAGTTGTGCATCGATCATCAGGTTGGTCAGTCCAAGTGCGACCAGCAGGATGGCGAGCAGGCTGCCAAACAGGATGCAGGTTTCAACAAGTAATTCAAAGAACTGCGTGCGCAGATCAATTTCTTTATAAATATAGACCTCAACGATAATGACATAGGCTGCGGTGGCTGCAGCGGCTTCCATGATAGAAACATAACCGCCAAAGATACCGGTGATAACACCTACAGGCAGGAACAGGTCCCAGGCGCAGCCTTTTATTGAAGTTAGCAGAGTGCCTAACTCAAATTCGTGTTTAACCACGTTGATTTTGCTGCCCTGGTACATGCTATAGAGGGCAAGCATGAGCATTAGCAGGGTGCCCGGGACAAGGCCGGCAAAAAACATACTTTCAATACTGACACCCGCTACGATACCGTAGATGAGAATAGCCAGGCTGGGCGGGAACAGCAGGCCTAATGAGCCAGATGAGGTGAGCAGGCCCAGGCAGAATCTTTCTTTATAGCCTTCACCTCGAAGGATGGGATAAAGCAGTCCGCCGAGTGCCAGTATGGTGACGCCGGAAGCGCCGGAATAGGCGGTAAAAAAGGCGCATGATCCGATAGCAACGATAGCCAGGCCGCCAGGCATCCAGCCTAATGCAGCGCGGTAAAAATTGACCAGTCTCTCTGGCGCACCGCCGCTTGACATCAATACGCCGGCAAAGGTAAACAATGGTATGGCAATCATATTGGGTGACGATGCCAGCCGGTGCATTTCAATGATCAGGATATCCGGGCTGATATCTGCATTCTGGCTGGCGAGTAAACCACCTGCGGCGATAACCGTAAATAACGGCGCACCAATCAGGGCGATAACAACAAGTAATAGTGTTGCTGCTATTATCATTTTGATTTTTTAAAACAGATTAAAAGAAAGTGCAGGCCGAGCAGGCCAAATGCTAATGGATATATAAAGGTAAATGGCAGTGCCCAGCGTTCATTTGCCGGTGCATACTCCCATTCATCCATCACGAAAATGCCCGCATAATAGCTCATCAGCAGGCAGACTATAGCGGAGAACAGGGCGAGTGGGCAGCGCAGGAAAGATATCTGCTGTTCGTTTATAAATACCGTCAGCGCATCAATTTTTATATGCCGCAATTTTGATGTCGCGATAACCGCACCCATGGAACCGCAAATGACCAGCAGATTACGATTGATGATCTCAATTTCAGCATAACCGAAATTGAAAACATTGCGGGTAAAGATCTGAAATAATGAAAAGGCCAGCAGTAAAAACAGGCTGAGAGCAGCAATGATGCTTTCTACTTTGACAAGGGACTGTTCGAACTTTTCAATCACTTCTGACCCTGGCTGATTTCTGCTTAATTATTTAGCGGTGACTGGCGTTTGCTCGGGCTCGGGCTCTGGCCCGTCAGTTGACTGAGTGTCTTGTTGATTTCTATAATCGGTTAACAATTTAGTCGTCCTGGCAAACATAATTGCCGGGATGTAATCGGTTTGTTCGAGATAGCTAGCAGCATCGTTCCGAATCGCCAGTATTTCGTCCATGTTCACTTCGTCCCAGTCGAACATAAACTCAATGCCATTCTTTTTCAGTATATCTATGCTCTTTCTGTTTTCTTCGCGTGCATTGAGTCGTATTTCATCACTCATTTTTTTGCCGGTTGTTCTTAACAGCTGCTGTAGATCGGCGGGCAGTTTGTTATAGAAGCGGTTGCTGACAACAACGCCACCAATGCCATTAGTAAGCGGAATGTGAGTGGCATACTTGAGCTTGGAGTACCACTGCAGCGCGATGGCGCCGAAGGTTGATGTGTACACAGTATCGATGCTGCCGTGTTTGGCGGACAGTTGGGTATACACATCCATAATAGAAAGCGGTATGGGATTAATACTGGCTGCTTTAAAAAAGGCTTCGCCCAATGGGTCGCCCTGCCACAACCAGATGTGTAGCTGTTTTATATCATCGATCGAGGTGATGCGTTGTGTTGAGAAAAAATGAATAAACCCGACTTCAGGCCAGCCCAGCAGTTCAAATCCACTTTCACGAAAACCGTTTTCAAGGTCTGGCATGAGCTGGTCGCGTACGTAATCTGATTCGTTGACATTCTTGAACAGGAAGGGCATTTCCAGCACGCGTGCCGGAGAATATATGCGGCCAATGCCATAACCGGTAAACATTCCGCCGTGCAGTTGACCTTTACGTATCTTGCGCAATACATCCGGCTCATCACCCATAATGCCGCCGGAGTACATCTTGAATTGAATACGGCCGTTGCTTTTTTCCTCGACTTCTTTGGTCCAGTCATCAAGGATTTTTGACCAGGCAGTGCCAGTAGGCATCAAGGTGGCAAACTTCAGTACATATGTTTTTGCAATACTGCCGTTACTGAAAGCAAGGCTAAAAGCTAACAGCAGGATCAGGCAAAGTGCTCTCAAAACCATTCACTTTCCTTTTTCAGTAATAAAGCCGCTTTACGTTTTGCGATCTGATTTTGCAGGGCAAGTTCCGGCATCAAATCATCGGGGGCATTAGTAATAGCTGTCAGGCGATCATGGAAATACTGTTGGTCCTGCTGTTGCCTGGCCAGGTACTGTGCCTGCAACAGGTCGACAATCAGCAGTTTACTGTCAGTAATTTCTCGCGCACGATCAAAATGTTGCCGGGATTTTGCAAAGTTGCCACCGAGTAAAGGTGAGCGGCTGCCATAGTAAACGCCGAAATACATATGGGCGCCACCAAAATAAAA
Organism: uncultured Gammaproteobacteria bacterium; assembly: GCA_963803185.1. GTDB lineage: Bacteria > Pseudomonadota > Gammaproteobacteria > SZUA-229 > SZUA-229. The sequence goes on along the minus strand of CAWDMF010000012.1, from coordinate 76,635 downwards.
AGTATCATCAAGCTCGAGTACCCGCTGCATCAGTGCAGTGGCCCTGGCAAGTTGTGCGATTGCCTCGGCATCGTCGCGATGCATATCTATCCATTTTGCCCAGTTGCTAGCGGTCCAGAACATGGCGGCAACATCATCTTTACCCATTTTGCCGACCTGTTCTTCAAAATCGGCAATCGGGCTGTTTTTCAGGTCTTTAGCGCCGTTAAGCTCAAGAGCAGTGAGACCGTGTTTTAATCCACGTAGGTAAAAGGCGGAGCCGCGTTCGGGTTGACTGTCCTCATTGAAGCCATACGATAAGCCATAGTAAGCCTGCGCTGCAAAGGTATGTAACTGGGCATTCTCAGGGTCAAGGTTGATCATGCCATTGAGCATGCCGAGATTGGCCGGCATGGAATCTTCCGCCAGTTGCAGATCGCTCTCATAGTTCATGGCTTCTATGCCGCTATCTATCATCGGCATCGACATGCGCACCATCGTTTTGTCCATAGAACAGGCAGCCAAAGTCAGTAGTGCCAGGCTGATAGTAAAAAATTTGATTGCTGTAGTCAGGTGCATAATAGTTTATTTTATTATTTTAAGTGGCCGTAATAAATCATTCTATCGAAATTTCTGGTAAAAGCATAATTTTCTCTGAGTGATGTGCAGGTATACGCTATGTCGCGGTGGTATGAATATTAATGAGTGACCTCTGCGGTGAAAAATGCTTTAGTGAAAAAATAAATAACCAGCAAATATAGCGGTTGTAATTCCAGCAAGGTCGGCCAGCAGGGCGCAGGCGAGTGCATGACGTACTTTTTTAATGCCAACACTGCCAAAATAAACAGCCAGTACATAAAACGTGGTCTCGGTACTGCCTTGCATAATGGCTGAAACCGTCGCGGCAAATGAGTCAACGCCGTAAGTATTCATGGTTTCCAGCATCATGGCACGTGCACCGCTGCCACTTAAGGGTTTCATGAAAGCGGTGGGTAATGCCTGAACAAAATCGGTATTAAATCCCGCTAATGTAAATATACTCTCGAAGAGTGCAAGCAGGCTGTCCAGTATGCCACTGCTGCGTAATAATCCAATGGCAACCAGCATGGCGAGTAAGTAAGGGATTAATTTGATGGCGATTTCAAAGCCCTGTTTAGCGCCTTCAATGAAAGCGTCGTAAACATCCACTTTTTTAAACCAGCCGGCACTCAGGAAAAGCATGATGACACTAAATAAAATAAAGTTGCCCAGCAGGCTGGATGTTTCTGCCATTTGCTCTGTTGGCAGTGAGACAAGAAAACTTGCAAGAACAGCGAGCAGGATTGCAAAGCCGGCAAAATAAAGTGCAATGGTTTTATCGAGTAGATTTATCTTTTGTACATAAGCAACAGAAAGCAGTCCGGTTAATGTGGATGCACAGGTTGCCATTAGTATGGGCAGGAATACAGCAGTAGGTTCCGCTGAACCTTGTTGTGCACGATACATAAAGATAGTTACCGGTAACAAAGTAACTGCAGAAGTGTTCAGTACAAGAAATAATATCTGCGCGTTGCTGGCGGACTCTTTTTCAGGATTTAAGGTTTGTAAATCCTGCATGGCTTTTAGCCCCATTGGTGTAGCCGCATTGTCCAGGCCAAGAATATTGGCAGCGATGTTCATGGTGATGCTGCCGTGTGAAGGATGGTTTTTAGGAACGTCCGGCATTAATTTTAAAAATAGCGGTTCGAGAAGACGTGAAAGTAACTGAACCATACCGGCAGATTCGGCAATTTTGAAAAATCCTAACCACAGTGCCAGTACACCAATTAAACCAACAGCAATTTCAACACTGAGTCCTGCCATATCAAAAGTTGACTGGATAAGTGTTGAAAAAATTTCAGACTGTCCGTTTATCAGCCACTGGTAGCATGCACTGATAAATGAGACGGCAAAAAAAGCAAACCAGAGATGTGTCAGCATGATTTATGGTAAGGATTTATGCTGCCCGGTCTTGACAGTAGTTAGTGATAGTCGGAGTATAAACACAAGCATGTGATAGATATACTGTTAATACAAAATATTGTTTATTCTTATTATTTATTGGAGTTTCAGTTATGGTTAACTTGAATAGAGTGTTTTTTGCAGTGTTAATTGCAGGTCTTTCAGCCTGTAGCCAAAATGCTGTAAAAGACGAAAATTCAGTGTTCTATGCTGTACCCGTTGGCTCTTTACTGGTATTAAATCAGGATGTCACTATTGCTGGCGACCAGGTCGCTATTTATGTGCAAAATGGCGAGCTGATGTCGGATGCAGAAGTAAACAAATATTATCCAAACTGTAAATTTGAAGTTTATAAAATAAGCGAGAAGCCACGTACAGTGCTGGCAGATACTTTTGAAATTATAAAAGTTGTGGATGATATCGAATCCTCTTCATTGCAAAAAAGCACAGAGCTGGCTGCACTGGACAAGGCGCTAACATTTGGCATGCTGGATAGAAGTTACGTGTTTAATTATGCAACCTTGATGTATCTAAATTCTGATAAACAAAAAGACGTTTATCGTTTAACCTGCCAGCACTGGGAAGATGTGATGGATGACAGGCATTTAACAATAAGCCAAATGCGCGGCGCCATGGGTGATGTTTTCACGCTGAAAATTAAAGAATAAAAATATTTCACCACAGAGGCACAGAGAGCACAGAGTAAAAACTTTTTATTACTTGTTTATGAGCGCCGCAGGCGCTAAACAATAAAGAATTAAGATGCTCTCTGTGCTGTGAAATGTTTTTGATGTTGTTTATTCGATCAATGCATTTACAACAGCTGTCCAGGTTTTGGCAATGTTATCGTGGTTATAGCCACCTCCGCCCATAGCAAGAACTTTACCACCGCAATGTTTCTCTGCAATTTCAGCTAAGCGTTTCGTTGCATAAGCATGTGCTTTTTCTGAATATTCCATGTCTGTGATCGGGTCGCCTTTTATACTGTCGGCGCCGCATTGAAATAATATGAATTCGGGCGAGTGTTTTTCTAAAAATTTTTCTACATGCGGCCACATTTTGAAGAACAGTTCATCATCTGATTGTGGTGGCATCGGTATGTTAAGTTTTGTGCCGGCAGCGCTACCTTTGCCGGTTTCAGTAATCGCCCCTGTGCCGGGATATAAAAACCGGCCATCTTCGTGCATATCGGCAAAAATTAAACGCGGGTCATCTTCAAAACTGTAGAACACGCCATCACCATGATGCGCATCGATATCAACATAAGCAATGCGGTGTAAATTATATTTTTGAATTAAATATTCTATTGCGATACCGCAATCATTAATAACACAGAAACCGGCAGCGATATGGCGTCGTGCATGGTGTAAGCCGGCAATCGGCACAAATGCCTTTTTGTAGTGTGTCTTCATTAGCTGATCAATGGCATCAATAACACTGCCTGCGACAAAACTGGCGGCTTCGAACATACCGGTAAAAGCCGGTGTATCGCCATTATCAAGATAGCCAATGCCAAATTTTGACTGTTCGATGACTTTTTGAATATATTCGTTTGTGTGGAATAGTTCTAAAGTTTGCTGGTCGGTTCTGACCGGTGCGAGAATGTCGACTTTTTGATCAAGCTGTTGCTGATAAAACGCCTGTTCAAACACATGGTGACGTTGTGGTCCAAACGGGTGTTCGTCACCAAAGCCATAAGCTGCGAGTTTGTTACCTAAATATACACAGCAGGAGTTTTCGCTCATAGGTTAATTTATAAAATAATAAAGGCGTTCTATAACATTGTACTTATAGTTTACAGTTCGCGCGTAGACCCTGGCTGACAGCCTTTTGATAAGCCGGCTTAACTTTTGGAATGCGTTCCTTTAGCTGTTTTATCCGGGTATCACCCGATGGATGGGTAGACATGAACTCAGGTGGTGCAGCACCTGCCTGTGACATGTTTTGCCATAGCGTTACACTTTCTTCCGGGTTAAAGCCTGCCTTAGCCATTAGTTCCAGACCGATTAAATCAGCTTCTGATTCATGCTTGCGGCTGAAACGGTAAGGTAATGCCGTATTGCACACCAAGCCCTAAACCCGCCAGTATCAAAGCATTATTATCACCCTGTGTGCCACCTAGTATAGCTGAAGCTATGTTCATACCGGTGTCTGTTGCCAGCTGACTGGAAACGCGTTCATTGCTGTGTTTGGCAATGACGTGGGCAAGTTCATGTCCCATTACTGCGGCGAGTTGGTCCTGGTTTGTGGCGTACTTTAATAAGCCGGTATAAACACCGATTTTATAACCGGGAAGGGCAAAGGCATTAGCCTGGTCATCTTCGAAAACCTTGACTTCCCACAGGGCCGGGTTTGGGTTTTGTTGTACATGCGGGATAATCTTGTTGGCGATGCATAACACATATTGTTCAATGTTTTTATCTTTTGTCAGAGGGGTTTGTTGTTTTAATTGTTCAAAACTTTGTACGCCCATCGCGTCCATCTGCTCATCAGGGATGAGTTTGAGCTGTGACCTGCCTTCAGGGGAGGTGGCACACGCTGTCAGGTTGGCAGAGATGAAGCAGAATAAAAAAACAGTAAATAAAATTTTTGTCAGTGATGTCATCATAATGGTTAAAAGTGTTTGATAATCGACAGGATTGTATCAGCATCCTGGCTTGTTAAAAAGTGGCTAGTGGGCGTGGTAAAGGTTGATGAGCGCCCCTGTAATGCCGGAACATTATTCATGTTCTGGCTGAATCCCGGTACATAATAATCACCGGTTTGTCCGTTGTTGTTTAAACGTATGATAGAGGCATAATGAATATCAGGATGGGGTTGGCTGTTCAACCAGTAAAGCAGGTTGCCCGGTTGCGGGTGTTTTAAATCAAACATTAAGTCGCGTGAATGTTTAAGTGCGTCGTAATCGCTGCCACCAACAAAACTTTTCACCATGTTAAACGGTCCGTGATTGGCGGTAATATCTAAAGCCTGATCGGCCCGGCCGGTGCCAATATGAGGGGTTGCTATGGTAATTAGTGCTTTTATATTTTGCAATTGATGCCGTATCAGTGCCATGCGGGCAACCACGCCACCGGCAGAATGGCCAACCAGAATGATTTCTTCGTCATTATGGTATTGTCGAATAATATCAATAATATTTTTTAAAATATCTGCTTGCACTATGACAGGCGCCATTGAGGGCAAAGTGGCCACATAAACCAGGTTTCTTGCATTATTGCTGTCGGCGACTAATAACTGTGGGCCCAGTGCACTGCCCAGAAAGACACCGGTACGCGTCCAGCCTTGTTGGTGTAATTCACTGTTGATACCTGATTTTTCCCATGAATCAGCATCGCCCAGGTAGCCATGAATTAATAACATGATATCGGCATAAACCGGCATGCTGATAAATATTGAAAGTGATAATAAGGTTTGAATAAATTTCATCATTGTAAAAATGCCATTGCTGTTATGTTTGGCCCGGACATCTCCCTAAATGCTGCATTGCCATAAAATATCCGGATTAACCGAGTCATACTTATTTTATAATGATTGCATCACAGGTTGAATACTCAGGAAGGATAGTGAAAAAGACAGATTTGATTGCGATACATCTGGCCGAACTAAGCCAATGTTGTTTGTGCCCGAATATGGTGCCGCCGGTCATTACCGGCCAGGCGGTGAACTCAGAAATTTTACTGGTTGGTCAGGCGCCGGGTGATAAAGAAGGCGGTTTAGGCCGGCCTTTTGCGTGGACTGCCGGTAAAACCCTGTTCAAATGGTTTGAGTCAATTGGTGTCAATGAAGCGGATTTTCGCCGTCAGGTATATATGTCGGCCGTGTGTCGCTGTTTCCCGGGTAAAAATCCGAAAGGAGGCGACCGGGTGCCGGATAAAAAGGAAATAGAAACCTGTTCGCAGTGGATAAATGAAGAGATAAAGCTGTTGCAACCGAAACTGATTTTGCCGGTGGGTAAACTGGCAATTTCTCAGTATATACCGGTCAGTAAACTGGTAGATGTGATTGGTAAAAAAATCCAGCAGAATATCAATGGCCTTGAGGTCGACATGATTCCTTTGCCGCACCCCTCGGGTGCGTCAACCTGGCACCGTATGTCTCCGGGAAAAGAGTTACTGGCACAGGCGCTGGACCTGTTAGCGCAACATGAAAGCTGGGAAAAGCTTAAATAATTATTCACCACAGAGGCACAGAGGGCACAGTGCTCTTTATTGTTTAGCGCCTGCGGTGCTATAAACAAACAAAAAGTTTTTACTCTGTGCTGAATGGCACTTACTTAAGCTGAAAATGCGCATATCTCAGTAAATTCGTCATATAAAGGAGTTGTCCTTTATATGACGAGGATTTCTGCTTAACCCGGATATTTCATAGGAATACAGAATTTTGGGAGAATCTCAGCGAGACAGTTTGGCCGATTCGCTGAAAAGCATAGCCATAGCTATGGTTACAGGCGAATCGTTCTAAATGGCCGCTGAGATTTTTCCAAAAACTGTATAGCGATGCCTGGTACATAGTGTGTTTTGCTAATATACTAGTATTTCTTAATAGAATCATAATGTTAAGTTATATTTAAAGCGTTCCTATGAAATATCCGGGTTAACGAAGTGTCATTCTACCCTGTGCTCTCTGTGCCTCTGTGGTGATATGTTGCTGATTTTAGTGATGCCAATGCCTGACTTTAGCTGATGGGTTTTGGCTGCCGGGTGTGGAATAGGGTTCCTGAATCAATAATTGTGAAATCACGTCTGGTGGTAAAGGTTTGCCAAACAGAAATCCCTGTGCTTCGCTGCATTCTATTTCACGCAGATAATCCAGTTGTGCCTGGCTTTCAACACCTTCGGCAATGACATTTAAATTCAGTCCCCTGGCCATTGCGACAATGGTATTGATGATGGTGTTGTCACCTTTGTTGATGCGGCTTTCCTTGAGGAAGCTGCGGTCAATTTTGAGCGTTTGAATCGGTAATTTGTGTAGATAACTGAGTGATGAGTAACCGGTACCGAAATCATCAATAGCAATGGCGATATCGTGATTACTTAGTTCTTTCAGTTTGCGAATGATGCTGTCCATGTCATCCATAATGGCGTTTTCTGTAATCTCAAGTTCTATATTTTTTCCCGGTAAGTCGTAATCTTTTAAGATGTTGAGGATAGTATTGACTATATCGTCTTCCATTAATTGACGTGCAGAAATATTTATCGACATTCTTATTTCGGGCAGGCCGGCCCTACGCCAGCGACTGAGTTCTGCGCAGGCCGTTTTAATAACCCATTTGCCGATATCGACAATCAAGCCACTTTCTTCCGCAAAAGGTATGAATTCAGCGGGTGCTATAGTGCCGTGTTCAGGATGCTGCCAGCGTAATAGTGCCTCAACGCCAACGATTTCCCCTGTACGTAAATTGATCTGTGGCTGATAAACCAGGCTAAATTCGTCGTTATTCAGCGCTTGGTGAATACCGGTATCTAATGAAAGGTTTTCAATGTAGGGCACATTCATTTCATTGGAGTAAAACTGGTAACCATTTTTACCCTGACCTTTTACATGGTACATGGCAACATCAGCATGTTTGATCAGGCTGTTAATATTGCTTCCGTCCTGCGGGTATAAGGCGATGCCGATACTGGCGCTGACATATAACTCGTGACCATCAATTCTAAAAGGCTGTTTTAGTGTGTCGGTGATTTTGCCGGCAAGTCTGCTGGCATCTTCACGTCCATTGTGAAGTTTAGGTAGCATCAAGGTGAATTCATCACCACCGAATCGCGCTAACGTGTCACCGGCACGTATGCACTCTTTTAGTCGCATGCTTACCTGTTGCAATAACTCGTCACCAACCATATGTCCCAGGCTATCATTGATGTTTTTGAAGCGGTCAAGGTCGAGGAACATGACCGCAAGGCTTTCCTCGTCACGTTTGGCCTGGTTTATGGCCAGGCTCAGGCGGTCACGTAGTAGTGCCCGATTTGGCAGTTTGGTTAACAGGTCATGATAGGCCTGGAAATTAATGGTCTCTTCTGCAATTTTTCGTTCGGTAACATCACGGGCAACGCCATAGGTGCCGGTGTAAGCTCTGTTCTGTTCACGGCTACCGGAATACATTCCCATTGCGCAAAGTTCAATCGCTAATGTGCGATTAGCAAAGTGACGGGAGCTGCCATCATCTTTGCATTTCAGGCGTAACTCAATATTTTTAGCTGCACGCTTTCCGATACGGCGCTCATTGAAAACATATTTTGCCTGCTGTATGTCATCGTGGTGCACCAGGAAGGAATAATGTTTCCCCACAATTTCTTCTTTGCTGAAACCAAGCAGGCTTTCAATACGTTCATTAATAAAAGTGAAGTAACCGTCCTGGTCCAGGATGTAAATAATATCAGGCGAGGTGTTTACAATATAACGATGCAGGCGTTCAGATTCTGATAGTTGATGTTGTATGAAGGTATTCTGTTTTTGCAGTCGTTTTTCTTTTAATGCGTTATTGATGGTAATGATTAATTCATCGGTGGCGTAGGGTTTGCGTAAAAAGTCATACGCACCCTGTGTGCAGGCATTTTTTGCTGCTTCAAACGAGGTTTCGCCACTAACGATAATGACTGAGGTGTCTATTTGTTTGCTATTGATATGTGCCATTACATCGTGTCCGTTGACATAGGGCATGTGTAAATCCAGTAGCACCAGATCATAGTTGATCTGCTCAAGTTGACAGATGGCTTCCTGCCCACCGATAGCGACGTTTGTGTTGAAGCCTCTGATGGCAAGTAAATCTTTTAAGCTTTTAAGAATGATAGGATCATCATCGACGATAAGAATTTTCTGCTCATTAATGCTCATTTTTTTCACTCTGTGGCGTAAAAGTCGCCCAACTTTTACATTATTATTGTTATTATTATTTGCACGTTGCAGAGTGTGCGTTTTTCAATATTTTTTAATTACTTGGGGAACAGGATATAAAAACCGGTGCCCTTGTCGCTGCTTCTACAGCTGATTGATCCATGTAATTCATTGACCAGGTTTTTCACAATGGTCAGTCCAAGTCCAGCGTGATCGCCACCCTTGGTGGAGACCATTGGTGAAAATAACTGCGACAGGGTCTCAGTATCCATACCCGGTCCATCGTCGGCGACAGAGAGCTCAATGTGCTCTTTACCGTCAACATTCACATTATCTTGAGTGTAGACCATAAGTTGACCGTTTGCAGGAAGTGCCTCAACAGCATTTTTAACTAAGTTAGTGTATATCTGCTTGATTGCATTCGTATTGCTTTGCAGGGTTTTTATTCGCTCATCCAGATCAAGCGAAACCTGGATATGTTTATCGGCGAATAACGAAGTCTGGAAGACGTTGCTGAGGTCAGTAATGACAGCGTTAATATCTACCGGAGAAGTTTCACTGGTTGCTACTTCGGTTTCGGTGAGGCCATCCAGGATCTGGCTGATGCGTACTATTTCAGATTTAATGGTCTGAACATCTTCCTGTGCGGGTTTGTCATTTTCCAGCTTGTAACTGAGAATACCAAGGTAGTTGTTCATTATGCTCAGTGGATTGCGTACTTCATGTAAGACTTCTCGAATTTTGTTCTCTAGCTGAGAGCTATTGTCATAATGTTTGGCTGGCGAGATGCTAAGGTTGCTGACACTGATGGTGTGAGTGACTTCATTCACAAATCGCTTTAACAGTGGCATCTGGTTCCACAGTGCTTCGTATTGTTTTTTATCAACACCCAGAATCAGCGTGCCGATGGCCGCATTATTTATCATCATCGGCAGGCAGATCATGCCGTCCTGTTCGGTTAGTCCGATTAACTGTCGGTCGATAATGGATAGTTTGTTGGTGTTGCTGTCCAGCGGGGCTTCATTGAATGAATGCATGGCTTGCTTGTTTAATAAGGCATCCGTCACCAGGCTGCGGCCGGCAGTCAATGGAATCGATAAGTCAGCGAGTTGCGCTGGCTGTCTGCCGGTGATAGCCGCATTAACGCGGTTCTCTACTGTATCGTATAAAAACAGAATACACTGGTTAATGCCGAAAAGAATGTCGATATGCTGGAAGATTATGGGTAACAGGATTTTCATGTCCTGGTTTTGAACACCGCTTCGGGCCAGGTGCTGATGAATACTATCCAGTAGAGCAATGTTTCTTACCTGTTCAGCGAGCTGTACCTGTTTAAACTTGTCACTGGCGGTTTGCTGTTTGACTGTTTCGCCGTCCATGTCATCAACGGTAAGAATCATCTCCAGTGAACCGGCGGCCGCTGTTACCTGTTTCTGTGATTTTTCCAGTATTTCAAGTAATAGCGGTTTGTTTAAAGCTAATAGTTGTTCTGCGCTATCAAACACCTGCTGGTCTTCTTTTTTGAAATGGCTGCTGGTCAGCATGTTGGCAAGGTTGATAATTTTCACCAGTGGATGTGCATCAAGAATGTGTTTAGTCAGCTCATGATGGTATAAAACAGCATCATAGATAAAGCTGCTTGCACCATGTTTTTTCAATAATTCAGCGCCTACCTGCTGATGTGTAGCACCGAATTCATCCTGTTCCAGAGTGTGAAAATGGTCATCTTCAGTTAATTGCGCGAAGCTAGCTGTGTATTTCTCAGGGTAGGTGGTCTCCAGTACCAGTTGGCCGATATTATGGATCAGCCCCGTGGTGTAGGCTTCATCAGGACTATGGTAATTGCAGTGTTGTGCAATTGATCTGGCGACGTTCGCGCAATGAAGTGAATGTTGCCAGTGTTGTTTAAGAAATTCAGTGCGTTCAATACTGGTGCTCGAAAAAAACTGATGCACCGTGGCAGTGGCGACGATGCTCTTTATGGTGTTTATGCCGAGTTGTTGAAGTATTGGCTCGACGGATTGTTCAGTATAGCGTTCATTAGCGGCTAGTGATTGATTCTTGTTGCTGTTCTTCAGGCATTGATTGCTATGGCATGCCGAATAAACGCGTGTGTATAAAACGGGATCCTGAAGCAGGATGGCAGCCAGATCACTGAAAGAAAGGCTTTCATCGTGACAAATATTGAGCAATTGAAGTAAAACATGCGGCAAGCTGGGTAGTTTATCCACATCTGTTTTTTGCAGTATTTTTTTGGCTTTTATATTCATCTTTATATAATAATTAACTGCATTTTAAGCAATATGGGCGGCACGTATTGTAATTGTACTTGTCAGAAACTGCTCGTTATTCTCAACCTGTATGGGCGATAGATAATCGAATTCATGATGTATGCATTGTGATTATGCAATAATCATGCAATAAATAATTTATGTATTAAATTCAATGTCTTAAAATAATCGCTATTTTTTAGTGATGTCAAAGCGAAAAGAAAGTCGACACGAAAAATGCTTCAAAATCTTGCTCTAAATGATCTTTAACGACGAAACAATTATGTGCAATATAAATTATATTGTTAATTCAATAGCTTAAGATGGCAGCTGCTTATGAGTGATTTCAAAGTGTAAAGAAAATACACATGGATATACTTTAAATTTTTACTCTGAATATTTTTGAATTTTATATACACTTGCGGTTGCCGTTGGCTGTAATTGTTAATTTTCATTAGTATTTGTTTCCCTGTTTATGATAGAAAAATAGTTAAATATAGTTGCAAGTTGCATATAAAGCTTGATTTGAAGAAAATTTAGCAGTTTAATCGCGTTATGATTTTGATTTGTATGACTTTTTGCATAAGGGCAAACAAAAACAGTTGAAACCATATAAGCATAACGATACGGTCTTTAATGCGACAGGCAAATTTAGTCAAAACCGCCATGCCTCTCCTTTGCCTGCCGAATTGATGCAATCTGTATCACAGCAGCATAATGTCAATCAGTTAGTCGAACACGCAAATAAATGTCGTAATGATAAAACCTTGGAGTCGGCCAAGTGCCACCCTGGTATCTATTTACCCAATCTTCTGTTATTGATTTATATATTTAAAATTAACGTGTTATAATTTGTTCATTATTTATGAACGAATTATAACGCGTTAGCAGGGACCATTTGATGGAAAAAAAACAGATACTACAGCAAGCTTTAATGCAGTTAAATGATTTTGTCCGCCAGGAGAGACAGTTGGCATCCAGTGAAAATGTGTTTTCATTGTCAGAGCAGACTTCAATGGAAAAGACATCCATAACCTTAAGTGGTGTTGGTGTGGAGCAGAATTTTAGCGTGATTGTGCAAGCATGGGCGCCACAAAAAGACATCAATACATTAATCTCGCAAATTAAGTCGATGCCGGTCAACGCAATATTATTCGCCGATTTTGTCAACCCGGTAATGGCGAAAAAGTTTCGTCAGCGTTCAATCGCATTTGTTGATTGTGCAGGTAATTTATCGATTAAAAACAAGCAGCTTGATCTTTATGTTAAAGGCAGAAAGCCAGTTCGCTTACGTAATAAGCGTGTGCGTGGCAGGGCGTTTAATGCGGCAGGTTTGAAGTTGATATTTGCTGTTTTTAATCAGCCACATTTTCTCCAGGCTTCATACCGGGACATTTCTAATAAAATAAATATTGCATTGGGTAGCGTTGGCCCCGTTATTGATGATCTGTACTCTTCAGGTTATATACTTGATGACGGCGAGCGGCGACTGGTCAATAAAAAACGTTTGTTTGAGCGCTGGGTTGATGGTTACCTGGAGCGATTACGGCCCAAACAAATTATGGCATGTTATAGCTGTGACAATAAAAGCTGGTGGCAGGAAGCGGATCCGGCCAAATTTATGGGTTTGTGGGGCGGAGAAGTTACCATCGCAAAGTCAACACCCTTTATGATGCCAGAAACGATTAGTCTGTATTTCAGATCAGACAAAAAACATAAAGAATTTGCCGAATTTTATGGATTGCGGAAAGATGATGAGGGTGAAATCTGTGTCTATAAAAGTTTCTGGTCGCCAATTTATGAGGGTAATAATAATGTAGATGGGATAAACCCAATGATTATTTATGCAGATATTGTTGATTCAATTAACCCTGGAAGCTGGGATGTGGCTAAAACATTTTATGGTGATGCTGTGGCGCAATTACTGCAGGATTAGAAACTGCTTAAAATAAGATGTTTTAAAAAAGGCTGGCGGGCTGAAATCGGCCATTAGCGTCGCATAAAAAAACAATTTAGTCCACAGATGAACGCAAATAAAAACAATTAAAAGTATGTAACAACGTAGGTCGGGTATTGCCCGACAAAATACAGTATTTTGACATGCCGTGATGGTGGGCCATGAATGGACACACAAACAAAAACGTTTTTTCCACAGATAAACGCAGATGAACACAGATAAAAGACATTAGTTATTTGATGTCATCCTGAACGGTAGTGAAGGGTCTTGAGACGGTTACGCCATAATAGCGTGGTGAACAAGATCCTTCCAATACGCTACGCTCCAGTCAGGATGACAAAAATAAACATTTCTTGTTTTTATCTGTGTTCATCTGCGTTCATCTGTGGACTAAATGCTTTTAAAATTTTTCACTGTCCGCTTAGTGTCGTTTGTGCGCTGTTAGCTTTGGAAGAGGCACCGCCAAAATTGCCAGATCAAGTCCGAGTTGCTACGTCAATTGGTATTTCTCTTTCAAATAGGCCAGTACTTCATCCCGTTGCCCTTTAAAAACAACGCGGTCCTGTTTTTTGCTAAGTTGAAAATCATACATAGGGTCGTAGTAATCAACTAATAATAACTTTATCCATTTCTTATGATGTTCTGCATTGGCAGTTGATTGTTGTGTCTCAATTGCCTTGGTAAGTAATGTTTTTAGCTCTTTATAACGAACCCCGCCCAGGCGTCGTTGTATTTTATCTACAGATGTATGTAATTGTTCTGCCCAGGTGTTAAATCCCGGTTCTTCACCATAATGTGCCTGGTGTTCTGCCAGGGCTTCAATAATGTATTCCTGATAGGTTATATTGGTTCTTTCTTCAATACCTGCTTCCAGTAATACTATCGGCGACTGTTTCATTTTATTGAACAACACCTCGGGTATTCCTCTGGAACCTATGTTTGTACCCTCATCCTCAAACACCAAATTTTTATATTTTTTGCTTCGATGTTTGAGTAATTCAATGGACAGTTTGTTTTCAATATCAATTTGTGATGGTTGAGGTGTGGCGTGTTTGCCAAACACAGAGCCGCGATGATGATAGATGCCTTCAAGGTCTATTTGTTGTTTTAATTTTTTAAGTAACAGGGTTTTTCCTATACCGGTTCGGCCGCCAAGCATTATCGGGTTTATCTGTAATGCAGATGTTTCTAATTCGTCAATTAAAAAACGACGCATGGCTTTATAACCACCTTTTACCCTGGGATAGATTATGCCTGTTTTTTCATAGATCCATTGTTGCGATATTTTTGAACGCATACCGCCGCGAAAGCAATACAGTACACCATGAGGATGTTGTTTAAAGAAGTTTTGCCAATAATTTACCCGTTCTGATTTAATTTTTCCCTGTACTAGTTGGTGTCCAAGTTTGATTGCTTCATCCTGTCCGAGTCCCTTATAACGGATACCTATTTGTTCACGTTCCTGGTCATTAATTAGAGGGAAATTTTCTGCAAAAGGAAACGCGCCCTGATTGAATTCTACAGGCGCACGAACGTCCAGCAACGCTGTGTCGTTTAATAGTAGAAATCGATAATCATCAGTCTGAGGAAAATCCATAATTAATTGGGCCGAGTTAGATTAATCATAAAATGACAATAAATTGCGAGTGCCGGCCTGTTATTATAAATATTTTTGCAGAGTAGAACTATAACATGGTAGAGACTATAAAAAGGCTGACACACCATCCATGTCTCGGTGCCACTGTATGTGCCTAAAATCAATGTTTACAGCCAACAAGATGCTTCCGCTTCTTGTTGTGGAAGTATGTAGATGAAAACTCAGTTTCCAGATGACCTTTATCAATAGAATAGCCCGAAAACTTAAGCTATACTTCAATGTTTAACAGATAATCTGTTGTAATGCTGTGGTATGTATATAGTTATCAGCAGATTCATTGCGCAAGACATAGAAGCGTTGCAACTGAAGGATATTTAGTATTATGGACTATTATTTATTGTTGGCCGATCGGACTGTGCAGCTCGTACTGGAATTGAAGCATGACTAAGCCAACGATCTATCTGCTTGATGATGAAGCAGCGTTAGTAGAGCTACATTGTGAAGTGGCGGAACTGGCTGGATTTAAAGCACAGGGTTATACCCGCGCCAGTCAGTTTTTTGATCATGTTGTCGAGTTTGAAACCGGTTCGGTTATGGTGCTGGACCTGCATATGCCAGAAATGGACGGTATAGAGGTGATGCGGCGACTGGCGCAAATGCCTAATCCCCCAGCCTTAATTCTGATTAGCGGGCATGATGCCGGGGTACTGCGCTCAGCTGAAAAACTTTGTCGCGCTCATGGTCTTGAGGTTATCGTCTCTCTTCGAAAACCCTTATCGGTGGATACGTTATTACAGTTGTTTGAGCAGCATATTCCAGATGCTAACAGGCAAATACAGAGCGACTCAGATTCAGGCTCGGGCGAGATTACCTTAATAGATTTGCAGCAGGCTATTCGAAATGAACAGCTGGTTTTGCACTTTCAGCCTCAAATAGAGATCGCAACTAACCAGTTGTCTGGTATAGAAGTACTTGTGCGTTGGCAGCATCCGGAACAGGGGCTAATCTATCCAGATCGTTTTATCTCCCTTGCAGAGCAAAATGGTTTAATCGCTGAGTTAACTTACTGGGTGATCGATAAGACGGTAAAACAGGAACAGTTATGGCAGGATGCTGGTTTGACATCAACCATGTCAGTTAATATCTCTGCACTGGATATCACCGGCCTGATGTTGCCTGAACAACTTGCAGAACTGTTGAAGAGTAACAGGCTGGCTCCCACCCGCCTGACACTTGAAATAACAGAAAGCGCGTTAATGGGTGAGCTGGTTACCTCGCTCGATATACTCACTCGTCTGCGTTTAAAAGGCATCAGGTTATCCATTGATGATTTTGGTACGGGTTACTCATCGCTGTCGCTACTGCACCGGGTGCCCTTTACCGAGTTAAAAATAGATCGCAGCTTCGTTAGTAATATGCATGAAGATAAAGAGGCGCGGGCAATCGTCAAGACCTGTATCCTTCTTGGTCATGAACTCAACATGCTTGTTGTTGCAGAAGGCGTGGAAAATGAAGAGCATCTCGAGTTGCTAAAAAAGATGGGCTGTGATCTTGCACAAGGTTACTTTATTGCAAAGCCAATGCCAGGCAGTGAATTGATGGCATGGGCCAAATCAGGAACCAGTCATCTGAGTGCTAAACAGAGATAGATATTTTCAATCCTGTTTACAGGATGCGTCGTTCTCTTAAGTATGCAGGTTCAGATCTTTGATTAACCGGGTATATCCGGATTAATTCGATTTAATGCCTGTTTTGGCTTCTCCTTCTCTAAAAAGCAGGATTGACGCCATAAATGACGTTTACATTGAATAAGCTGTGCGCTTCCTGATAGCTTCGCGTTCGAGTTCACTGATGCAGCGGCCAATAAGCCGTGACTGCAGAGGTAAAAGTCCGATAAACTGTACCCCGATAAATTGAGTTTTTCGTGATGAAATGTCTTTCGAGTAACGTAACTCGGCAGTGCAGTATATCCATTTACCATCGGGTAGCTCGATGGCACATTCATGTTGTCTCTCGGTCTTCATGATGGTTTTATCGGCTAGAAAAATCATACCTGCCCCGCCGAAAGATAAATCATGTAACTCTCCCTTGATTATTTTACCGCTTTTGTTTTCGATGATGACAGGCAGTTTCAGTGTCATGGGGATGCGAACTCTGAAGTTCATACGGCGTTGTCGGTATTCAAGCAGTTTCGGCAGGTTCATGTAGTAGGTCAGTATATTATCCTTGTCACCTATACGCTTTAGCGTTGTGAAGAACTGGATATCAATACCATCGAGTTTTCCCGTCACCTGAAGTGCGCGTTCAGTAACCAGCAACTGGTGGCCTGTCGATGGCAATAGTTCGTCGAGTAGAATATATTTCCCGTCGATATCTACAATGCAGCTGGTGTAATGCTCCTTGTGGCCCGGTATTTGTACAGTAAGCGGTGTATATCGTTTTGTGAACCGTTCGAGCAAACGTGAGATTTTTGTGGGGGCAGTGACCTGTTCACTATCAGCTAGCGGTTGGTATGGTCTGGTTGGCGCTTTGGTAAACATGAATAACTGTAATTATAGACAGCAATAAATAAATTGACGCTTGTTTGTCAAAATTTACTGTTCAAGCAATCTATATCCCCATGAGATTCGCCAGCTCCCCGCTGCTGATGACATGGCAATAGATCATATTAAGTATCTCCAGTTCCTTTCGGTGGAGTTCATCGGTTCCCGCCGCACAACAATCCTCGACCAGGATAACGTTGAAACTTTCATCTGCCAGGCTACGCACCGTCGATGAGATGCACTGATCAGTGAATATGCCAGTGAGCACTACATTTTTTATGCCCATATTGTGAAGTACCAGGCGCAGGTTGGTTCCGGTGAGGGCGCTGTCGGTGGTTTTGGTGACCACGATCTCACCTTCTCGCGGTGCAAGTTCCTCGATGATCTGGGCATCCTCCCTGTCCTTTGGTAGCAGCAGGTAGTTCCAGCCAGGCTTTTTCTGGCTCAAGGAGCGATCCTTTCCATCTTCCAGCAGGCAGGCAATGCGGGCATGCAGCACATCCATGCCATGTTGCCGAAAGCTGTTCTGTAATTTGGCCGTTTTCGGGATAACTATTTCATGCATCCGCTTATAAAAGGGTGCCCAGCGTGCCCGTTCCACCGGGTCATCCGAAGGTGTCATGTACGTGTTCTGAACATCGATGCTTAGCAGCGCAGTTTCAGCCGGGGGTAGCGAGAGATCTGATGGCTCAGGGCTATTCTCGTAGTAGAAGGAGCGGTAGTCGGTTTTCCAGTTCATACTTATGCCAGTTTAGCAAATTTGACCCGGTAATTTTTAAATTAATGGCTGTCATTATTTACACATATGTTAAATTTTAAGGTTCATAATGTTGGATATTTAATGAATACCGACTATGCTCTCTTTACTTAAGGAGACCATCTTATGAGTGATATTAACAAGTCTAAAGAGTTTTATGGAGTCATAAAGAAACCAGTAATGAGCGCTAAAGAAGAACGGGTAGCTAGTGATATGTTAACTAGAATACGTCAACTTCAAAGAAGAGATAGAAAAGAGCAATTGTATTCATCTCCCCCGAAAAAATCAGTAAATCCGTAAATAGTTTTAAAAATCTACATTCGTCATCAAACCGCGATTTAAAGTGGTTTGATGGCCAGAATGACTGGCTGTATTTATGAAATCGGCTTTTCTGCTTCACGGTAAGTTAATCGGGTAGTGTATGTTCCTACACGTTACCAGTAAGACCACTCCCGGGTTTGAAGTGCGTAACCAGACAATAGTGCAGTTGTGAATTATACAGGACGAGTTGCGCGGCTTCGCCGTTATATAATAGTCCGTGTAATTTTTTCAGCCATTAGCTTTAATTTAAATTTTTTCAGCCTGTTCAGGCGGTCCTTAACAGCTTGTGTTGTATTTTGCCGAATATCTATTTTGATAATATCTGCCAGGTTCAGCAGTGCGTTAAAATTTGGTATGTCTTCCAGGTCTCTCAGTGACAGAGTGAAGCCAATGTCTTTAAGTTTTTTTAAGGCATCAATAGTTTCCTGATTTGCATTAATATTGGTATGAATATCAAGAATGACGCGTTCAGGTGGTATAGGCAGTGCGTCAACGTTAGTGAGAAAACGTTCAGTGAGTTTAATGCTGGCCAGGGCATTACCAACTAGATTGTCCAGACCCATGTCGACAAAGGTGTTGATAACTACCTGTGAAGTGGCGTGGTCGTGATTAAGATTTTGACCGGCGGCGTTTTCTTTGCCAGCACGGAATAACATTTCGTATGCGTATATACCGAGGTTGTTATTATAAATCGGTTGGCGGCCTACAAAAATATCCTGCATTCTATAGTCGTTGCAATATAAATAGTTGAAAGTACTAGAAGAGTAGACGTGCTTTTACTAAAAGTCCAGTTAAGCACTGCAAGCAACAAAGCACTATTTGCTACAATTTTTGCCTGCTAAGAGTCGGGGTTCCATCCTGCGTAGACTCTATCGAGCCTGCGTTTTTACACGGCTTTTTTTAAGACGCTACGATGCGGTAAAAGACAATGATGCAATATCTCTGGAGCACTTAACCTCTGCCGCGAATTCATGTCCGTCCGGGAATGTCTGGGAAACTATCCAGATTTGGCTGAGGGCATCACTTAGCTCATCCAGAGCCAGCAACGCATATTTGGTGCGTTCTTCATCAAAAAATGCGAAAGGCTCATCGAGAAATGCAAACTGCCTGCCTTTCACTGCACGCCCCATCAATTTCTGCGACATGGCGAGGCGCAATGCAAGCATGATCTGGCGCTGGGTACCACTGGAAATTTCTTCCAGATCGAGAAAATCACGTTTATCACTTGAGAAAATCCGTACGCCAAGATCCGGCTCCACCTGCAGATATTCATATCGCCCCTGGGTAAACAGCGGCAGGGTACTGGACATGAGGTCCCGAATATCGCGATTGAATTTACTGGAAAAATGTTTACTGGCTCCTGCCAGCAACTCAATGGCTTTTTCCCGCACCCCCAGCTTGCTTGATAGTTCTTCTGACTTGCTCTGCAGACTGGATATCACCTCTTGCAAATGCGCGACCTGAGACGCGCGCGCCAACTCTGCATCCACTTCCTCGCACATTTGGTTGAAACGTTCTTCTCTTAGCGTAATTTGCTCAGCCAGCCATTGTTGTTCGATTTCTGTATAGCGAGCCACATCGCTTCCGGCAGCTTTGGCAGATTCTACTTTAGGTAGCAGGATTGCATATTTTCTGACGTCATAACGCATGGCGGGATCTGCCAGGTTGGTAACAGGCTCCTGATCTTCGTCATCCGAAGTCTCATGTGTCTCTGCTACTACTTCATATTCAGCCACAGACTGTACATTGGCCATTACTGTAGCCAGTTCAGCGGACTCTCTATGCAAAGCCTTTACCCTGGCACTGTGTGATGCAGAGCGAATCCAGAAAAACAGGAAGATAACTGTAAACACTGCTCCTGCAATACCGATGTAATTGATATAACTATCCTGCCAGTCTGGAATGGACTGTCGCAGCATATCCAGTAGCTTTACTGATTGTGCTAACTCACTCTTTTGCGTGATCAAGGCCCATGCGCCGCCCGCTACCAGTGCCAGTAACAGGTTAAGCAGAGACCAGAAACGAGCGCGCCCCTTTTTTCCGGCAGCCTTCCTTATATGCCCTTCGTTAGCTATATAAGTATCAGAACTGGCGTTTAGATCAACAACCAGCTCCCGGGTATTTTCCAGATCCGCTTCCAGCTTGTTCTTTTCGTCTTCCAGGGTAACCAGATAACCTTCCTCAAATGCCAGCTCTTCCAGTTCGTCCTGCAAAGATTCGTTTTCGGTCTGCAGCTCTTCCAGCGTTTCTTTCTGCTGAAGAATATCTTGCTCGTAACCCATGGACACACGTTCAAGAGCGCCCACGCCAGCCATGGTTTTTACCGCGAAACTGTGAGGATGTGGAGAGGTTATTTCTCGCTGCGCCAGGTAAAAGGACTCAATAAATTCCTCGAATTCATAGCCCAGAATATTCGCGATGGCGATAGCCACTTCTTGTGAACCGCGTGCCAGAGGCTCGTCTTCGTGTCCCAGCACTGACAACCAGGCAGAGTGGTTGCCGTTTTTGTCAAGGTAGCGATACAGACTGTATTCCTGCTGTTCCACCTTGAAGGTCAGGGTCACAGAGCAGTTTTCCTCGCCCCAGCGTATGATTTTTTCCAGCTCTGCAGGATTCAGCGAAAAGGTTCTGCCAAACAGGGCAAAACATATGGTTTCACCAATTGAACTTTTGCCGGACTCGTTGTTGCCACTGACCGCAATAATTCCTTTTTCAGGCAGATTTTCCAGCTCTAGCTCAGCGTACTTGAGTACGTTCTGCGACTTGACAGCGGTGATGATCATGCCACCCCCTCCGTTTCCAGTAATTTTAGCTTTGTCATTACCTGCTCCATGGCTTCACGATAACCGGCCAGGTCGAAATCTTCACCAGAGTTCAGTCGTCTTTCGAATTCTGCTTCGCAGTAAACAGCAAATTCTTCTGAAGGGATCACCTGTGTCCCAAGCGGGAGCTTTATTAAATCAGTTTCCATAGCCATGCATTTCCTCAACTAAAAAAAGTTATTTGACCGACAGGATCGCAGACCCAGCGGCAAACAT
Organism: uncultured Gammaproteobacteria bacterium; assembly: GCA_963803185.1. GTDB lineage: Bacteria > Pseudomonadota > Gammaproteobacteria > SZUA-229 > SZUA-229. The sequence continues at coordinate 55,359 of CAWDMF010000012.1, read as the reverse complement.
CTGCCTGAACGTCCAGTAGATATGCGTCACCCTGCATTTCTGTGGAATGCATTAAATTTGATCCGGGTTTTGCGCTCGATTTTACACCAGATTATCTTAGGGAACCTCTGATTAAGTCATGAATCGACATCTTGTGGTTAAAATGTGCCTGTTTCCGCGTTGCAGAACTTCGCAATAGCCCTGCTATTTCGCGCGTTCCACGCCTTGACCCAGAACATTTTAACCGACAATCTGTTCGACTATAACATTTATAAATGGATCTCACTGCTGTCCCGAATAGTACTAAGTTAAGCTATATTTGCAGTGAATCCGTGGACATGAACCGGCTGCACAGTTGGCATACGACAGCGCCGTGAAACCGTCCATGGTGTGCTCAACACCCGCATCCCTGCAGTCGTGATGAGTCGTATGCGCAACTGTTCAGGCCATTCCAGCATCCCTTGACAGTTAACGGGACAGCAGTTAAGGTAAAGAATATGTTGAGGTGAATATATGATTATAAATTTATAAATGGATCTCATAAATTTAAATTGCTTAATTTCCGGAATAACTTCAATTACTATCGGCACCACTTTCCAGCAACACCTTAACAGCGTCCTGTTTACCGGCGGCTTCTGCTAGCATCAGTGCCGACCTGTTATATGCATCACGGGCATTAACATCAGCACCGTTGGCGTGCAGAATTCGGATAATTTCGGCATGCCCCTGCATGGCTGCTCGCATGATGGCAGTTCTTGTCTTCCCATCCCTGGCGTTCGCATCAGCGCCTTTGGCCAATAATATCTGCATGGTCTCGATGTGTCGGTTATCGGTGGCATAGATTAATGGCGTCAAACGCTTATTGTCGTGCAGGTTGACCTCGGCACCGCGGGCGAGAAGAAGCTGCACAACATCGGCCTGACCTTTTTCCGCTGCTGCCATTAATGGCGAAAAATTGTCACGGTTTTTAAGGTTAACGTTTGCACCCTTGTCCAGCAGGATGTTCAACGAATTAATATCGTTAGTCTCGATAGCGAGCAGCAAGGGGGTCATCTTGTTTTCACGGGACTCTACCTCAAGATTCGCATCATTGGCCACGAGCAATTTGAGCAAGGGAATATTGTGCGTACCTATTGCGTAAAGCAGGGGTGAGATGCCGCCATTGTTTTGCGTATTGATATCGGCACCCTTGTTCAGCAAGGCTGTCACCACTTGAGTGCGTCCACGCATCGCGGCCCAGTTAAGTGCGGTATGGCCTGTTTTATCTCTGCCATCCACCTTGGCCCCGTTTTTAAGCAGTGCCTCGACGATTTCAACATGGCCAGCTGCCGCGGCAAGAATCAGGGCGCTTCGGCCGGTTCTGTCTTTTGCCCTGGCATTTGGGTTCGCCCCCTGCTTGAGCAGCTTGTTCAAGCTGGCTAAATCCCCGAATGCTGCCGCATGCAGTAATGCTCTTCGCTTGTCCGTGGCTATCCGTCGTGGCTCTGCTGTGCCCGTCTGGTACTCGGGCGATGGCCCATTTGCCTCACCAGTAACGGCATTATTTTGTGCTGGTGATGATTGTGTTGCCTGATCTGCTGCAGGATAGCGTGGTGGATTGCCATACTGCCTGTGCTGTGGGTAACCGGTTCCTCCCTGACCACGATAACCGGGATAACCCACCCCCTCACCATGCTGTCGGGTTGCGGCGGCTGGCATATGTTTACTCCAGTTAAAATTTTTCTGAGCTTCTGGGGGCTTGCTCACAGGCATGCCTTGAGCTGGCTTGCCCTGCCGCGCCTTATCACCAGGATGATCCGTTATTTTGTTCGTTTTGCTGGTGTCTGCTTGCTGTGGTTCTGTTTCAGGTTTACCTGCTTGTGGAGGATATATCACCGGGTTGATTGCCGGTACCTCATTGACACTCTCATCCGCCAGCGACAAAGCCGATACCTGCAACAGGATTACAGCAGTAATTAACCTTATTTTGCTATTTCTCATTCGTGTTTCTCTTATCATTTATGTCAGGGCCTGTTTGATAATAATCAGGATTTTCTCAGTTAAGGTTTACCAATAAAAAGGGAGGAAGCAAAGGCTTCCTCCCTAAACAGCCGGTCAATATCCGTGCTTAGTTACGACGGACTTTGGTGCTAGCTGTGGCCGTGTCGTTCGCCGGACTGGTATCGCCACCGTCTGTGGACACAACCGCTATCATGCTATGAATCAGCATCAGGGTACAAGTCCACTTGGACCAGGTGGATTTCCAAACATGTCTCTGAAGAGATCAAAGTCAGTGAGATCCACAGTGCCATCCCCATTGAAATCCGCATCAGGATCTGCCGTGTCGAATACGATCCTGAACAAGCTCAAGTCGCTCAGATCCACCGTAAGGTCTCCATTGAGATCCGCATCGCAGATATTGCCGTAGTTATCCCCATCGGTGTCGCGCTGGTCGGGATTGAAAACAAGTGTGCAGTTGTCTGCGTTATCTGGAACACCATCACCGTCGGTATCCAGCTCTTGATCTCCGTACTCGATAAGAAGCTGAGCGTTAAACACGGCCGTGGATTTAGCATCACCCTTGACGTAGACCGCGAGGTCGAAGTCACTGGTCATCGGCAGGCCATTGCTGGTTATTGGTATACCATTGACTTCACCAACAACGGTAACGAACTCATTTGCCGTTACATCAACCCAGCCCTTGCTGGTAGCAAGTGGAGAGTTTTCGTCTGCCCAGTCGAGCAGGTTGATCACCGTGGTCACCGGTGTACCCACTTCATACTTGATGTTGTCGCTCTGGAACGGAGGTGGGCTGCATTCAACCAACGGAATCTCCAGACCCGGCAGATCCTGACCAAACTTGTTGGGTTTTAGTCTCCAGCGTGGTCCTGATACCAGGGTACCCAGCGACTCATCGGGGAACGCACTGCCGACAAAGTCCTGCATCAGTGGATCCGGATCAGCATCATAGGACCACTCGAACGGGTCGCGGTTGATGGTGGTATAGAAGGCATTGGTGAAGCCTCCTTGCAGATCCTTGGAGAACGCAAAGGGGTCATCCGCTGCCTCTTCACCGGGTATAGCAGCCGGGTCAAGCGCAAACGGTATGTTTTTCAAGTAGGTACCGACACCGATAAAGGTCGGATCGTTGGCACCCTCTTCGGTATCGATCAGGTCACCGTCACCTTCATAGCAGGGTATGGTGCTCTTCCAGACTTCGTCAGCTCCACCTATGGTGCCCTCGATCCTGTAGGAGGGTTTGCGTCCCGTGGCGGCCTCGTTTTCCAGATCTTCCGGGCGCAGCTGGTCGTTCGGGTTGTTGGTGATCCAGTGATTCACCACCAGCTGTGCCTTGGTAACAACATAATCGGCACCATCGGCTTTCCACTCGTCCGGCAGCGCCAGCCTGGCGTACATACGCACGTCGTTGGGACGTTTGTGTACTCCACCCCAGCCATACAGCGGCTTGCCGTCATCTTTCAGCTGCACCGAATAGTCCGAACTCAATGCAAGATTGTTCAGCATGTCGGTCTTGTCGTTGGGGAACATCTGGCACCCTTCCGGATCATTGACGGCGTCACAAGGTGTGGCGTCGGTTAAGCGGACGGTTGGAAGTCCGTCGACCAGCACCATGGCAACGTCATCCAGCGGTGCATTGGTGCAGTCGAAAGTTAGACTGCCGCTGGGTGTTGACAGGATAGCCTGTTCTCCGGTGACCGGGTCAGCGAAGGAATAAGGGATGGTCTCATGGCAGCTGAGCACATGCTCCATGGCGACGTATTGCTCGGTCTCGCATTTAACCGAGGTGCCGCCCAGGCCCTGGCACCAGGTGCCAAGTGGTGGTTTCACCTTGTATTTAAGGGTTGGCGCATTGGAGATCTTGATGCCTATCTGGGATCGGCCGTCCATGATGTTGCCGACAAAACCTTCCATGTAATCGTAGTCCCTGATTTTGCCTTCTGCACCCAGGAAATCAACCACATAGTATCCAAATTCGCTATCGACCGGATACAGTGTCACTCCCGCCTTGTCGGTAACCGGGCCATTGTCGGCGGGGCAGGCTACACCGAGGTCACAGATGATTGTAGGATCAATACTGGCTCCATCGAGGGAGCCAAAGGTACTGCCGTCAAATCCGCCCATGACGTCATTGATTGAAAAAACGTGCAGCGTGTGACTCATAGGCCAGGGCAGTGCCCTGTAACAATATAAGTAGTGCTGTCGTTTTCACAAGAGTAAGAAATATTGTAATGTTTTTCATGATACTCCCCTTTTTTTAAGATTATTTATTAAACCAGATAACTAAATACAGAATTATATTTAGTTAGCCTTAACAATATTACGTATGGTGTAATAAATTTATATGACGGAGATCAATAACCGGGTTAAGCCATGGTTGAATTATACCTATATTAGGTACTGCTACAGGAACAGTAGCTAATGAGCTGAAGCAGAAAAGACATTGTTTAGCTGCGGCCTTGACGTTATCTATTAGCAGGACGAGTAAATTAATGGGGCTTTGTTTGTAGAGGTATTTTATAACCGGCACGTTTGCAACAAACGCCTACAGCAAACAACTGAGTAGTTTGGCAACGTGCATGATGTTGCTTAATTTAACGTCCGCAAAAGTCAGTCCGTTTCAGCCTGACCCAGTATGCCGTTTACTCGGTATATAAAAAATGTTCAAGGAGTAAAATAGAGGCATAACTGTTAAAGATATGCCTCTTACCATACCTGGTGATTAGAGGGTATCTAGATTAAGACTACATTATTTGTTGCATGCTACTGATAGCTGGGAGCTGATTAAAGTTTATTTATTTCGCGCTATAAACGATTATAAGTAATTAACCCGGATATTTCATAGGAACGCTGCAAATTTCACCTAACACAATGATTATTATAAGAAATAGCAGTATATTGGAAAAGTACACTATGTACCCGACAACGCTATGCAGTTTTTGGAAAAATATCAGCGGCCATTTTGCACGATTCCCCTGTAACCATAGCTACGGCTATGCTTTTTCGGCGAATCGTATAAACTGACTCACTGATATTTCTCCAAAATTCTGCATTTCTATGAAATATCCGGGTTAACGACAGCACTATTTATCGGCTCTATTTTGTCTGCCAGGTGGAGAACAGGCTAATAGGATAACGATAAAAGATACTACCGCTACGACTGCCATTACCGAATAGGTCATTGTATCCAGGATCATAATAATACTCCTTAAGTAAGTGTGAAAAACTCTTTACTATTAAGGATGCAAAATACACGCCAGAAATTATGATCTTATTACTGCCTGTTAACTCAAGCTGCAGCTTATGGCATTTATAAACCGTATTGATACTTCAAAGCTATGCGTACGGGTATTTCGTTCGATTTTTATGATGGCGTGCTATTGTTGAATTTGCAGGGAACTGTTTGCGTGTCTGTAATGGATCGTTAATAAATAAAAAATGTCAGATTTCTGTCACAAACTGTTACTGGCACGTCACTGGTTTTTTCTCAGGGATCCCAATTCATGTTTCGATAGTACAAATATTGTTTCATCCAGGCAGTGTAAGAGTTGTAGGCTACTCAGTAAAGTTAACGTTAGCCAATAAAAAGGGAGGAAGCAAAGGCTTCCTCCCTAAACAGCCGGTCAATATCCGTGCTTAGTTACGACGGACTTTGGTGCTAGCTGTGGCCGTGTCGTTCGCCGGACTGGTATCGCCACCGTCTGTGGACACAACCGCTATCATGCTATGAATCAGCATCAGGGTACAAGTCCACTTGGACCAGGTGGTTTGAAGTAAAAAGACCTCAATATTGCCAGGTCGATCGAATTCACTACACCGTCACCATCTAAGTCAGCATCTGGGTCGGTTGTGAAGAAGTTCGACTTCAGATAAATCAGATCAGTGGCATTAACAATCAAGTCCTGATTAAAATCAGGGTCGCAGATATTGCCGTAGTTATCCCCATCGGTGTCGCGCTGGTCGGGATTGAAAACAAGTGTGCAGTTGTCTGCGTTATCTGGAACACCATCACCGTCGGTATCCAGCTCTTGATCTCCGTACTCGATAAGAAGCTGAGCGTTAAACACGGCCGTGGATTTAGCATCACCCTTGACGTAGACCGCGAGGTCGAAGTCACTGGACATCGGCAGGCCATTGCTGGTTATTGGTATACCATTGACTTCACCAACAACGGTAACGAACTCATTTGCCGTTACATCAACCCAGCCCTTGCTGGTAGCAAGTGGAGAGTTTTCGTCTGCCCAGTCGAGCAGGTTGATCACCGTGGTCACCGGTGTACCCACTTCATACTTGATGTTGTCGCTCTGGAACGGAGGTGGGCTGCATTCAACCAGGGGAATTTCCAGTCCCGGCAGATCCTGACCAAACTTGTTGGGTTTTAGTCTCCAGCGTGGTCCTGATACCAGGGTACCCAGCGACTCATCGGGGAACGCACTGCCGACAAAGTCCTGCACCAGTGGGTCCGGGTCAGCATCATAGGACCACTCGAACGGGTCGCGGTTGATGGTGGTATAGAAGGCATTGGTGAAGCCTCCTTGCAGATCCTTGGAGAACGCAAAGGGGTCATCCGCTGCCTCTTCACCGGGTATAGCAGCCGGGTCAAGCGCAAACGGCATGTTCCTCAGGTAGGTGCCAACACCGATAAAGGTCGGATCGTTGGCACCCTCTTCGGTATCGATCAGGTCACCGTCACCTTCATAGCAGGGTATGGTGCTCTTCCAGACTTCGTCAGCTCCACCGATGGTGCCCTCGATCCTGTAGGAGGGTTTGCGTCCCGTGGCGGCCTCGTTTTCCAGGTCTTCCGGGCGCAGCTGGTCGTTCGGGTTGTTGGTGATCCAGTGATTGATCACCAGCTGTGCCTTGGTGACAACAAAATCGGCACCCTCTGCTTTCCACTCTTCCGGCAGCTCCAGCCTGGCGTACATACGCACGTCGTTGGGACGTTTGTGTACTCCACCCCAGCCATACAGTGGCTTGCCGTCATCTTTCAGCTGCACCGAATAGTCCGAACCCAGGGCAATATTGTTCAGCATGTCGGTCTTGTCGTTGGGGAACATCTGGCAGCCTTCCGGATCATTGACAGCGTCACAAGGCGTGGCGTTGGTTAAGCGGACGGTTGGAAGTCCGTCGACCAGCACCATGGCAACGTCATCCAGCGGTGCATTGGCGCAGTCGAAAGTTAGACTGCCATCGGGTGTTGACAGGATGGCCTGTTCTCCGGTGACCGGGTCAGCGAAGGAATAAGGGATGGTCTCATAGCAACTGAGCACATGCTCCATGGCGACGTATTGTTCGGTCTCGCATTTAACCGAGGTGCCGCCCAGGCCCTGGCACCAGGTGCCCAATGGTGGTTTCACCTTGTATTTAAGGGTTGGCGCATTGGCGATCTTGATGCCTATCTGATCCAGGCCGTCCTCAATGTTGCCGACAAAACCTTCCATGTAATCGAAGTCCCTGATTTTGCCTTGTGCACCCAGGTAATCAACCACATAGTATCCAAATTCGCTATCGACCGGATACAGTGTCACGCCCGCCTTGTCGGTAATCGGGCCATTGTCGGGTGGGCAGGGTACACCGAGGCCACAGATGATTGTGGGATCTATACTGGCTCCATCGAGGGAGCCATAGGTACTACCGTCAAATCCGCCCATGACGTCATTGATTGAAAAAACGTGCAGCGGTGACTCATAGGCCAGGGCAGTGCCCTGTAACAACACGAGCAGTGCCGTCGTTTTCACAAGAGTAAGCAATATTTTAATGTTTTTCATGATACTCCCCTTTTTTTAAGATTATTTATTAAACCAGATAACTAAATACAGAATTATATTTAGTTAGCCTTAACAATATTACGTATGGTGTAATAAATTTATATGACGGAGATCAATAATCGGGTTAAGCCATGGTTGAATTATACCTAATTATTAGGAACTGCTACAGGAACAGTAGCTAATGAGCTGAAGCAGATAAGACTTATTGTTTAGCTGCAGCCTTGACGTTATCTATTAGCAGGACAAGTAAATTAATGGGGCTTTGTTTGTAGAGGTGTTTTTAACCGGCAGGTTTGCAACAAACGCCTACAGCAAACAACTGAGTAGTTTGACAACGTGCATGATGTTGCTTAATTTAACGTCCGGAAGCGTCAGTACGTTTCAGTCGATCATTGACCTTATTGAGATTGTTTTAAATACTGTTTTTCATGTTATTAGTCTGCTCTGGGTGGGACAGTAACTGAACCAGGAATTAGCTATGTCTGGTCACTGTTATCCCATTAACTGTTAGATGCCTGAATTGGGATCCATTGTCTGAGACCGTATGCCGCGTGGCAGTTTTTTGCTCCTCGGCAACTGCTCCTGCGTTGCCCTAATAAGTTACATCCATGTAACGATGCAAAACCTGCACTTCCACCGTCCATGGTGGTCGGAGCGGCATCCGAGCGTACATGGACGCCATGTTTTTATGTTCATGGACAGCGTGTCTCAAACAATGGATACCAATTCATCTCTCGGATAGTATAAGCATTGCCTCGTTCAGACATTGTAAGAGTTGTAGACAGCTCAGCAAAGTTGACGGTATAGCAGTGATGTCTGGTTTATTTTTCAGTGCAAATTAACGGGATTCTGCTTTAACCCGGATATTTCATAGGAATGCAGAATTTTGGGGAAATCTTAGCGAGTCAGGTCGATGTAATGCTCCTCGGCAATTGCTCCTGCATTGCCCTACTAAGTTACATCCATGTAACGATGCGAAATCGACACTTCCGCCATCCGTGGCGGTCGTTTGTACGATTCGCCGATAAAATTGTAGGAACAGTTTTACATGAGCGAAGCGAGCCCGAAGGGTAACGGGCAGGACGCCCGTAATTAAAGCATAGCCATAGCTATGGTTACAGGCGAATCGTTCAAAATGGCCGCTGAGATTTTTCCAAAAACGGCATAGCGGTCCTGGGTACATAGTGTATTTTGCTAATATACCAATAATATTTAATATAATCATAATGTTAAGTTAAATTTTTAGCGTTCCTATGAAATATCCGGGTTAATTCCTTTGACAACGAAATATATGCTTGAACGTATATATGTTTAGGCGTATATTTCGCTTGATGTTAAATGAAACCGATGCTTTTTTTAAAATGTTAGCAGATAGCACCCGCCTGCGTTGTCTGATGTTAATGCAGGCAGAGGGTGAACTGTGTGTATGCGAGCTCACTCATGCTCTCAACCTGTCGCAGCCAAAAATCTCACGTCACCTGGCGCATCTGCGCGACGCGGGTGTACTGATTGCCAGGCGCAACGGCACCTGGATGAACTATCGCATTAATCCAGACCTTCAGGGCTGGGCGCTTGATATCCTGCGAACCACGCTCAATGGTGTAGGTAAAACCGAACCTTTTATTTCTGATAAACAAATACTCGACAACATGGCAGAGAGACCGGGGCAGGCCTGCTGCGCCTAGCCTGCCGTGCTGGAAAAATCTTGCAGGAAACTACATCATGAAAAAACCATTCAATATTTTATTCTTATGCACCGGCAATTCCTGCCGCTCACAGATGGCTGAAGGCTGGGCCAAATGGCTTGGTCAATCATTGTTTGAAATCCAGTCTGCCGGTATTGAGACGCACGGTAAGAACCCGCGTGCGATTGCGGTGATGCAAGAAGCCGGTATCGATATCTCTAATCAGGAATCAAGCAAAGTCACCGATCAGATGCTGGCAGATGCCGATCTGGTTGTGACCGTGTGCGGTCATGCTGATGAGCACTGCCCGGTATTGCCTGCTGGCACCAATAAAGAACACTGGCCGCTGGATGACCCTGCCAAAGCACAGGGTAGTGAAGCAGCAATCATGGATCAGTTCCGTGCTAGCCGTGACGATATCGAACAACGTGTCAAAGACTTACTGGCACGCTATTCGAATAACTCAGAAAATACCGTACCACAGGAGTAATCATGTCTGTTCAATGTGAAACCACAGCGAAAAAATCAGCAGGCGCTGCCATGGGATTTTTCGAGCGCTACCTGACATTGTGGGTAGCACTTTGCATCATCGCAGGCATTGGCCTGGGCCATTTAATGCCACCGTTTTTTCAAAGTATTGGACGCCTGGAAATCGCACAAATTAATCTACCTGTGGCAATTTTACTCTGGCTGATGATTGTTCCCATGCTACTCAAGATTGATTTGAAAGCGCTTAAGCATGTGGGTGAACACTGGCGTGGTATCGGCGTTACCCTGTTCGTTAACTGGGGCGTAAAACCTTTTTCAATGGCGTTGCTGGGCTGGTTTTTTATTGGTTATGTATTTCGTGGCTGGTTACCCGAAGATCAGATTGATAGTTACATCGCAGGATTAATTATCCTTGCTGCAGCGCCGTGCACGGCAATGGTGTTTGTCTGGAGCAACCTGTCAAGGGGTGAGCCCCATTTCACGCTTTCACAGGTGGCGCTTAATGATGTCATTATGGTTTTTGCGTTTGCACCGATTGTCGCATTATTGCTTGGTATGTCCTCTATCATCGTTCCGTGGGATACATTACTGCTTTCTGTACTGCTCTATATCGTGGTGCCGTTAATCATTGCCAGTTTGTGGCGTAAAGTTATACTCCGTGCCGACAATGGTCAGCAAAAACTGGAACGAACCCTGAAAATATTACATCCCTGGTCACTCAGTGCATTGCTTGCAACATTGATATTACTGTTTGGATTTCAGGGTGAACAGATATTGAGACAGCCGCTGGTTATCGTATTGCTGGCGGTGCCGATCCTGATACAGGTGTTATTTAATTCAGGCCTGGCTTACCTGCTCAACCGCGCAGTGAAATCACCGCACTGTGTCGCCGGCCCTTCGGCGCTGATCGGTGCCAGTAACTTTTTCGAACTGGCAGTTGCAACGGCCATCGCCTTATTTGGTTTTGAATCCGGCGCTGCACTGGCAACGGTTGTCGGGGTACTGATCGAAGTACCCGTCATGTTGTTTGCGGTTCGCGTGGTTAACTCAACAGTTACCTGGTATGAACAGGGCGAAGGCATTCCCAGTTACGATGAATGCTGCCCGGGCAGCCAGTCCTGATATGTTTGAACAATTCGCAAATATTATCGTCTATCAAATGGCCTGGCAATGGCCTGGCCTTGATGCAGGCAGCCACACCGCTGCAGCTGTACATTTTTTTGTGATGGACACAACAAAGATATTTTTTCTGTTGTTCATCATCATTTATATCATGGGACTGCTGCGCGCCATGCTCAGCCCGGAACGTGTACGACAATATGTGTATGCTAAGCCAAAGAATTTATTTTTGAACTCAAGGCACAGAAAAATCAAATTTTTGAATGAGTAATCATCATCACGCTTCCTCAGGCCGGCAGGTACTGTTACTGGCTGAGATTTGATGATGTTTTAATCGCGGCAGGTACATTCCGTTCTGGAATTTCGCTATTATCACCCGAGTGTACCGTTATCTGGGTGAAGGGGATAACCCAGCCTTCATGGTTACAGGTGTCCACGCAGGCCTGTGCCACTAGCCGTTGTGCACGGTAATATGCGTTTGCCGCATGACCATTGATAACCAGGTAAATTCGGTAATCGAGTGAGCTGGCGCCCGCCGCAGTAAATTCAACAAGTATATCCTTGATCGCCTGTTTTAAATCTGCCTGTTCGAAGTGGGCGACTATGGCTGTTTTAAATTTACCTGGAACGATATCGAGACAAATTTCCTGATGCTGATAGTCAATACCGAAAGTACTGGCGATACCAAATCCCTCGCGGGTCAAATTGCGCACGTTCTGCTCAATAAAGTCGCTGGTGCGAATCTGCATCAGGCTGTCCATAACAGCGACTTCAACCAGTTCAATCGTCTGCCGTATAACCCGTGCCAGACTGCCACTTGCAAGCAGCACGAAATCTCCCGGTTGGCAGGGGAACCATGGTTCCTGCCCGGCGGGTCGTGACACATGTTCATTCATATTCATGTAATGGCATGCGCACGAAACCTTCGAGCGCGGGATTGCGCAAAACGGTGTAGACACTAAGAGAATCTACTTTAAACGGGATGCCGCCAAGAATCAGTCTTTCATCTTCTCGCACGGGACCGACACCGAGTAACAGCCGTATTTCAGCCGCGTAACGCGGTAGAGTCTGTCGCAATGTGAGCGCTCCTCCGGCAATGGCGATTAGTGCAAGCGTAAGGAACAGCACATCACCACGAACATAAAACACCATCAGTATAGCGAATACGATAATAATTGCCGTTGCCAGGCGGTAACTGTAGTACAGCAGTGGTGCCCGTACAATGCCGATATCCTGTTTGCTTTGATAGCGCGCTCGCCAGTACAGCCGGAGCAGTCCTTTTGATGTCAGCCAGATAATTAAGCCGGTGATTATCGCCAGTAACAGTGTCAGGCCGCGTCCATGAAAAAACTCGGTGAGTAATTCCCCGGTGGAGGTTTGCCAGGTGTCACCCTCGGTTAACAGGCTGTTAAGCTTCAGCTGTGATATTTCTAACTTTCGTTGTGTGTCTTCCTTGCGCTGCTGCCAGTCATTTAATAACTGGTTTAATGGATTAACCGCTATCGACGGTAAAGCCTGGTTGTTGAAGGAATGGATTGAATCAAGCGCTTTATTGATTACTTTGACCTGTTCTTGCAGGCGTTCGATATCTCTGGATAAGCTGTCAATCTGTCGTGGTTTGGCAGTCAGCTCTTTGAGTGAGGAAATAAGTGGCCGGCTAATCTGTTCGAGTTCGTCCTGCCAGTTTATTTGCTGTTCAGGCTGCTCGTTTAGAATTGAGCGATTTATACCGCCGAGTGCGATATGTTCAAATGAAACCTGCAGGCCGGTAATATCAAATTTAATGCGGGCAATCTTCTGTTCCAGCTCCTGTTTTTCAGAGGCATCTTCCGGTTTTTTTAGTTTTTCCCTGAGCTCACGAACCAGTTCCTGTTTTGATTCGATGGACCTCTGGATATCCGCCAGGTTATCAACCGTGTTTTGCAGCTTTGTTGCTGTTGTCTCATCCTGTTCCTTGTTTGCTTCAGCTTGAATACAGGATGAAAAAAATACGCATATTATCAGCAGGCTTAGCACAGCCAGGTTCCTGCATGAGGCGGCTGTAATATGAGTGATATATTTAGTTTTATGCATGGGGGAAGATTACTGCCTGCAATGCCTTCAGAGCAAGCACAAGTTGTTACAAAATACGCTTAATTTATTCCTGGTTAAGCGATCAAGGAAAAAATACTTTGTATTAAATATCGTTCTGTTTTTTTAGTCTTTATCCGGCCAGCACAGGAAATAACTGTTTCAGGCCATTGGCCATAATTTCTACTGCAATTGCAGCCAGAATGAGGCCGAACAGGCGATTAATAATGTTCAGTCCGATATGGCCTAAAACTTTGCCGATAGTTGATGCCAGGCGCAATACGATCCACAGTAACAGGCACACCAGTAAAATACTGAAAATAACCAACAGGTTATGGTATTCAGTATCTGAGCGTTGCATCTGGATAATGACAGTACTGATGGAGCCGGGACCCGCCATCAACGGAATCGCCAGTGGTACTACGGCTATGGCGTTCCTGTCTTCAGCCTCGGCTTCTTCCTCCGGCGTGGTTCTTACTGATCCTGTTTGTCCATTCAGCATGGCAATGGCCATGAGCAATAATACGATACCGCCGCCGACACGAAATGAAGCCAGGCTGGTGCCCATAGTATTTAACAGGGTTTCGCCGGACAAGGAAGCGACTACCAGCACCAGCAATACTGTGATAGCAGAAATATTAGCAATGCGGCCACGCTCGTCGTCGCTATATGTTTTGGTCAGGGCAAGGAAGATAGGAACGGCGGCAAAGGGGTCGAGTATGACAAACAGCGCAATAAAAAATCGAGAATATTCAGTCCAGTGTTCCATCATTCAAAATACAGTGAATTTACCGATAGCGTAAAATGTCATCAAATTATACGCTATTCATGCGATTACTCGGGGTTTAAAAAATGGAAACAATGTCGATAAATGTTTTGGTATGGGCAGGGATTTTTTTCTGTATCAGTCAGTCTGCAATGTTCTCCGGTCTAAATCTGGCGCTGCTGGGCATAAGCCGCCTGCGCCTGGAAGTGGAAGCTCATGCTGGTAATCCTGATGCGCTAAAAATTCTGAAACTGCGCAAGGATGTTAATTTTTTACTGACAACTGTGGAAAGTCTGCAACGGATGATGTTATCGATAATGACCTTATCCTGATAGGGTCTGATGATAAACGCGTTATTACCGGCACCTATATTCTCGGGCGATTATTACGCGGAATTACGCATCGAGATTAAAAAATTGTAGATACGGATAATGAGAGTATCAGTTAACATAAGCGTGTTGCAATACTGTCAACTTCACTGGATAAAAGGCATTAGCCCGAGAACCTGGTGGCAAAAAGAAAAGGCCAAAAGGGCGATGCGGATTTCCATACTGATATGGTTCTCCAGTCTGCTGATACTGGCTGTTTTATTTTTGAAATTAGACTAACTACGAGTTTTAGTTAATTAAAAATTAATGCTCAGGCTACGGTTAATTGAGTAAATTTAAAGTGGCTTTGTAATATGAGCGTTCACTTATCTATATAAAGAACAGGAACTGATTGTCATGAGTAACATTCCCCAAAAGGAAGATAGCGCACACGAAGAAACACTGCAGGAAGCAGTCGAAGCTGCCAACGAACAACAGGTTGCAGAAATTGTTGATGCCAATACCAGTCAGGAGGTATTAAGGCAGGCCTCATTGATGAAGGCGGATGATCGTGACCAGCTGATATCGATACTGACGCCGGAAGCGGCAGCCGAACTGATCGAAGAGGCGCCAGCAGGAATGGCGGCCAGGATGATCGAAGGCATCGATACCGATGTGGCCGCGAAGATCATGGAAGAACTGTCATCCGACACGCAGGCCGATATCGTCAATGACATTAAAAAGGAGAATGCTGAAGCCATCCTCTCGGTGATGAACGCCGAAACGGCAGAAGATGTACGTAAACTTTCTCAGTACGATCCTGATACCGCCGGCGGACTCATGGAGCTGGAGGCTTTTACCTTTACCAGCGACGAAACGGTTGGCGCCGTGCTCAAGCGTATGCTCGCAGATGATGAAGAGTATGACCGCTACCGGGGCCAGCACCCATATGTTCTCGATGAATCTGGCAGGCTGATTGGCGTCGTCTCACTGCGTGGCCTGCTGAGAAACAGGCGTGCTGTTGTGCTTGCTGACATTATGAAACCGGTCATCTCGGTTTCGCCGGAAACAAGCCAGGATGAGCTGGTTACCCTGTTCGATGAAAACCCGTTTCTCGGTGTGCCCGTGGTGGATAACCAGGGCATGTTACTCGGCATCGTGACCAGGATAGAGCTTGCTGAAGCGGAACTGGAACGTGCCGAGCAGCAAAGTCTTTACCGGCAGAAAATCGGTGATGAACTGCGCTCGATGCCGACCTTGCTGCGCTCGAGGCGAAGACTGGCATGGCTGTCATCCAATATTGTGCTTAATATCATCGCTGCGAGTGTGATCTCCGCTTATGAAGAAACGCTGACAGCAGTGATCGCTATCGCTGTATTTCTTCCCATGGTGTCCGACATGAGTGGTTGTTCGGGAAACCAGGCAGTCGGCGTCAGTATGCGCGAACTGGCACTGGGGCTTACGCGTCCCATCGACCTGTTTCACGTATTAAGAAAGGAACTCAGTGTTGGTATTATTAACGGTATTGTGCTGGGCATCCTTATTGGAATAGTTGCGTGGGTGTGGAAAGACAATGTCTATCTAGGGCTGGTGATCGGTCTTGCTTTATCCGTTAATACTCTTCTTGCGGTATCGATTGGGGGCACAGTACCACTGATTTTAAAGCACTTTGGCATCGATCCGGCGGTGGCTTCAGGTCCGTTGTTAACCACGGTTACGGATATGGCAGGTTTCTTTCTGGTATTAAGTCTGGCATCATTTTTTATGCCGCAGTTGCTGGCCTGAGCGAATCTTGGCCTTTGCAGTCAGCTTTAATTTCGGTAAAAGCATGAATCGAAAAAGCCACGTGTGACTTTTTGTAAACCAGCCGAGTCTATGTTAACTTGAAATCCTTCATCACAGCATGTTAGCTATGGCTTCAGCTATAGCAGCCCTGGTCACTGCCTTGACAGGGTTGCCGGTTGTGAACAAAGTTCAGTATGAAAAATTTTAACAGGAACACCAATATGGGTACTCTATGATCACATCTGCTCAGCAGTGCATCGCACGGCAACGTGATGCATTGAGCATATTTCTATCTGATCCGCTTAAACGATTAGCGAGTAACTGTGCTGAAGTATGGGACGATATCGATAGCCTTGAAGATTCACTGAGGACAGGTATGGCGAATTTACCGTACTGTAGTCATATGTTTGCCATGAACCTCGAAGGTGTTCAAATTACTGCTCGCTTCAGTGCGCAGGGTGATGACCGGCAGTTCATAGGGTCGGACCGCTCGCAGCAACCCTATATGAAAACCGTACTACCATTGTCTGATTTTGTATTATCTGAGTCCTATATCAGTGAGCGCAGCAAACGGCCAAGCATAACCGCACTGCAAATAGTAAAAATTGAAAATAAACCTGTTGGATTTATCAGTGCACATTTTGATTTACGTAAGCTGCCATTAACCGCACCTCTCTATGAGGAGACAAATGACTGGATACAGATGAAAGGAGATCCGTCTATCAGAAATGGGCTTTTTTCGCAGCAACGTTTCGAAAGTGTTCTTGATCAACATGTTGATACGATCATATCCGTCATTGAAGAGCTAATGATTGATCATGGTATTTTTCACTGTGAAATTCATTTTTCCAGTAGTCGCGCAATCATCTGGACACACTCAGATCCTTACAGTTATCGCACGCTCACAATCGATGAACTTATCGACCCTGATGTGTGCCTGATGTTTTCTAAAACGCCATACCCTGTAGCTGCCAAAGTGCTGCCTGATAATATTCGTAAGGTGCTTGAGTCGTTTCGTGACCTTCGATTTGCTGATGAAACCGTTTATCTGCGGATCGCATCACTGAATATTTATAACGGTAAAGTAGGGCTAACATTCTCCTGTGACGGCTCTCACAGTATTTCAGTCACAGAATTTCTTAATAAAGGACTCAGTTACTGGATCGGAAGTGCTGCAGCAGGTATGACGACGGTGCCATGCTTTAGCTGTGTGGAAAAACCAGTGGTTTAAAACCATATACCCGCAGTAAAATATTTCAGGTTCTTGGCAAGGTGCGCTTTATGATATTTGACGAAAAAGTAATGAATATGTTCATTATGTCGGTATTTAACAGAATTATTAGTATTGTTTTTGGTGTAATTCTGGTATTTCTAATGCTGGGGATAATTATCGGCACTGTGAAATTATTTTACAACCTGGGTGATATGATAACGTCTGGCGGAGTTACCGGTACCTATTTGAATACAATATCTGATGTACTTTCGCTTTTTATCTTAATTGAATTATCGAGATCTCTAGTCTCATATTTTGATTGTCATAGAATACGTTTGACTTTCATACTTGATGCGGGGATTGTGTTTGTACTGCGTGAGATTATGATAAAACTTTTTCAGGACAAGCTTGATGTTGACCAGATATATGCAATCAGTGCGCTATTATTTGTCCTGGGGATATTACGACTGACTTCAGGTATATTATATGAGCGTGAAGTAAGTCGGCAAAAAGCGACAACAGATATGCAGGAAAACTGTTAATTAGTTCACCTGCTAAGACGTTACAGGACTACTGGGTATCAATGTTGCTGGTATTCCTGGGGCAGAGTGTGTATTTGCGCTTGTGTTGTTGTCGCAATATCAATTTTTTATAGTGTGTGGGCTGTGGTTATTTTTCGTTCGCGTAACGGGTCTTTATCCGTGACTTTTAACTGGCGCCTGCAACCTTGATACATGCAGTATCCTGCGTGCAAGCCATATCCGGAAAGGACTGACTAATAAGGAAAGCGCGATTACTGCTATTGTGTACTGATAAGCAATATCGGTGATGATATGGCTACTGAGATCGACGGCAGCTAAAACAAAAGAGAATACACCAATCTGCGCGAGAATAAAGCCTGCATATAAGCTCTCCCTCCATTTGTACCCCAGCAGTCGTAAGATTAATCCGTTGAGAACAGTGTTACCAACAAGAACGACTGCCACCAGTAACATGAGCTGTATCAGATGCGATGCAATGAAAGAAACATCGACTAAAAGACCGACAGAAACAAAAAATAAGGCAACAAAAATAACACGACCAAACCCGCCTGCAAGCAATTGCCGCGGCGCTACTTCCATGCCAACAAAAAAAAGCAATAAGACAACACCAAAACTGCCAATCCTGGATGCGAAGTCAATATCAGTAAAAATTGCCAGCCCAAACGGTCCTATTGCAACACCCGCTAAGATGTAACCAATTACCTGAGGTTGCTTTACCAGGTGCAAGATGAGAGCAATCATGAAAATTACCCCTATGATAGCGACCAATATGGGTAACAATGGATCTAAATGCATTTGCCAGGGAACCTCTGATTAAGTCTGGGTCGAACAGCTTGTCGGTTAAAATGTTCTGCTTCTAGGCGTGGAACGCGCGTAATAGCAGGGCTATTGCGAAGTTCTGCAACGCGGAAACGGGACATTTTAAACATAAGATGAGGATTCATGACTTAATCAGAGGTTCCCTGGTTCTCAATAATAAACGATAGAGCCAGTTTCCAGGTATAACGGGCACTATCAAAGTCGTTGCAAGGCTCATTAAGTCTATCGCCACATATGCGTTAGCGAGGAAACGACGCATTGTGAGACACAATGGAATCAGGCATGGCGTATAGTTATTATTAAGTCTGTATTGTGAAAAGTATCACGTGTTAAAAATGTTACAGCTATTTTATTGCCTGATAAAGTACCACTGTTTTCGTCCTGACTACAATAAATTTTTATCGTAGCAGAAGCTGTTTCATGGTATACATCGAAATAGCTATTATTAATAATCTGAGATCTAACCAATGTTTAACATCGCTAAAATAATTGTCATTTTATGTGCCAGTAGTCTCAATTTGGCACAGGCCGATGTTGCTAGTTTCGATCCTGTTACCATCCGCGATGAACTTGCTACGATACAGGCTAAATTAGATGAAGTCGATAATTCACTTCAGGCAAGCAGGCAGGCGGTTGAGCATAAAAAACGTCTTGTTCTCATCCGTAGTGGAGCAAAAGAATGTATCTTTGCAACCGCTGCAAAAGTGCAAACACTTAAAGAAATGCTGCTTGCAATTGGCGATGTATCGCAAGGTGAACTGAAGGATGTTACCAGTTCCAGACGCGAGCTCGAGATTGAGGTCAGTAAAGCAGATAATGAACGCGTCACTTGTGCATTATTTGCTCAGACGGCAAATGAACTAATAGAAAAAATTGACAGACGCGAGCAGGCAGAACTCAAAGCGCGTCTATTTGCTCGTGGTAGCTCAACCCAGGCAGTCGCGAATGATGTCCTGACTAACCCGCGTGAATGGCCACAGGTTATTTCAAATTTACTTAATGTAGGTAGTGGCTGGCAGGCGCTTTCTTTACTGCAGCGTTGGGCAATTATCTTAACCGTCTTAATGATGGTCGCAACTGGATTTTTCTTACGACGATATTGTGCAAGTCGAGACAGGTGTAAATCAGGCATTTTGCAAAGCCTGCTATCTTTGTCACCCTGGTTGTTAGCTACAGGTGTAAGCGGTGTACTGTTGACGCTTTTTTTACCACAATGGCCTCCAGCACTATTGGCCAGTCTTATGCTGGGTGGATTTATCTGGCTGATATTCGATATCGTGATAAGGGCCTGGCTGACAGCTTGCCTGTCGCGAGGCCTGGCAGAATGTGATGCAAAACCAATTAACTGGTGGCTTCGTCTGATTGTGGCGCTGCTCATTGCAGGCACTATTTTGATAACTACCGAGGCAGTAATCCAGTTGCCATCTTCATACTATTTCTTTTTGCGCACTATTCTGGTATGGATGTTGCTGGTTGGAGCACTTTGGTCAGCCATAATTTTAGGACGTATTCCGGGTATGGCGAGTATACGAGCGCTACGTGTATTCCTGGTGCTCTTCGTTTTAACAGTTGCTGTTGCAGAA
The DNA here is from genome assembly GCA_963803185.1 of uncultured Gammaproteobacteria bacterium. Classification (GTDB taxonomy): domain Bacteria; phylum Pseudomonadota; class Gammaproteobacteria; order SZUA-229; family SZUA-229. The sequence continues at coordinate 35,235 of CAWDMF010000012.1, read as the reverse complement.
ACACTAGGCTACAGGAACCTGTCGATATACCTGTTAGCAGGTTTTAGCGGTACAGCTTTGGGATATAGCCTGTTTAGTCAAATAGCGAAACTCCTGACTTTTATTTATGACGGTCTGGATGCCGGGCATTATAACTGGCAAAAAACTATTCGCGCCTGGCTTCAACTAAAATCCAGGGAGCTTGTTCCCGGCCTGATCTGGCTACGATTAGCCACATCTCTGCTGGTGTGGTCAAGTTTTTTAATGTGGGTATTTTGGGTTTGGGGGCAGTCAGATCGCTGGATAACTGTTTTATTACAATACTCCACAGAAGGCTTCACTGTTGGTTCGTTGCAGATCGCTCCTGCACAAATACTCGGTGGTATTGCCGTGTTAGCGATTGGTTTCAGTTTATCACAGTGGGTCAAGTTAAAAGTTGTCACTGATGTCTTGAAGCGTACTCGGCTTGACCACGGCGCAAAAGAAGCTTTCATTACCTTAAGTGGATACACCGGGATTATTATCTCAATTTTGATAGCACTGGGTGTTGCAGGAATCAGTTATACCAACCTGGCGATCATTGCAGGTGCGTTATCTGTGGGTATTGGCTTTGGATTACAAAATGTTGTTAATAATTTTGTTTCCGGCTTAATCCTGTTGTTTGAGCGCCCTGTACGCACAGGAGACTGGATCGTTGTTGGCGATACACAGGGTTATGTCCGCAAGATTAGTATCCGTTCTACCCAGATTGAAACATTTGATCGAGCTGATGTTATCGTGCCAAATTCAGAGCTCATTTCCAATAAGGTCTCAAACTTGACGCTGCGCGATCCATGGGGAAGAATTACTTTGCCGGTAAGTGTTGCATATGGATCAGATATTGAAACTGTTATAAGAGTGTTGTTGAATGTTACGCTAAATCATCCTTTGATATTAAAAGACCGCTCTGAAGTCTCGGATCCAAAGGTACTATTCATGCGTTTTGGTGACAGCGCACTCGAATTTGAATTACGTTGTTTCATCAAGCAAATCGATAAAAGGCTGGATGTGATTCATCAATTGAATGTTGCTATTGACCGTGATTTTAGAGAGGCGGGTATTGCTATCCCTTTTCCACAACGAGATATTCATGTTATTGGTGAAAATTCAAAAGATTGAATATTGCAATTTCATCTTCATTCACTGACGTTGTACACAGTGTTTGATCAAGGTGCTAAAGCTTCAGCGAAGTGCAACAGTTAGTTATAGTATCTGGTTTTAACCAGTAACACCTGGCAACAGCTGTTTTAGAGCATTAGCCATGATCAGACCAAACAGGCGATTGATTAGGTGATTTTTTCTGTAGCGGTATCGGCTATTTTTATCTGTTTTAATTCAGAGCAGGTGGTTTGTTTCCTGGATTATGCCACTGGATCCTCAATAAATAAACAGGATTATTTTATTGTTTGATATGCCAGACTATTATTTATATTGCGTTAACAGCAGGCGACATTATGCATGGCGGTGAAATTTTAAGCTCGGTTGAATTTCAGATGAGTTTACTGTTATTTGTAGCATTGGCAGGTTATGTGCTGGCTTCATTCATATCACAGCCAGCAGTTGTCGGTGAGATAATTGTTGGTATTATCATCGGACCCAGCGTGCTCGCGTGGATTACCTATACAGATTTTGTCAGTACGCTCGCCAAGCTCGGCGCAGTCATATTGCTGTTTGTGGTGGGACTTGAATTTAAATTAAAAGATATCGGCAAATTGCGTTACATGTGGATTGCGCTGTTCGGTGTCATCGTACCCTGGATAAGCGGTTACCTGGTTGCCCGCTATTTTGGCTTCCCTACGGAGAAAGCGCTGTTGATCGGTGTTACCCTGACAGCAACCAGTATAGCCATCACTGCTGATACCTTGCGTGAGATGGGCAAGTTACAGTCGGAAGTTGCAAAAACAATTATCGGTGCTGCCGTTATCGATGACATACTGGCTCTGAGCGCACTGGCTTTCACGCAGCATTTTAATACAGGCAGTGTTGAATGGGCAGCGACCGGATTCATGCTGCTCAAGGCCGGTGGTTTCATCGTTATCAGTGCCCTCGCCGGATTATGGATTGCACAGAACTGGATACAAAAACTGGATGAGTCAGCTTTTGCCAAAAAGTACCCGGAGTTTATCTTTGTCGTCGCCATGCTGCTGGCTTTTGGTTATGCCATGATCGCCGAACTTATCGGTCTGTCTGCAATAGTCGGTGCTTTTATTGCTGGCGTATCGCTGGAAGGAGTAAACCTTAAACACAGCAGGCATTTCAAGGAAGGTGCCGATTATCTCAGGGTTTTGTTTGGTGCGATATTCTTTGTCTCACTGGGCGTGCTTGCAGATATTAGTACTTTCGATCTTGATATGCTGTACTTTCTGCTGGCACTCAGTGTGGCTGCTGTGCTGAGCAAACTCATCGGTTGTGGCTTGCCGGCGAAACTGACAGGCATGTCGAGCAGGGATTCTCTTATTGTTGGCATCGGTATGTCGCCCAGGGGAGAAGTCGCAATGATCGTTGCCTTGCTCGCCCTGCAGCAGAATATAATCGCACAGGCCAGTTTTGTCGCCATCATCCTGATGAGCCTGATCACCACGCTTATCGTACCGATAGTGTTACGCCAGTTAATGAAAACAACAACGATAACTAAAGAAGAATAATTATCTCAATACAGGAAAATAACTGGAAAACCTTTTAAATAGAAAATGATCATTGGATTGACCTGGCTCACTTATATTAAGTTTTTTTCTGATACATTGATTAAAATCAGGCCTGTATATTAACGATATTTTAGAGAGAATCATATGGCAAAACTGACATTCTACGGTGCTACAGAAGGTGTTACCGGATCTTCATATGTTTTAGAAACGGGTAATAAAACCATTCTATTAGACTGCGGCCTTTTTCAGGGGAGCCGTGAGGAAGAAAAAGCTAATAAAGAGCCCTTTCAATTTGAAGTAAATAAGATAGATGCGGTTATTTTGTCGCATGCACACCTTGATCATTCGGGTCGTTTACCAAAGCTGGTTGCTGATGGCTATAGCGGGCCATTATATATGACTAATCCGACCAGCGAATTACTGGAGGTCATGCTCAAGGATGCGGCTTCTCTGCAGCAGCGAGATACGGAGTGGGAAAATAAACGAAGACGCCGCGCCGGTAAAGCAGAAATAGAACCCGTATACACTATCGAAGATGTAGAACAGGCGCTGTCATTGTGTGAACCCTTTGGCTACGGTTCCCGTCAAGAAATATCTGACGGTATTGAAGTATGTTTCCGTGATGCGGGGCATATCCTGGGGTCATCCATCGTTGAGGTATTTATTACTGAAAGCGGCGTGCAGAAGAAACTGGTATTTTCCGGTGACCTGGGTAACAGTTGTGCAGCACTGTTACGTGATCCTGAAGTGGTTGAAGAAGCCGACGTACTGTTGCTGGAATCGACCTATGGTGATCGTAACCACAGGTCGATGGATGAAACGCTGGACGAGTTTGAAAGTATTATTGCCGAAGCTTCTGAGAATGGCGGTAATATATTAATTCCATCATTTGCTGTTGGCCGTACCCAGGAGATTATATTTCGTCTTGGTGAGTTATATCAGAAAGGAATGTTGAGGCATCAGGCAGTCTATCTTGACAGCCCTATGGCGATTGCTGTGACTGAAATATACCACCGTTATCAGAATGTATACAATTCTGAAGATGCTGCCGTAATGCATCACAAGACATCCGGTAGCCTGCATACTTTTCTTCCCGTTCTGCGCTATTCGACATCCACGGAAGAATCCATGGCGCTCAACAAAGTTGAAGCGGGCACTATCATTATTGCCGGCAGCGGAATGTGTACCGGTGGGCGTATACGCCACCATTTTAAACATAATTTATGGCGACGAAATGCCCATGTAATTATCGTTGGTTACCAGGCGATAGGTACCCCGGGTCGTGCACTGGTGGATGGCGCAAAAGTTTTTCGTATAGGCGGCGATAAAATTGCAGTTAATGCGGCTATTCATACACTGGGCGGTTTTTCTGCGCATGCCAGTCAGTCACAGTTGCTTGACTGGATAAGCCATTTTAATAAACCGCATCCCAGGCTATTTCTAATACATGGTGAAGCTGAAGCAAAGACCGCCTTACAGGAACGTCTTGCTACAGAAGGATGGAAAGCTGATATTCCTCATAATGGTGAAAGCATAACTTTCTAGACACCACATTCACAAATTAAAGAGTAATTATTCATGACGCCACCTGAAATACCGGAAAGTCCGTTTCCTACGGCCGAGGAAGATGTCAGTGCAGCCAGGCTGACGCCAGATACCCTGCAGACCCGTTCGCCTTCTTATCGCCTGGCATATACCGACGAAGATTTTTTGCTACGCGATGAATTACGTCCGGTGCGCTTGCAGCTGGAATTACTCAAGCCTGAATTGCTGCAGCAGGAATATGGCATTAGTTCTACCATTGTTGTATTTGGCAGTGCTCGTATTCCTGATGAAGAAACAGCTGTTGCTCGTTTGAACAGGGTAAAAGCCCAGGCCGCCGCGGCACCATCTAATAGTGATTTAGCACGCAAAGTAGAAATCGCAACTCGTATTCTTAAAAATGTGCGCTACTATGATGAGGCACGAAAACTAGGCCGTTTGATAACAGAAGATTCAAAGCAGTGTGAGTTAGTGGTTATTACTGGTGGTGGTCCCGGTATTATGGAGGCGGCCAATCGCGGTGCTGCCGATGTCGGAGGGAAAAGTATCGGGCTTAATATCGTATTGCCCTTCGAACAGCAACCCAATGCTTATATCACTCCCGAGCTCTGTTTCCAGTTTCACTATTTTGCCATTCGTAAAATGCATTTTCTGAAACGTGCCCGTGCACTGGTTGCCTGCCCCGGCGGTTTCGGCACACTTGACGAGTTGTTTGAAACGCTGACACTGGTACAGACCCGAAAAATAAAACCTTTACCGATATTGTTGCTGGGAAAAGAGTACTGGCAACGTGTCATTAATTTTGAAGCCCTGGTAGATGAGGGCATGATTGATGAACACGATCTGTCGCTATTTCAGTTTGTCGATACCGCCGAGGATGCCTGGCAAATTATCAAAACTTATTACAAGTTTTGACAGAACATCGTTATGCAAATATAAAGTCGGCAACTGGCAGACTCCATGCAGGTGTAATGCTGCGTGTTCTGCTAGCGGTATTGCTTTAGGGTACTGATGTACTGGCTGAGATGTCAGTAAAAGCTTATTTCTATATTGAACAGTATAAATATAATGATTTTAATCTTATGAGAAATTAAAGTTCATAACGATGTTTCTTCTGTGGGGATTAGCAGGGTGTCTAAAACAGTTGTCGCAGCCTATTCAGAGTCAATTGAATTTGTACTCGGCGTACTAAAAAGTTCACAGCATGGATTAAGTCATGATGATGCTAACTCGCGCCTGGAGCAATATGGCCGCAACACCTTGCCAAAAGCTAAATTGCCAGGAATGGGTATCATTTTCCTGCATCAATTCAAAAGCCCGCTTATTTATGTTCTTCTTGCTGCTGCGGTGTTATCTATCACTATTAAAGAGTGGTCTGATGCTGGTTTTATATTTGCGGTTTTAGTAATAAATGCAGTCATTGGCACTATTCAGGAATTTTCCGCACAGCGAGCTGCTGTCGCTTTACAGGAGCTGGTTAGAACAAGATGCCGTGTTTTACGTGAGGGTGAAACTTACGAAATCAATGCTGAAGAACTGGTGCCGGGCGATGTGGTGCTGCTGGAATCGGGTGACAAAGTACCTGCTGATTTACGCCTGCTGCTGTCACATGATTTAGATGTGGATGAATCGTTGTTGACGGGTGAATCATTACCCGTAATGAAAGACGGCAGTGTGGTGTTAGCGGTGGACACAGTGCTTGGTGATCGGATAAATATGCTTTTTACCGGCACACTGGTCAACCGTGGAAGGGCGCGAGGTATTGTAGTAAATACCGCTCTTGATACGGTGCTGGGTAGTATCGCTAGTGACGTTATGTACAGGCAGCCACCTAAAGCACCACTACAGGTTCGTATGGACAGGTTTACCCATCGCGTGGCGATCTTTGTCGGTTTGGCCGCATTGATCATGTTTGTTGTGGCGCTGTCTCGTGGTACGCCGTTTGATGAAGTGTTCCTGCTTGCTGTAGCTCTGGCAGTCTCTGTCATTCCTGAGGGTTTACCGGTAGCACTTACTGTTGCACTTGCCATTGGCATGCGAAGAATGGCAAAGCGAGATGTAATTGTACGTCGTCTTTTAGCAGTTGAAGCGCTGGGCTCCTGTACGCTTATTGCAACCGATAAAACGGGTACGCTCACAGTCAATCAGATGACTGCGCAAAGTATTACTTTTCCGAACAATGCCAGGTGGCAGATTACCGGCGAAGGCGCAGTACCCGATGGGGAAATTTTAATACAAGATGGTAGTGAAACTGTAAACGGGAAAGCTCTGCTAGAACGTTTATGCCGAGCATCGGTGCTGGCAAATGAAGGTTTTCTTGGTCGTACGGATTCTGGCTGGTCACATCATGGTGATGCTGTTGATGTTGCACTTTTGGTGATGGCGCACAAAACCGGTATTGTTAAGGCAGAAATGATTAATGCCTTTGCCGAGCTTGCAAGTATTCCGTATGAATCAGAGCGTTTGTTTTCGGCCAGTCTAAATGATGTAAATGGCAGCCAGCATGCCTCGGTAAAAGGTGCGATTGAACGGCTGTTGCCTATGTGTACCTTGATGGCAACGCCAACTCAGGACGTTAGTATTGATCAGGCATTCATCGAGCAGCAGGTCCTGGCCCTGGCGAGTCGCGGCTATCGTGTACTCACACTGGCAGAAGGTGAGGTCGAACTGGGTTCAGCTGAAGTCTTCACAGAAAACTGTCTGCATGATCTAACATTGATCGGCCTTGTCGGGATTATAGATCCGCTGCGTGCGGAATCGAAAAATGCGGTGACATCCTGTCGAAAAGCCGGTATCGATGTCGCGATGATAACCGGCGATCATCCAGCAACAGCACTGGCTATAGCACAGGAATTAGAGATGATTGATCAAAGCGATCAGTTAGTGACTGGCCCGGAGTTACAGCGAGCGTTTGCTTCTGGAACGATAGATGAACTTACTCGTGATGCACGGGTATTCGCACGAGTAGGGCCGCATCAAAAACTTGATATAGTTCAATCACTACAGCGAAATGGACATTTTGTTGCTGTCAGTGGTGATGGTGCTAACGATGCACCGGCATTGCGAGCTGCCCAGGTGGGAGTGGCAATGGGTAAGAGCGGAACGGATGTGGCCAGGGAGACCGCTGACCTTATCATCACCGATGATAATTTTGATTCTATTGTTGCCGGTGTTGAAGAGGGTCGTGTTGCCTATTCAAACGTTCGCAAGGTGATTTTTCTTCTCATCTCTACGGGCGCCGCGGAACTGGTTTTGTTCACTCTTGCTCTATTAACAGGCTTGCCTCTGCCATTAGTGGCAGTCCAGCTGCTTTGGTTGAATCTGGTCACTAACGGTATTCAGGATGTCGCGCTTGCGTTTGAACCCGGAGAGGGTGATGAATTACGTCGACCACCAAGAGCACCGAGCGAACCAATCTTTAATCGGTTGATGATAGAGCGGGTGTTGATCTCAGCTTTAGTCATCGGCATCGTTGCTTTTTTAGTTTTCCAGTGGCTCCTCAGCAGGGGATATACATTAGATGAGGCGCGCAATGGAACCCTGCTGTTGATGGTGTTGTTTGAGAATGTTCACGTCTTTAACTGTCGCTCCGAAATGCGCTCGGTTTTTCTACATAGTCCGCTGCGTAACCCGGTGCTTTTAATCGGTACGACGGTAGCACAGCTGGTGCATATTGCTGCCATGTATACCCCCTGGATAAGTGATGTATTGCATATCCAGCCGGTTTCACCACAGCATTGGCTGGAGTTGCTGGGTCTCGCATTGACTGTACTTGTTGTTATGGAGTTGCATAAAATTTTACGGCGATGGCTTTATAATAATGCGTAGTGAATCGGAGCTATTGCCGGATGATTCAACGTTGGAGATTGATAACGCGTTATTGTATGCTTGATGATGATAGATAATGTTCTTGTGTGTTCTACCCGATAACGGTTGTTCCAATGGAGCAATTTAGAATACACTGTATGAAGAACAAAACAAGCGAATTTGATCTTGAGAGAACCGCAAGGCTGGCGATAGTATTTACCCTGGTTTCTGCCAGTATGAGTATTGTCACTTCCGGCTTAATATTTTTTGACCCGTCGGTAGACAGTATAGTCGTTCTGTTGCCGGTAGTTATTCTGACCATGCTGGTCGATCGTATCTATTCGGTATCAGATGAACGGGGTTTGCACACTAGCAATGGTACGATTATTCTGGACATTGGTTGCAGCGTTTTTCTCGCTGCTGGTACTCTGGCAGTTAAGCTGGAGTATGTGGCTGGTTGCCTATCCTGAAACCCACCTGGTTACACTGGCATTTATTATTTTAATCGGTTTGTACCGTGGGCCGAAGCTAAGTGAGCTGCCTGTTTTTTACTGGTTACGCGAACCGGTTGTTCGTTCTTCCATAAAAACTGACAGGGTTACTAAATCAGGACGATCGGCAAACAGCAGCAGGGTTGATGATGGATCTATTAAATAATAGTCTTTCATATCAAAATTGAAAAAATCGACATAGAGCTGTTTATAGAAATAGCTATTTATAGGGCAGGTAGTAAATTAAATGTACTTAAATCATAAAGTAACAAATGTTTTTTTAAATCTCATTAATGGCCTGATAATTATTTTAGTCCTTTCTCCCGCTGCTTATTCCAGGGAAGTTATTGGCTGGGTTGAGAACGTAGGCGTTACTCCGTCGAATGTCATTGTTAAAGCAAAGATTGATACCGGTGCTAATTCTTCGTCTCTGCACTGTGATTGTATAAATAAATTTATCCGTGATGGAGAAAGCTGGGTAAGTTTTATGCTTACTGATGTTGATGGAAAGCAAGTTACTGTGGAGAAAAAATTATTGCGTAAGGTGAAAGTTAAGCGCCACTTTGGTGATGCACAGCGTCGAGATGTTATTCGCCTGGGTGTCTGTATCGGTAGCCACTATGAGGAAACAGATGTTAGTTTGGTTGATCGAACTGGTTTAAATTACAGCATGTTAATTGGACGGAAATTTTTGAGTGAAAAATTTCTTGTGGATCCATCTGCTACATTTGCTAGCAGCCCAAACTGTCGTGATGTTGAATAATAATTATGAATAACAGAAAGTTATATATAATTTCTGCACTTCTTGTATTTATTGCGCTGGCAATTTTTGGTTATAAGACGCTTATCCTGAAATACCCGCTTCAGCCTCATGCGCAGACAGAGGTGTGGAGCATAGAGGTTCGTGCCCGCTTTGATGGCAAAGGGGGGCCTGTCAAAATTAATATGATGTTGCCGCAAAGCGGAAATACGTATTCGCTTGTTGATGAACAGTTCATCTCGAGTGGTTATGGAATGAGTTCACGCAAGGCAAAAGATTCTGATAACCGTAAAGTATACTGGTCGCTGCGTCGAGCACGTGGTGAGCAGGTTCTCTATTACCAGACAAAAGTGCGCCCCGGCAGTTCGATGATGAGCTCGCAATCATCTTCTAAGGTGCCGGCAATAACTGAGGTCGAGTTTACCGAGGCGCAGCAAATCGCCGCGCAAGCCCTGCTCAGCGAAGTTCGTGCGCGTTCTGCTGATTCAGAAACATTTGTTGTTGAGTTACTGAAACGGCTAAATGAGCCTTACATGAATCATGAGTCAGGCGAGAATATTGCGGTATTATTCGGTAAGAAACCTTCTCAAAACAAAAAATTAAATATTACCGTACAGATATTGGCGCTAGCCAAATTTCCTTCACGCATTGCTAACGGCATACGACTTCAACAACTTGTAAGGTCAGCAGGCATCCGCCAATGGATCGAGGTTTATTATCTCGAACAATGGCACGCTTATGACCCGGTCACTGCAGAGCCGAAAATACCTAACGATTATTTCACCTGGTGGTGGGGTAATGATGCCTTTGTTCAGCTCCGCGGAGGTGAGAATATTAACACCCGCATTTCAGTGAATCTCGACAGGGAGACGGCCATTAACAGTGTCGCTGGATATGGCGCTGATAAATCCGCTATTACCGAGTTTTCATTACTTTCACTGCCTATTGAAACACAGGTTATCTATCATGTAATGTTGCCTATCCCTATTGCCGTTTTATTGCTGGTTCTGTTAAGAAATGTTATTGGTATAAAAACCTTTGGCACCTTTATGCCCATACTGATCGCCCTGGCTTTTCGTGAAACACAACTATTATGGGGTGTGTTCATGTTTTGTATTATCGTTGCGATGGGCATTATTGCGCGCTTCTTCCTGGACAGGTTAAAACTATTATTAGTAGCAAGACTGGCGGCAATATTTATTATTGTTGTCATATTGATGGTGTTCATCAGTATCATGAGTTATAAACTCGGCCTGCATAGAGGCTTGTCTATTGCCCTGTTCCCTATGGTGATTTTAACCATGACGATAGAACATATGACCATCGTCTGGGAAGAGAGAGGAGCTAAGCAGGCATTGCAACAGGCGGCAGGCAGTCTGTTGGTCGCTGTGCTGGCTTATCCGTTGCTCAGTCTGGAATTTGTTCAGCAGTTTTTATTCATCTATACAGAATTGCTGTTGATCGTGCTGGCAATTACGCTGTTACTTGGACGTTATACCGGTTATCGACTGACAGAGCTGTGGCGTTTTAAAGCACTTGCTCGAGGCGATAATTGATGTTCGGTTTAGAGAAACAGCTTTCTCATGTCGGGGTGCTGGGAATCAATCGACGTAATGCGGATTTCGTGCTGCCATATAACGATCGACGGTTTTACCCGCTGGCTGATGATAAGCTGAAAAGCAAGCAATTAGCACTGAAAGCGGGTATTGCGGTTCCCGACTTGTATACCACTATCGAAATCCAGCGACAGATACGCGACCTGTCAACCATACTTGCACCTTTTCCTGAATTCGTTGTTAAACCGGCGCAGGGCAGTGGTGGTGATGGCATCGTTGTTGTTACTGGTCGCAGAAAAGGTCATTATCGTAAGGCAAGCGGTGAGTTGATGACGGAAGCTGAGATGCAGCACCACATTTCAAATATTCTTGGTGGTATCTACAGTCTAGGGGGGCATCCTGATAAAGCGCTGATAGAGTACCTGGTGAAATTTGATCCGGTATTTAAGGATATTGCCTATCAGGGGGTGCCCGATATTCGAGTGATCGTCTTTCTTGGCGTACCCGTCATGGCCATGGTGCGATTACCTACTCGGCAGTCTGATGGCAAAGCAAATCTGCACCAGGGAGCAATAGGTGCAGGCATTGATATAGCAACAGGCATTACTAATTATGCCGTACAGGGTAATGATAATGTACTGGATCATCCTGATACTGAAAATTCAGTCATCGCTGTCAAGGTGCCTTATTGGGATGAGATATTGAATATTGCATCGAGCTGTTATGAGCTTACAGCTATGGGTTATCTGGGTGTTGATATAGTACTGGATAAGGATAAAGGACCGTTAATGCTGGAGCTCAATGTTCGCCCGGGGCTGAATATACAGATTGCTAACCGCTCAGGGCTGGTGCCGCGTTTGAATTTGGTTAAAAAAAACAGGGACACATTAAACAACACTGAGTTGCGTGTCAGTTTTGCAAAGATGCATTTTTGTTCCAGGTAGTTTGTTTAGAAAAGCACTGCACCCAGCACCGCTGTTCTACAAATAATATCTAGAGACATGGATCGGAGGCTCCTTGCTGAGACCGTCAGCCGCAAGGATGCGGATGTCGAGCCCCCATGGATGGTAGATATATGCTCCTGCAATATCTGCATTTCCTACATCCGTGTAGGTCGGTCTACGGCGTGTCTCAGCAAGGAGCCTCCGGTTTATGTCGGTTGTAAACAATGGTTTTTAGCCAGATACACTGGCACCGAGACATGAATTGCGTGTCACCGCCAAAGACACGCCGTGAACCCATCCATGGGGGCTCGAACCCCGCATCCATGCGGGATACGGTCTTTGGCGGTGACACGCAATTCATGTCTTTCATATTTGTGGGTCAGCAGTGATGGCTGCAGTGCTTTTCTATTGAGACTTTCATCGAGAATTTAAAACCAGTCTTTTCGTTTGAAATAGATAACCATGCCTGCCACAATAGCAATCATTAAAATCCACACCGCAGGATAACCGTAGTACCAATGTAATTCTGGCATTGCCCAGGGACTGTTCGGGTGGTTGAAATTCATGCCGTAGACGCCAACAACAAAAGTCAGCGGAATAAATATAGTGGCGATAATGGTAAGCACGCGCATGATTTCATTCAAACGGTAGCTGGTTGAAGAGATATAGATATCAATCAGACTGGCGGCCATTTCGCGATAATTCTCTATTAGATCAAGAATCTGAATGGTGTGATCATAACAGTCGCGCAGATAAACCGTGGTGTCCTCTGTGATGAGAGGGTTTTCACTTTGTAGTAAATGGTTTAGCACTTCTCGTTGCGGCCAAAGGTTGCGTCTTAACAGTAATAACTCACGTCTTATTTGATGGATTTCGCCAAGAGTGGCCTGTTTCGCCGTTGCAAATAACAACGCTTCTTCGATGTTTTCGATACTCTCGCCAAGACTCTCAAGTATCGGATAACCCTGGTCAATAATCAGGTCCATGATACAGTAAAGCAGGTAGTCTGCTTTCAGGCTGCGAATGCGGCCGCTTTTTTTACGCAGACGATTTCGTAGCGGATTGAAAGGGTCATCGCTACCGGCGTGGAAACTGATGATGTAATTCTCCCCCAGGAATATAGAAACCTGTTCAATAACAATGGCGTCATCATCGATCTTTATGGGCATGGACATGATGACAAACAGCAGGTGCTCGTAATCTTCTACCTTGGGACGCTGTCCCTTGTTTAGCACATCTTCAAGGGTGAGCGGGTGGAGTTCAAATATGTTGCCGATGTGTTTAATGGTGTCTGCCTGAACTGGACCCTGCAGGTGTATCCAGGTGATATTGTCTCTATCAAGGTAGGGTTGACATTGCTCAGCGCTGTCCAGTTTATTTTCTATAAAGTCACTGGCATTGTAGTCAATCAAGTGAATGTTGACCTGTTCGAGATCGGCTCCTAGATGGCTAACAAGTGTGCCGGGAGAGGTGCCGGGTGGATGATAGATCTTTTCGAAACTGGCCATTATTTATACGCTGCTGTTTGAGTTATTGAATTACTTTTTTATTTTCGAGTATGTTAATTGTTAATAGTCGCTTAATAAACATAATCCACGGCAGGCTTAAGCAGCAAAGTAATAAAAATTACCGCAATTGTCATCTGCTAGCCATAGTCGGGAATAATATTTGACTGGATACTGACCCCGCCGCCGGCACGAAACTGAACTCATCAATCTGTGATAAAAATGTGACTGCATATAGACTGTCTCGCCAGTTATCGCCCAGCATTCGTCGAATCGCCAGGCAGGGCATGACAGGGTCAAGATGCACCGGGGTTACTCCTCAAGCTGTATTAAATAATTGGGCTTTCCGGATTTGGAGAAGATATCAATTCGGGTGTATGCTCTACATTAAATTCATCGACCTTGTGCGCCGCTTCAATGACCCGTTCAAAACGGGCGATATGAAACAGGGCGTCACCTTCATTCACCAGTGGCAGGTTGGTACGGCCAATAACGATGCCATTATAAGATGAAGTGACGGCAACTTCTGTTTCACCGAAAGGATCAGCGATCATACCCAGTAAAGAATCTTTTTTAACCCGGCTGCCCAGCGCTACCATCGCGCGAAGCATGCCACTGTCCGGTGCACGTACCCATGCACTGGAGCGTGCGACCACAGGTTCGATTATTTTCGTTGATTTACTGCGCGTCGCAGGCAGCATATCCAGCGTGCGCATGACATTGACTATGCCATTAACGCCGGCGCGAATAGATACTTCATCAAAGCGCAGTGCTTCACCAGCCTCATATAACAACATGGGAATACCATGCGTGTCAGCAGCTTCACGTAGCGAGCCGTCCCGCAGGTTGGCTGAAATTATAACCGGCACGTTAAATGCCCTGGCTAATCTGTCAGTTTCTTCATCATCAAGATTGGCCCGGATTTGTGGCAGGTTGCTACGATGAATAGCGCCAGTATGCAGGTCAATACCGTGTGTGCTCTGGCTGACAATTTCTGACATAAGCAGGTGGGCAAGCCGTGCAGCTATAGAACCCTTTTCCGAACCTGGAAAAGAGCGGTTCAGGTCACGCCTGTCAGGCAGGTAACGCGAGTGGTTGATTAAACCATGAACGTTGACGATGGGCACTGCAATGATAGTTCCCCTGAGACGTTTAAGTGCCGGCAGCTTCAACAGTCGGCGGATAATTTCAACACCATTGATCTCATCGCCATGAATAGCCGCACTGATAAATAGACGAGGTCCTGATCTTTTACCTTTTACGACGTGAACAGGCATGGTCATTGGCGCATGTGTATACAGTCGACCGACAGGTAATTCGACGGTTGCATTTGATCCTGCGGCGAAAGTCACGCCATTTATCGTTAGCGGTTTGTGCGTCATGCCTTAACCTTTGCCCCGGGTTTTTGTTCGATGAGGTTTGGCATTTTTTTCGATAAAGTCGATGATCATGCCGGCAATATCTTTGCCTGTGGATGTTTCAATGCCTTCGAGGCCCGGCGACGAGTTAACTTCCATTACCAGCGGCCCACGTTCCGAGCGCAGAAGATCCACACCGGCAACATTTAGACCCATGACTTTAGCCGCTTTTACTGCAGTGGCGCGTTCAGCGGGTGTGATTTTAATTAAAGTGGCAGAACCACCACGATGCAAATTGGAGCGGAATTCGCCGGGCAGTGCCTGGCGCATCATGGTAGCAACAACTCTGTCACCCACGACAAAACAACGAATATCTGCACCACCGGCTTCCTTAATATATTCCTGCACCATAATGTTGGCTTTAAGACCCATGAAGGCCTCGATGACGCTCTCAGCCGCTTTTTTCGTTTCCGCCAGCACCACGCCGATTCCCTGGGTACCTTCAAGCAACTTGATGACCAGCGGTGCACCACCAACCATTTTGATTAAATCCTGGATATCATCAGGATCATGGGCAAAGCCGGTACTTGGCAGACCAACGCCTCTGCGAGACAGCAGTTGCAAGGAGCGAAGTTTGTCACGCGAGCGTGAAATGGCAACAGATTCATTAAGCGGGAAGGCACCCATCATTTCGAACTGCCGTAGTACAGCGGTACCGTAAAAAGTAACCGAAGCACCAATTCGCGGAATAACAGCATCAAAGGCATTAAGTGCAGTACCTTTAAAATGCACCTCGGGCTTGCTTGGAACGACTTCCATATACGAGCGCAGTACATCAAGAACTACCGGCTCGTGCCCTCTTTGTTCGCAGGCTTCAATCAGGCGCCTGGTAGAGTAAAGTTTTTTGTTTCGTGACAGTATTGCAATTTTCATTATATTGTTCCGGTGGTGGTTTTATGTTTTGTTTTTCTACCGAGTAAAAATGATTCGGCAGGATTAATGATAATTTTGTTTTCCATAGATGTTCGCCCTAGCAGCATACGAAACAGCATGGTGTCCCTGTTGGTTAGTGTGATTTCAATGGGCCAGCGCTGCTCTGCTATCGCCAGTTCTGTGGTTATCACATAACGTTCTTCTTTATGGCCACCTGAATCAGTGACCATGCGTTTATCAAAAACTTCAGCTTCACAGTAAACTTCGGTTTCGCAGTCATCCTGATGCGGGTGAATTCCAAAGCGCACCCATTCTTTTCCATCTTTTAAAAATGGTTCTACCGAGAAGGCATGCAGGCAGGATGTCCTGGCACCAGTATCAATTTTGGCTTTAATTTTTGGCAGGCCCAGGTCAGGTAATAAAATCCATTCTCTCCAGCCGACAGTCATTAATTTCGAGGTCATGATATTAGTGATTATTAGTATGCAAATTTGTTAACACTTATTTATGTTTATTGTCCCGGTGTGCTAGTAAGAACTATGCACTTTAGTGCAAGACTTTAGTTATGCTGTCATTCCGACAGAGTATTGCTGTGTGTTTTTACAGCAATGCGACGAGGAATCTTGAGACTCTTATTGGCATCATCAATGTCCTGCATAATAACATGAGCTTTCGATTTTATATATTTTTCCCCTCCAATTATTAATCATTTTACAAAAAAGGCCCCTCGCGAGAGAGGCTTAAGGGCACCACAGCTATTCTATAAATATTATCGTTGCAGGTAAGCCTGGTCTGTTTTTTTACTGTTTTCAGACTTGCCCGTTTCAACGAGTTCGAACATATTTGGCGGCTTTTATTTTTGCAAGCGCCAGCTCGTCCTGGTAGTTATTGACGGCAGCAGATGCTAATTCAGCGGCTTTCTTCGATGAAATTATTGATGCATCATAATTTTCGTGTTTTATATAGACGGCTGCCTGTGACAATTGATTTTCAGCATCGATGACATTTAGTTTATATGACCAGGCTTTACTTATGAGCGTGCTGGCTTTTGTGTAACTGTCTTCAGCGGTAAGCTGTAAAGTATCTTTTGTGGCGTTTCCAGAACAGGCAGTAATTAAAGTTATGGTGATGAATAGAAGTAATTTTTTATACATTTTTTCTTATATGTTTTGTTTATGATTGTTAATAACTTAGACAGGTATAACTGTGTCCTGGTCACAAATAATTTCAAAATATTTTAAACCGGGTGTTTAACAAAAGTCTTACGCCAGGACCGTATGCTGTTTGACATGCAGTAAATCAGAAAATTTGTCCAGCGCGCGATATAAGCGCATTTTTGTCGCACTAAGACCAATACCAAGTGTTGAAGATATCTCCTGTAATGACAGGTCAAGGTAGTAACGCAATACAATAACATCGCGTTCATCATCAGGCATAGCTTTAAGTGCTTGATTAACAAAAGTATTATTTTCGGTCGTATGTCTTATTTGATTGACAGTGGTTTCATGAATTTCTATCAGTGCTCGTAAATGGTCATCGATTATCTGACGTCTACGTTTTCGTACAAGGTCATGACATTGTCTGTCGCCGATGGCAAATAACCATGTGCGGAAACTTGAATCGCCACGGAAATTTCTAATTGCTTTAAAAACGCGCAATTCAGTTTCCTGCGTTGCGTCCTCGGCATCTTCGCGGTTTTTCAGATAGACATAACAGCGTGTTAATAGTGCGTTGTGATGACGCTGCAACAGGCTGGATAACAAGTCGCGCCAGCCTCCGCGTTGCTGAATAATCAAAGCAATTAATTCCCGGTCATCGATTGATTGATAATGTTTCTGGCTCATAGTGCACCTACTGTTTAACTCGGGAGGCATACTTTAAGGGAGAATTCACGATAAAAAAAACTATCAATTTTTATCGTTTTGATAAATAATAATTATCATGGATATAGAGCTATTACGTACTTTTCTTGAGGTCAGCCGAACACGCCACTTTGGTCAGGCAGCAGAGGCTATGTTTCTCACGCAGGCGGCAGTGAGTATGCGTATTAAAACGCTTGAAAAGATGCTGGGCGTCCAGCTTTTTGATCGGGTTAAACGTGATATACAATTGACTGCTGAAGGCAATCGATTGATTAGTCGTGCAGATTTCCTGATTTCGGAATGGCGAAAAATTCGACAGGAGGTAAGCGCTGGCGGTGCGAAAATGCAACTGTCTGTAGGCGGGAGCCTGCGCCTGTGGGATGTATTGTTGCAGGACTGGTTAATCCATATGCGAGCTGATTTACCTGAAATCGCATTGATTGCTGAGTCGCATACGCCTGAGTTGCTTACTCGTAAATTACTGGATGGTGTGCTCGATCTGGCTTTTATGCTGGAGCCGCCACAAATTGAAGTCTTACAAATATGGGACATCGGTGGCTTGCCGTTACGCCTTGTTGCTGATAGTGAAGGCTTGTCGACAGAGCAGGCTATGGCTGAAAATTACCTGATGGTGGACTGGGGTCTGACACATGCTTTGCAGCATAGGCGCCTGTTTCCTGATGCGCCCGAGCCTCGGACCCGCCTTGCCAGTGGTTCCATGGCTTTGTCTTATATGCTGGCTTTGGGTGGCTCTGCCTATCTGCCTGAAGTACTGGTTGATGCAGCGATTAAAGAAAAACAGCTTTTCCTGGTGGCGGATGCACCTTTGATAGAGCATCGCGTGCATGCCGTCTATCCGGTACGTAGTGGCCGAAAGGACCTGATCAATGATGTGCTGGCGTATTTTCAACTGGAATAATCAGGGCAGGAATAACAAAACGAGGCCCTGGATTCGACCGGGGTAGTAGCGATGCGTGTTTCCATTGATACACTTATCCCTTAGCATGCTCATGCTCAGAAGTATCAGTAGCGTCCAGTAATGTGTCATCTTCAGCTTCAGAATTTTGTTCGTCATCCTGTAAAATTTCATGATACTGTATATGTACTTTACCGACGCGGTGTACATCGGTGCTCAATACGCGTAACCGGAAATTACCTTCAAAGATTTCATCACCCGTTTCCGGCATACATGCCAGGCGTTGCATGAAAAGGCCGCTCAATGTATTGGCGTCAAGTGTGTCATCAATCTTGAGACCTACCGAACGTTCAAGATCAGTGAGCGAAATAAGACCGTCAGCTTCCCAGTTAGTCTCATCGATTATCGTCACGGCAGTACCTGGTTCCGCTGAATCTGTTTCATCCTGTATGTCACCAACAATCTCTTCTACCAGGTCTTCAAGGGTGATAACGCCAATGAAGGTGCCATATTCATCAACCACGCAGGCCATATGTGCACGACGGATACGCATCAGGTCAAACAGTTTTGCGATACGTTGTGATTCAGGCACTACCATAGAGTCACGGCGGAAACGGTTAAGATCAGCCCAGGGTTCGCTTTCACCCTGCAGCATGGCGCGATGAATGTCCTTGGTCAGTATAATACCTACCAGGGCATTATCGTTGTCACTGTCAATTAAGGGAAAACGCGAATGTTCGGTGTCGCGAATGATCTTCAGGTTTTCTTCAGCGGGCGCGGCAACATCAAGGCTCTGCACTGTGTTGCTGGGGATCATGATACGCCCCACCTGACGCTGATCAAACTCGAACAGGTTGTGCAGCATGCTGGCCTGCTGTTCATGCATTTCGCCGTGTTCTTTTGAGGTGGCGACCAGGCCTTTAATCTCAGCACTGCTGAATACTTCAGTATGTGAAGCTTCAGCCACGTTGAACAAAGAAAGGATGGCGCTGGTTGCACGGCTGAGCAGCCAGTTAAGCGGGTATGCCATTATATATGAAGCATGCAGCGGATAGGCCGCCCACATGGAAACCGGTTCAGCCTTGCGGATAGCGAAGGTTTTTGGTACCTGTTCGCCAATAACAATATGCAAAGCAGAGAATAGTAAAAAGCCGATAATAAATGAAGTAGTGTGAACCATGCCTTCGGACATGCCTATTCGAGTAAACAGCGGTTCAAGCAGGGCTGCAACTGCAGGCTCACCAACCCAGCCGAGTCCGAGAGAAGCCATGGTGATGCCAAGCTGACATGCAGCGAGATAAGATTCCAGGTTCGCCTGAATGCGTACAGTTAGTTTTGCCGTGGCACTGCCTTCGGCTGCTAGTGTTTCAATGCGAAAGCCGCGCGCTTTGACCAGGGCAAATTCTGCGGCTACGTAAAAAGCGTTGGCAGCAAGCAGCAGCACGATGGCGATAATACTGGGGAGAGTATCCATGAATATAAATCCGGTTAGTTTATTAAGTTAAGAAATGTAACTATTTTGACTGTTTTTATTATATTGAGTCACAAAGTTTACCAGCAAGCCAGTAACTTCAGTAGTTTATTGAGATGTATAATATCTGAGAACGGCCTCAAAGGTAAGGTGAAAACAGCCAGGCGATAGCATCACGTATGCGTACGGGTAAACAGCGTGCATCGACACCGGCCAGGGTTTCTTGTGTTGATGAGATTCTAGTGTTTTCGACGTGCTTGCTCATTACTGTGACAAATTCCCTGTCGAATATTTCAACGACAAGTTCAAAGTTCAATCTCAGGCTGCGCGGATCCAGGTTGGCCGAGCCAATATGTGCGTAATCGTCATCAATGAGTAAAAGTTTACTGTGCGCAAAAGGCGGCGGCTGGTAGTAAATATGTACACCAAACTGAAGCAGTTCCCATAACATGTTACGTGTTGCCCAGTCTGTCAGCAACTGATTGGATTTTTCTGGCAGAATGATAGTGACCTCTACACCGCGTAAGGCGGCGGCCTGCAAGGCGCTAATCAGCGTAGGCAGCGGTAAAAAGTAAGGTGTCATTATGGCAACACGTTTGCGGGCAAGCGATACTGCTCCGGTGATAATCATGGCCAGCTTGCCGATGTCTTCGTTAGGGCCATCGGTTATGGCACGGCAAATAGCGTTACCATTGCCGGCAGTGTTTTCGACATGTTGCTGGATGGTGTCACCCGTGACAAAACTCCAGTCTTCATCGAATACCTGTCGTAACTGGTTGATGATGGGGCCTGTTATCTGAAAATGAATATCCTGTATGCCTTGCCTGTTGTCTGACGGGTTGTGTAAATGGCGATCACCGATATTCATGCCACCGGTAAAACCGGTTTGACCGTCTATCACCAGCAGTTTGCGATGATTGCGTAAATTAATATGTACCGCAGGCGGCAGAATACGGGGTGGTATGAAGCGTGCAACTTTAACGCCTCGCCTTTTTAAAAGTCGGCTGGCTGCTGGCCAACTGTACAGTTCGCCGATGCCGTCGAGTAGTACGCGGACGTCTAACCCGCGTTCATGGGCAGCGGTGAGAGCATCAATAAATTTTCTGCCACTATGATTGGTTTCAAAAATGTAGGATGCGAGGCATACTGAATGTTGTGCTTTTTCTATCGCCTTCAGCATAGCTGCATAAACACTTTCGCCATCAAAGAAAGCTAACAATGTGTTTTTTTCCAGCAGTGGACGATGAGTAACGGCAGCGGATGAACGTGCAAGTGCGACAAGCTCAGCCTGACCAGTTAGCGCTGCAGGCATTGCCTCTTTGGTCTCCGCGCTGATATTGTCTGATCTTTCGTAGCCAAGTTTCAGGCGTTTTACCGGCGTACCTTTAAGCAGATGGGCGCGGGTACGCAGTCGATTAATACCGAACAGA
The DNA here is from genome assembly GCA_963803185.1 of uncultured Gammaproteobacteria bacterium. Taxonomy (GTDB): domain Bacteria; phylum Pseudomonadota; class Gammaproteobacteria; order SZUA-229; family SZUA-229. The sequence goes on along the minus strand of CAWDMF010000012.1, from coordinate 13,997 downwards.
TAGTACATTAATGGCCCGACTAACGGGTATGCCAGGGAGACGGCGATCCAGCCCAGCGCTGCCCTCGGGTCTTTCTTGTATAACAGCGCATGGCCTGCACTGGTTACGGCGAGTACCACGTGAGCGGCGAGTAGAATCCAGGCGGTATTCAGGTTGATTAAATCCATATTGTGCTCCTGATTTTCAAGTTCTATCAGTGCGTCTGGAGAGGAATGTTGTCATACAGTGTCAGACACAATGAGCTTGTTCATTCTGTGCTGGTAACAGTTAAAGGGGTTGTCTTTGATAAAGTATTTAAAGACATTGATAAATGGTTCTAGACGCCGCGATCAAGACGATACAGGCTGGCGATCATCAGCAGTGTTCCTGCCATCAACCACAATGGGCCAAACAGCCATAATGCCAATGGTATAGTCATGTAGTAAGCACGCATGCCAAATGTATAGTGCCTACCACCGCGCTCAAGAATCTCAATGACGTCTTCAACACTGATTTCAGTGCTGGCATTGCACGGCAGGTTAATCATGAAGCTTGTGTGATTGTAGTAACGCACTGCAAGCGTGAAGTTGAAAAAAGCAAACAGAAAATCGACCCCCAGGAGGATAAGTTTTCCCAGCCACAGAGCGGGATGGCCGCTGGCTAAGGGACCGATTAATAATGACAGTTCCCCTTGTTTGTCTGCAGTCAGTGCCAGGTTGAAAATCCCCAGACCAATGAGGATGGCTGCAGAGGCCAGGAAAGTAGCAGCCATGGTCCAGTTACGCAGTGTCTGAACTGCCAGTATATCTTTTTGGCCTTCCATCATGGCGTGCACCCATAATACGCGAGTGCGCTTTGACAGTCCCAGTGAGGTGCTCAGAGGATCGTTGCGCATTTTACGATAGAGCTGCACATGGTATAGCACCAGCAACAATAATGCTGCGGGGCTCAGACCGTACTCAAAGAGGCGAAGTGTTTCCATGATGTTTCCTGTTTAAACAGACTTGTAAGTTCTGCGCCGGTAAAAATGGATAAACCATATCAGGCAGGCAAACCCGATGATTGCGACCATCAATTCAACTTCATATTTTTTTATGTCGCCCAGTACGGTTTCTACTGCCCGGCCAAAATAGTAGCCGGCGAACGCGATGCTGATGGCCCAGGTGCCTGCGCCGATCATGTTGAGAATAGCGAAATGTAAATAGGATACACCACTCATACCGATCGCGAAGGGTGTCACGGTACGGATGCCATAGAGAAAGCGAAAACTCAGAATCAGCAGATTTTGCTGTCGCTCGATTTTATCAAACACGCGATCTGCCGGGGCCTGCCAGGAAGGGTGTCTGGCCAGTATGCTTTTACCGTGTCGCCTGCCGAGAAAAAAGTACAACTGATCACCGAAGAAGGTGCCGCAAAAGCCACAGACAATTACCCACTCGAGGGAAAGGTAACCAAGATGGGCAGCGACCCCAGCCAGTATCATGATGGTTTCTCCTTCGAGAAATGTACCAATGATAAGGACAGGATAGCCATATGATGACAGTAAAGATTCAAGCATAAAAATGATTGCCCGCTATCATTACAACCAGCGCTTTTTCCTGAAAATAATTAATAATGATGCGGCGATGGCAATCATGACGGACAGCAGTATGTAATATCCGTCACTGCTTTTAAGTTCGGGAATGTTTTCAAAGTTCATGCCGTAGATACCGGCAAGAAAGGTTATGGGCACAAAGATAACCGTAACTATAGTCAGTACTTTCATGATCTGGTTCAGGTGGTGCCCGTTTAAACTGATATAGGCATCAATAAGGTCTGTGATCACGTTTTGATATAAGTCTGCCAATGAATGGTTTCTTTGCATCAAAGAAGCGATATCTTCCAGATCTTCATGCCAGCTTGAGTACTGGGTTTGATCTATCTTTCGTGTCAGTTCATCAAAAATATTATTGTGGTAGGCAATGATTCTGCGCATTTTTCGCAGCGAGGTATTGTAGCCGGACAGCTCTCTTACCAGATCTTCACTGGTGGAGGTAAATATCTCGTCTTCAATAACGTCCAGTCGCGACTCCAGGTTCAACAATATATTTGCATAACGTGCTGTAATTCTGCGTAATAAAGCCGAAAGGATATCGACAGGCTGAGAACTGGGATTTTTATTGTCGACGATATTGTTCCATAACCTGTCAAGGTAATTTGAGTGTTTTCCCCTTCGCGTCACCAGGAAATTATTACCAACAAACAGTGCCAGCTGTAACGTGGAAAAATCAAGGTCATGAGAATCTGAATCCAGCGGCTTGGTCAATAAATAGGTATAGTGGTCGTGGAAGGCGATGCTGGGTGGATGGCGAAGGCGCTGCGCTTCGATGATCTCGAATTCATCTAATGAAAAATTTTTACGCAGGAAATCTGCTTCAATTTTTGCCTCTTCTTCATATAGATCCAGCCATATCCAGCCCTTTTTAGTCGTTTGCCACTCGACAAGTAGCTCTTCTCCGCCCTGTTCTACGCCTTTTTCTGAGATTAAAATGAATCGTTTCATATTAGTTATCTACCGGTTAATTATTTTTATTAATGGGTGGTTGTAGCTGATCGACTATGTCTGCAATATTATGATTACCCAACACAGTATTAATATGCAAATCTCGCTGCGGGAACGGAATTTTAATGCCATGTTGATGAAACCTGTCCCAGACCTGTAGCAGTACTTCGCTGATAACATTGGCCCTGCCATTTGCCGGGTCAAGAATCCATAAGCGTAACTCAAGATCAACAGAGCTGTTACCGAAATTTCTAACTGGACATGTTACTGGCGGATCTTTCAAAACGCGGTCACAGGCATTAGCACTTTCAATGCACAACTGGATTGCTTTTCTTACATCGGAATCATAAGCGATGCCAATAGCAATTTTAAGCCGGACTTTGTCATCACTGTATGACCAGTTCTCAACCCGCTGAGTAATCAATTCTTCGTTTGGAATTAAATGCTCGATACCGTCACGGGTAATCACTGAAACATAGCGGGCGCCAAGATAATTGACCCAGCCAAATGATCCCTGGCCGACTGATATAACATCACCCGGTTTTATGGCTTTATCCATTAACAGTAAAATACCGCTGACCAGGTTGGAGAAGATCTTTTGCAGACCGAAACCAAGACCGACACCCAGTGCACCGGTGAATACCGCAAGAGCGGTTAAATCAATACCGGCTGCGGAGGTTGCAACCAGAAAAGCGATGGCGTAAAGCGTAAAAGTTGTCAGTTTTGCCGTGAGAACACGAATGCTTGGTGTCAGCGAAGTCGATTGGCTGAGCAACCTTTCAATGACTCCCGAAACACTGTTTGCGGCCCAGAAAAACAGCCAGGTAAAAATGACGATCTTCAAGGCAAATAATGGAGAAACGCGTACTTCACCGATCATAATAAACCAGCTGTCAAGTAATGTAACGGTCGCGTCAAGCAGGCCAAATATATTTAACGCAGCAATTGACCAGGCAAAAATACTGATACTTAGTGACAGGGTGCGGTTTTTTACCAGCAGTGATGCCATACGGATGATAACCCAGGCGGTCAACAGGCTGGTCATAACATTCAATATAGCAACGGGGTGACCGTAACTTTCGGCAATGACAATTGCAATCCGTTGCAATATTAGCCAGGCCAGGTCACCACTTAAGGTACGAATAGCATATATCGGTTTCTTGATGGAATAGGGTAGTAATGTATTTTGGGCAACTTTAGTTAATAGTGATTGCAGACGAGGCTGTATTAATAGTTTAACCAGGATGAAAACGGCGATGATTATAAATAATTGTACTGCTATAGATATGTCCTGTACGTAGTTCAACGCATTTGCCCATAATTTCAGCAATGCTTCACTTGTACTATTAATGTCTTCCAAAAAATCCATCGAATAATCCGCTGATAAGTAAATTCAATAATATGACTGAAGCTCAGGGTTAAATGTCACATTTCTTTTGACATTTAACCCTGAGCTTCAGTCAATATTGGTATACAGGTAAAAAAGGTTGATTATGTCAAATTATATCGCTTATAAGCAAACAAACCTTGTGCAAAATAAGTTGCCTGTGTTTCATGTTGATGTATTTATCAGGAGAAAACACTGCTGTCCCGAATGGCACTAAGTTAAGCTATATTTGCATGAACCGGGAGATGAACCGGGCGCAGCCAGCAACGACACGCCTGAAACGACCTACAAGGATGTAGGAAATGTAGATATTGCATCGTTACATGGCAGGGATTGTTCCTACAATCCTATTGCATTTCCTCCATCCATGGAGGTCAGATGTAACTTAGTAGGGCAATGCATATGTACAGGACGTACGGACAGATGTCGTTGCTCGGCTGCGCTCCTGCGTTGCCCTACTAAGTTACATCCCGGATATCGATGCAAATATCAGCTTCCACCATCCGTGTAGGCTTCCAGTAACGCTGTCCCGTTACCGGAGCATGTCTCGGATTGTATAAATATTGCCTCATCCTGACAGTGTCAGCAGTTGTAGACCACTCAGCAAAGTTAACGGGACAGCAGTGAGGAGAAAAGTTACTTTTTTGAAGTGTTTTTCAGCTAACTGGTACAGCTAATAAAAATGTGTTGCAGCTTTCAAACAGGCTAAACATGATTAAATCTGACAATATGTCGATCTAAAAAAGCAGGGCATTTGTGTCATTGGTCTAAAAAGAGACTTCGATACGGGTGCCTTTGCCAGGAAAACTATTTATCTCTAATAGCCAGTGAAATCGATCGGATAGCCGTTTGACGATGGTTAATCCGACACCATGTCCGATGCTGTCATTCTTGCTGGCCCGATAGTGGGGAATGAAAATTTTGTTGATCTCTTCCTTGCTCATACCTATACCGCTATCCTCGATGATGACGCTTTTTTTAGTTATGGTAATTTTTATAATGCCCGTATCGGTATACAGGATCGCATTTCGAATCAGGTTGCCGAGTAAAACAGAAAGTACTTTATCTGATGCAGTGATGATAAGAACATGATGTTCAATTATTGAAACTGGTATTTTCTTAAGCCGGTTGAATGGTTTGGCTCTTTCGATTTCTTCTTTGACTATATCGTTAACATTAACCGCTGCCATCGATAAGGCGTTATCCGATTCACGGGCAAGCAGTAAGAAAGCCTCGGTGAGATCTTCCATATCATCTGCAGCACGCCTTATTTTCTGCAGGCTGTTTGACGCGAGTTCAGATAACGATTCGCTTTGTAACATATCGGTTGCGATACGGATGACGGTTAGCGGGCTTCTTAACTCATGGCTGGCATCACGGGTAAAGTTTCTCTCTCGTTCGATAAAATTATCCACCCTTTCACCGAGATGGACGATAGAGTTGGCTAACAGCTGAATCTCATCGTCGGTTTCAAAAGGTATCTCATCGAGGTTGATCGGGGAGATCTGCTTAGCGCTAAAGTCGATCCTGTTTACCTGGTTGGCCAGCCAGCTGACTGGAGAGACCATGCGCCGGCTGAAACGGTAGGAGAACCATGTTGTCGCATACAGGAATATCAGTATCAGGGTCAGCGGGAACAGGCCGTAATATATCGCCAGGGAATCCACCTGGTCACGGTAGTACAACAGGTAAAGGTCATGGTCACCTTGCCTGGTCTTGTAGACCACGATGTGTTGCTCACTACTCTCATGGAAGCCCTGTGTCAGTGGTAATCCTGTTTTTATATCATCGGGTAATTGTTCGATATCAAAATAACCGGTCAGGTTCTGCGTGTCAGGAAGCGGAAAAGTATCGTCAGACTGATATCGTTCCCAGAAATATTCGGCCTCCTGTTGTATGGCCTCTTTGATAAGGGTTTCTTCGAGAACAACTTTAGCCCGGATATTTCATAGGAATGCAGAATTTTGGGGAAATCTCAGCGAGTCAGTTTGATCGATTCGGCGAAAAGCATAGCCATAGCTATGGTTACAGGCGAATCGTTCAAAATGGCCGCTGAGATTTTACCAAAAACTGCATAGTGGTCCTGGGTACATAGTGTGCTTTGCTAATATACCAATAATATTTTTTATAATCATAATGTTAAGTTAAATTTTTAGCGTTCCTATGAAATATCCGGGTTAGCGAAGAATACACTGAGCAATGCTGCGAGACTGATAAATAAACCTTGAAAGATAAAGGCGCGATTTATCTTGTGTATAAGGCCTCTATGCGGTTTCATTCGAATCGATGATCTTGAAGCCATTGCCCTGTGCGACTGTGAGTCGTGCGGTTAAAGAAACTGAATGTGATATGTAAGACTTGACCTCCGTCTTTCAAGGCAAAGGATATGCTTTCACGCCGGGTAGATACTCCGAAGTGCATTGCAAGCAGAACAACCTGATGACAAAAAAAAGCAGGCCACTGAGGGCCTGCTTTAAGGTTGAGCCATGTAATCAATGGCTACTAGTCGAGTGTAATGACCGCATCAATTACATGAATGACGCCGTTGGTTGCGGGTATGTCGAAGGTCGTAACCTGCGCGCCATCAACCGTGAACTTGTCGGAGTCGATTGCGAAATTAACCGTTTCTCCATTAAGCGTTGGTACGTCAGCTCCATTCAGGGTGAAAGCAGTTACGGAATCAACGGAACCGGAAACCACATGCTTGAGTAGAATGTCTGACAGATCTGGATTTGCCAACAAATCTCCAGCACTTATTCCCAGATTGGTCAGCAGAGCTGTAAATGCCGCATCTGTTGGAGCAAATACAGTGAAGTCACCCGCAGCGTTCAGTGTAGCATCAAGGCCAGCGGTCTGAAGGGCTAAGGCAAGAATAGTAAAGTCTGTGCTAGCTTCGGCGATTTGGGTAATCGTCTGGGTAGGTGTGGCGGCTTCAACTGGCGGCAGCAACACGGTGTCAATCACATGAATAATGCCGTTGCTGGCATCCACGTTCGGATCGCTGATTCCCGACAGGTTGGCGAACAACTCTGAGCCACTCAGGGACAGTGCCATATTATCACTATTGCCCATTTCGACTGTATTGCCGGCAATCGCGGTCGCCGCAGCGGCATTTACTTCTGCGTCGGAAATAACATGGTAGAGCAGGATGTCAGACAGATTCGGTGATGCCAGTAAGTCTGCAGCAGATATTCCCGCCTCTGTCAGATAAGCCTGAAATGCCGCATCGGTTGGAGCAAACACGGTAAATTTTCGTGACGCATCGGCAAGAACCGTATCCAGATCGGCCGTTTGCAGCGCGGTTACCAAAATGCTGAAGTTACCGTTTGTGACGGCAACATTCGTGATGGTGCCGGATGTGGCATCGTCTTCGGTCGGTACCAGCACCGCATCGATGACGTGGATTACGCCGTTGCTGGCATCGACGTCAGGGGTTTCTACCCGTGAGGCATTGATGAACAGGTCAGTGCCCTGCAAAGCAACACCGATATCATCTGTGTTGGCGGTCGTTACTGTGGTACCTGCGGCCGCGATTGCCTGGGTGGAATTAATCTCTGCATCGGGCACTACATGGTAGAGCAGGATGTCAGACAGATTCGGTGATGCCAGTAACTCTGCAGCACTTATTCCCAAATCTGTCAGCAAAGATTCAAACGCCGCATCTGTTGGAGCAAATACGGTGAAGTCTCGCGTCTCGTTAGCCAGTACAGCGTCGAGACCAGAAGCTTGCAGTGCAGCAACCAGTGTTGTAAATGAACCGTTAGCTTCAGCAACCTCGACGATATTGCCGGGCGTGCTGCTGGTATTATTATCGTCATCATCACTACAGGCGATCAGGGTCGTCGCAAGTAACGCAACCGAAAGTGTTTTGTATAAGGATTTCATGTTTGTCTCCAGTGTTATTGAAAAAGTGTTATTGAAAAAATTAAGCAAGGTCAAGTCCATAAGTCAGACTTTCGACTATGGTAAATCCGGAAACGTGAAGAAATCGTAAAGATAAGGTGAAAAAAATGTGAAAATGTGAAAATGTTTTCAGTCGGGTTTTGAAGTATGAGTCGTTAAAAACCGATAACTTTGCAGATATCAATCAAATTAGCTGATGGCAAATACTAGGGCAGCTATGCCCGTAAACTACTATAAGGCTGTGTAAGATATTGAACTAATCAAATTTATAACTTGAGTATTGATGGCCGGTCCTGGAAATTCGGCTCAACCAAGCCTTTCTTATGCATGGCTACGCTGGCCATAATTTCTTTCTTGGCTAAGCGAATTAAAGGGGCCGGTGAAAAATAAGAATCATTCCGCATCACTCATTCTCAGCCCATTCCCGCTTTAACTGGATTCAACTCCATATAGGCGGCTGCCTTCCGTTTTATATTTTCTGAATTGCTTCCTAGAAAATAATGGGGTCAGGTCGTACGCCGTCACCGGCAACGTATCTAGCAGGTTAAAGTCCTGTCCGGGGAATTGCCCATTCATCCCGGTAGTACCACAAAGCAGTATTTGAGTAATTAAATGCTGTAAGTTTTGTATGGGCAAAGCTACAGGCCGTAACGCAAGTGAAGCGGTATTAGCCTCGTTAACCAACTTAGGATGTTGCCCCTCTGACTTGTTGTTAGCATGCTTTCACCATTTACGTAAAAGAGCTCAGCAGGCTTATCAAAAATTTATTCAACAAGGTAAGAATCAACCCTCTCCGTAGGCATGCCCTAATCTGCGATGAAAGGCTTCTAAGGTCTTTTGTTGGCCGGTTTTGCTACGCCACTTTCAATCTTCGAGTCTCAATTTAGTGTTCGTTTTGAGTCCTTCATCATCATGCTGATGTGTAAGGTTTAGTATAGAGATGTTTTATAATATGTCAGCTCAAGTCTGAGCCGCTATAGCTCAGTATTCTTTAAGAAGACTTCGATGCGAGTGCCTTCACCGGGAAAACTTTTTATCTTTAGTGGCCAGTGAAACCTTTCTGACAGGCGTTTCACTATCGTCAGTCCGACACCATGACCTACATTGTTACTGTTTTTCGCCCGGTAGTAAGGCATAAATATATTATCGACCTCTTCCTTGTTCATACCAACACCGCTATCTTCGATGATGACGCTTTGTTCTGTTATGGTGATCTGAATGGTGCCTGAGTTTGTATACAGAATGGCATTTCTGATCAGGTTGCCTAGTAACACTGACAGTACTTTATCTGAGGCGTTTATCTGCAGCTGATGTTTTTCGCATACAGAAATGAGCAGGTTTTTACGCCGGTTAAATGGCTCGGCTCTTTCGACTTCCTGGTAAATGATAGCGTTTACATTCACCGTCTCTATCGTCAAGGCATCATCTGACTCTCTTGCCAGCAGCAAGAAGGCTGCGGTGAGATCTTCCATATCATCTGCAGCACGTTTTATCTTCTGCAGGCTATTCAATGCAGGTGTGGATAAAGACTGTTCACTCTGTAACATATCGGTCGCGATACGGATGACGGTCAGCGGGCTTCTTAATTCATGGCTGGCATCACGGGTAAAGTTTCTCTCTCGTTCGATAAAACGATCCACTCGTTCACCGAGATGGACGATCGAGTTTGCCAACAGCTGAATCTCATCATCAGTTTCAAAAGGTATCTCATCGAGGTTGATTGGGGATATTTTCTTCGCGCTGAAGTCTATCCTGTTTACCTGGCTGGCCAGCCAGCTGACCGGAGAGAGCATGCCACGGCTGAAACGATAGGAGAACCATAAGACGGTGTAGAGGGATATCAGTATCAGGGTTAACGGGAACAGGCCGTAATATATCGCCAGTGAATCCACCTGGTCACGGTAGTACAGCAGGTATAGGTCTTTGTCATCTTTCCTGGTTTTGTATACCACGATATGTTGCTCACTACTCTCATGGAATCCCTGTGTCAGCGGTAATCCTGTTTTTATATCATCAGGTAATTGTTCGATATCAAAATAACCGGTCAGGTTTTGCGTGTCAGGAAGCGCAAAAGTGTCGTCGGACTGATATCGTTTCCAGAAATAGTCAGCCTCCTGCTGGATAGCCTCTTTGATAAGTGTCTCCTCGAGAACGACTTTAGCGAAGAATACGCTGAGTAATGCCGCGATGCTGATAAACAAACCTTGAAAGATAAAGGCACGATTTATCTTGTGAATGAGGCCTCTATACGGTTTCATTGGAATCGATGATCTTGAAACCATTGCCCTGTACAGTAACTAATATTTTCTTCTCGAACGGTTTATCGACGATCTTTCGCAGGTTGTATAGATGACTGCGCAGGGTGTCGCTATCGGGCAGTATATCTCCCCACACCTGTCGTTCCAGTTCTCGACGGCTGACTACGGCGGGTGATGCGCGCATCAGCACAGAAAGTATCTTAAGGCCTATGGGTGTTATCGCGAGCTCTTTGTCAGCACGCATAACCTTGAGCGTTGCGGTGTCTATTGATAATTCACCGACGGTGATCGTCTCTTTTTTTATCTCACCGGAATATCGCCTGATGAGCGATCTCAGCCGTGCTTCGAGTTCCTGGATTGCAAATGGTTTGATCAGGTAATCATCTGCGCCTTTATCGAGGCCAGAAATCTTATCATCTAAAGTATCCCTTGCGGTTAACATGATGATCGGTACGTCACTTTTTGCGTCGTCTCGGATCTTATGACATACCTCGAGACCGTCCATGCCTGGAAGCATCAGGTCCAGGATGATAGCATCATATGTATTACTGACTGCAAGATGCAGACCAGTGATGCCGTCAGCGGCGTAGTCCACGATGTATTCCCTGTTTTCCAGGTAAGCACCGACCATTTCTGCAATATCTGCATGATCTTCGATGAGTAATATACTCTTTGATTCGCCTGGATTCATCGCTTAGCGTTATAATATATTTTGCTGAAATGTGAATTTACAAATAATTTTTAAAATTTAATGCCGGTTCGCGTCGACATAGAGGTTTAGTTAATAGTACCTGTATAGTACCGATCGAATTTTCTTTGAAGCCGCCTTCGCAATAGCAAAGGTAAAAGTCCCACATACGAATAAATGTTTCCGAGTAACCCAATTTTTGTATGGTTTCGATATTGCTGAAAAAACTTTCGCGCCAGTTAGCCAGGGTGGTGGCGTAGTGTGGGCCAATGTCCTCCAGTTGATAGAAGCGCATATCAGTATGGTCAGCAACATTTTTTGCTATCACGTTAACCGAAGGCAATGAGCCACCGGGAAATATGTAACGCTGTATGAAATCGACTTCCTTGCTGGCCGCCTGGTAACGCTGGTCTGCGATGGTTATAGATTGCAGTAACATCATGCCTTCAGGCTTCAGCAGCTTGCTACAATGTTCGAAATAGTTTTTGTAGTAGGCATGACCAACGGCTTCGATCATCTCGATAGAGACCAGTTTGTCGTACTGTCCGCTCAGGTTTCGATAATCTTCGCAGAGCAGGGTGATTTTGTCACCAAGGCCTTCATCTTTTATTCTTTGTTCGGCATAATCATACTGCTGTTGTGAAATAGTGGTTGTGGTTACCTTGCAACCATAGTTTTTGGCTGCATATATAGCGAAACCACCCCAGCCAGTACCAATTTCCAGAACATGATCATTGATATCAAGCTGTAACTTCTGACAGATTCTGTCCAGCTTGGCAATGCTGGCCTGTTCCATGGTCATGTCTTCCTGTTCGAATATGCCGCTGGAATACATCATGGTCGGATCAAGGAAATGCTCAAACATATCATTGCCGAGATCATAGTGAGCACCGATGTTTTTTCTGCTGCCTGATAGCGAGTTGCGATGCAGCAAGTGGAATGCCTTATGTAGCGGCAGCATGAGTTTTCCAAAACCGCCATCGATCGAATTTAGTATGTGTTCGTTCCTGATGATTATGCGAATGAGATCGGTTAATTCATGACAATCCCAGCTTTTCGCCATGTATGCCTCACCGGAACCTACGGTTCCGCCAAATATGATGTCACTGTAAAAACTGGCCTGGTGAACCACGACTGTTGCATGTAACGGGAATTCGCTATCACTTTTGCCAAATACATATTCCGTATGGCCTTCTCGCACGATGATCCGGCCATGAGTTAACTCACTAAATTTCGACAAGAATATCTTTTTTGCGAACTGGTCTATCCATCGATAAGAGGATGCTGGGTTTTCTGGTCTGCTAAGTGCGATGGTATTCGACTTCATGCTGATTTCACCGATTTCGGTGCCTCGACTTTAGTGTGATTAACAAAGGGAATTCTTTTAAGCCATAAAAGCAGCGCCTGGTAGTAAATGGCTATTACTATTTTCATGGTAACCATCGGGAACTGGATTAAGGCCATTGCCAGGTTCCTTCCCGTGATCTGACGTTGTTTAAGTTTCAGCGTTGCATCAAAAACTTTCTTATCATGCTGGTGGTTTTCCATATGAACCGACAATGAATCGCCAGGTGTCGAAAACCGCCAGTCATATTGCATGTCCATGGGCATAAATGGTGAGACATGAAAACGTTTGTGTTCAAAATAACGATGCAGCCCGTTGTCAGCCTGATTATTTTTGCATTGGTTGTCTCTGGAATCAAGTACGTAACAATATTGTTCGCCCCATGGTGTATTGTTGACCTCGGCGACAATGAACTCCAGCTGCTCATCATTTTTATCGTAACAATAATAAAAACTCACCGGATTAAACCTGAAGCCGAAATAGCTCAGGTGTGTCAGCAGGCGAATCGGTCCTTGTGGGCGACGACCTGTTTCTTCTTCGATATGATTGCGTACACTGGTATCAAGCGGAAGTTTTTTGTCACCGAGATGGTCTTTACGGCGAAAAGTCGCGATGTTCGATTTTTCTATAGACCACAACCAGAAACGATCAAAAATTGATGGCATCTCAGAAAGATCCAGGTACATCAGGAACAATTTGTAATTGAACTGATGTGATCGCGGCGTAAAGCGGCGGTGGTTAACTTGCCCAACGTAAAGGCAGCTTTTGTGCATGACTGATGTCCTGTTTAAAGTGTGATAAAGCATTAAGAGCACTGACGACGCCATCTTCATGAAAACCATTTCGCCAGTAAGCACCGCAGTAGTAAGTTCTACCGGTACCGTTGATAAGCCGGTGATTATTCTGTGCGATGATACTTTCTGGTGTGAATACTGGATGATGGTATTCGATAGTCTTTAAGATTTTTCCCTCATCGATCTGGTCGGTGTAGTTCAAGGTCACGCAATATGTGCTGTCCGAATCAAGGCCCTGCAAGATGTTCATATTATAAGTTAACGCAACATTAGACCTTATATCTTTTGGTATATGATAATTCCATGATGCCCAGGCATTTTCTCTTATCGGCAGCAGTGATTTATCTGTGTGCAGTACCGCTTCATTTTTCTGGTACTGGATAGCTGCTAAAGTTGAGCGCTCCTGAGCTGAAGGATTCTGCAGCATAGTTAATGCCTGGTCGCTGTGTGAGGCGATGAAAACATAATCAAATCTTTCAACGCCATGTCTTTGAGTATGAATCTCGACATGGTCATCATAGCGTATGATTTTATCTACCGGACATTTGGTACGTATTCTGTCTTTGAAACTTTTGATGAGCTTTTTTACATAGTTGTTAGAGCCACCTTTGATGACATACCATTGTGGACGGTCGTTGACACTGAGCAGGCCATGGTTCAGGAAAAACTTGAAAAAGAACCTGGCGGGGAAGCTGAACATGTCCTCTGGGTTAGTCGACCAGATGGCTGCGCCCATTGGAACGATGTATTTGTTGATGAATATTTCACTGTAGTTGCCATTTTGTAAAAAGTCACCAAGGCTCTGATCACTACCGGTGTTGTTGATGAACTCAGCCGCTTCACGATTGAAGCGCAAAATGTCAGAGATCATCCTGTAGAACGTCGGGCTAAACAGGTTGCTGCGTTGTGCGAACAATGTATTCAGGTTGTTGCCGTTGTATTCAAGCCCGCTGTGTTCGCATTTGACGCTGAAGCTCATCTCTGATTTCTGGATATCAACGTCGAGTTCATCCAGTAATTTGATAAAGTTTGGGTATGTCCTGTCGTTCAATACTATAAAGCCGGTGTCTATGTTTAATTCACCCGTCGCATCACTGATTG
>CAWDMF010000011.1:0-225443 GCA_963803185.1 uncultured Gammaproteobacteria bacterium | reverse complement strand
GCCTACTGGCCGGCATTAGCTACCTGGCTGCCCACAAAAATATCCTGATATTAAGCAGTTAATGGCCATTACTTGCTAACATTGGCTGGCAGGCGTAATAATAAATCTTTAACTATAAAAGGGGTGCCTGGTGACTATAAATAGACTGTATTTTGCACAGCACGGTCTCGCTGTTGACAAATCTGAAAATCCACAGCGCCCATTATCTGAAACAGGCGTCAAACAAACAGAAGCTATCGCCAAATACCTCAGCAGCATAGCAGGCATCGCTGTTAATCATATATTTCACAGCGGAAAACTGCGATCATCACAGACCGCTGAAATTTTTGCCGGGACTATAAAATCATCCTCGACATCCGTAGTTGATGGTTTATCACCGAACGATGACGTGACACTGCTGGCACCAAACCTGAACTTTAACCATGCACTTTATGTCGGCCACCTGCCCCATCTTGAAAAACTGGTGACTTATCTTGTTACCGGTAATGAAAACGGCAGCATCATCAAGTTTCAAAACAGCGCGGTGGCTTGTTTAGAAAAAAACGACAGTCATTATCAGCTAGGATGGTATATAACGCCTGAACTGCTTAAAAATATACCGACATGAAATTGCCGTCACCTATAAATTACCTTGCTCAAAAACTACTTTACCTGTGGATAAATACAGATGTCATTCAGGCCGAAGACACACAATCCGCAGCTGATAATACGCCTGTTATATACGTCTTACAGTCCCGGTCATGGACTGACTTACTGGTTGTTGAACACGAATGCAAGTCGTTAAAACTTACCCTGCCGCTATCACGGATAGAACATCAAGCGCTTAAAAAATGGCACCATGTTTATACTGTGGCACAGGCCCGGCCACTTAAGGCCTGGCTGCAACAAAAAAACAAACACTCATCGATGTTAAGCGGTATTCTACCAGGCGTTAAAAGAAAACCCTGAACTTGACGTACATTTTATACCCGTGGTTGTCTTCTGGGGCAGGCCGGTACTAAAACAAAAACACTGGTTACACGTTTTATTTTCTGATACCTGGGGACTTGCCGGGCGTACTCGACGCTTTTTTACCATATTGTTTAATGGCAAAAATACCTTGCTGCAATTTTCTTCTGCGATATCCTTTCGAGACTTAATAAACAATCCATCACCAGGTGATGCCGTTGATAACCTGCAAAACCTGTTATCACAACGTTTGAATGAAATTAAAACCGCAACGCTTGGACCTGATATTTCACATCGTCGTACACTGGTACGCGAACTCTTAGAAAACAAGGATATTGTTAAGGCGATTAATAATCGCTGCCAGCAGGACAATATTACAGAATACAAATCGACAAAAATTGCAAATAGTTACCTCAATGAGATTGTTGCTGACCGCAGTTACATCACCATTCAGATACTCCAGCGCATATTGGCCCGCTTCTGGAATAAGTTTTATTCAGGTATTGATGTCAATTTTAGTGGCCGACTCCATCAACTTGCCCTGTCTCATGAACTTGTTTATGTGCCCTGTCATCGAAGCCATATCGATTATTTATTACTGTCTTATGTGATACACAATGAAGGCCTGGCTATTCCCTATATCGCTGCAGGCAGGAATTTGAACATGCCTTTTATCGGCCCGATACTGAGAAAAGCCGGCGCATTTTTTATTCGGCGCAGTTTTAAGGACAATGAGCTTTACTCAACGGTGATGTTTGAATATCTTGCCTCTCAGCTTTCAAGAGGCATGCCAATAGAATATTTTGTTGAAGGCGGGCGCAGCCGGACTGGTCGCTTGCTGCAGCCAAAGCCGGGCATGCTGGCCATGACCATACGTGCTTTCTTAAAGTATCAACATCGACCTATTGCTTTTGTTCCGGTTTATATCGGTTATGAAAAGATGATCGAGAGTAAATCTTACCTGGCCGAACTTAAAGGTGATGACAAAAAATCAGAATCACTGATGAACTCTATACGTTCAATTCTAAATATTCGTGGATTTTATGGCCGTGTTACCACCAACTTTGGTCAGCCGGTTTTATTAAACGAAGCATTAGACGAACTACAGCCTGACTGGAAAAACCTGGCATACGATGACCTGCAGCGACCTGACTGGTTAAGACCTGCTGTCAGCCAGGTATCACATTTAATCATGCAGCGCATCAACCAGAGCTGTGCGGTAAACGCGGTAAACCTGATTGCTACCGCTTTACTTGCCGCACCCAATCAAACAATGGATGAAGGTGAACTTATACGCACTCTATCCTTTTATGGGGAGGTAATTAAGCACCTTAATTATTCAGACAGAATCACATTGACACCCTATGAGCCAGCCAGCCAGATACATCATGCTGAAGCATTAGGCCTGGTCCGCCGGCGCAAGCATGAAATGGGTGACTTTATCTATCTGGATAAAGCGCATGCCATTATGCTCACATACTACCGAAATAATATCCTGCATCTGCTGGTGATGCCCTCTGTTATTGCCTGCTGCTTTAATAATTTAGCGACTATCAACCGGGAATCAGTTATACGACATATAAAAATTGCCTATCCGTTTCTGAAGACTGAATTTTTTTTACCATGGCCATCATCTGAAGCAGATCAAATCATTGACAAGATCTTAAGCTGTTTGAGTAGAGTCGGTTTAATTAGCCATGATGAAGATGCTGGAAGTTTTAGCCGACCGCCTATTAGTACCGAGCAGCATGCCCAACTTACCACCCTGGCCAAGGTGATATCACCGGTACTGGAACTTTATTACATGATTTTTGCGTTACTCGCCGAACACGGTTCTGATACATTGTCACGTGAGCGTCTGGAAGAGTTATGCTACCTGATGGCACAACGGCTTTCGTTAATGTATGAGATTAACTCGCCTGATTTTTTTGATAAAAAATTAATTGGAAATTTTATTAACTCGTTAATCAAGCTGAATTACGTTTCAATAAATGAGTCTGACAAATTAGAATTAAGCGACTATGCGCTCAAGGAAGGCAGGTATGCACGTCGTTTACTAGACAAGAATATGCAGTATAATATTTTGCAAATGTTACGCACATCAACGAGTCAAAAATGATGAAAACACCCTTAATCCTCGACCGTGTAAAAAGCTACTATCAAAATAACCGCTGGCAAGGCAGAATAATACTTACTTTACTCATTCTTACTTTAATTTTGGGTACGGTTCGACTGCTCCTGCCTCAAACTATCATTTACAGCACGACTTCCTGGCTGAAAGGCCAGGGCATAGATTCCAGTATTGAAGAAATAAACATCAGCCTTATCAAGGGCACGGTCTCACTGGTCAATGCAAAGGGCCACGTAAACGGCAGACCATTGTTCAACATCGGGCTGGTAGATATCTATTGGCAGTGGAAACCATTATCAGAAAAAACCATCGTTGTTACAAAAGTCGGCCTGGATAAGCTTAGTGTTGACATTGAGCAATTCAGCGATGAAATTATTATCGGTGGCGTAAAGCTCCCCTTAAACAAGGCCGGCGAAATAGAAAAACCGCCCGCAGATAGCGACAAATCTGAGCAACAAACAACACCCTGGGCCGCGTCACTTGGTCAAGTCATATTTACAAACTTGAATATCTGTTATTTACAGCACACAGCACCTTTTGAGCAGGCTAACAAAAATTCCTTATTTGTCGACTACTGTGTCAACCTGGAGGAAATGTCCTGGGTGGGCACTATAAGTTACGCGACCAATAAAGATATGCTGAAATCCGATGATTTACCGATAGCATCCACCGGGGATTTTACACTTAATGGCCTTAACGTTACCGATAACAAACTGAGCAAAAAGTTACTGGTATCAAAATCAAACACACTAAACAATGTCGTCATTTCCGGATTAAACAATCTCCACATAGATAAACTGGAGATGAAAGATCTTTCTTTATTGCAGCGAGAAGACAAAAAACATATTGACTCAATACGATTTTCCCGGTTAACCATTGATGATATTAAACTATCCAATATGAACTCGCTGGCGATAAACAATATCAGTATCAGCAATCCCGGTGTCTACCTGGCCAGGCAAAATCCTACTGACTGGGAATACCAGCAATGGATACCACAGTCTTCACCCTCTAGTACAACGATTGGTAAACAGGAGCCCGGGAAACAAACATCCAGTAAATCTTCATTTAAGCTTACTTTAAAGAATATCAACATTAATGATTCAGATTTATGTTACCTGGACAGCGACCCATCTCTTTATTATTGTTTAACTTTTGCAAAGCTGGACTGGAAGGGCTTAATAAAATATGACACAAAACCTTCAATGGCTAACGATATCAATCTACTGGTCAACGGTGATCTGAAACTATTACAACACAACATTCACAATCAAACGATCGACCGCGACCTGCTCGACGTCGAGCTTGATCACTCTATCTAACCTGGAAATTTCCGGTATAAGTAAGTTTTCTCTACAAAACCTTAACATCGAAAAATTCGCCGCTTTACAACGAGGTGAAAGTAAAAAGGACAATACCGCTTCATTTGAAAAACTTGCCATTAATGATATTAAATATACACAGAATAAGATCGACATAAACACCATTAATCTAACCGGTTTGGCCAACACCATTTCTAAAAATAAAAATGGCGGATGGGAGTTTGATAAATGGCGCCTGGATAATAGAAAGCGATAACAAAACCGATAAAAAAGCCAGCAAAACAGAAGCATCAGAATCAAAACCAGAAGCGGTCAACAATGAACCATTTATTATTTCTTTAAATAAAGCAAACATTACTTCCGACAATAAAATTTTATTTACCGATAACAGCACAGAGCCAGCGATGGAAATGGGACTGCAAAGTCTTGCATTTGATATAAGTAATCTTTATACGGCCAAACCGGATTCAAACAGTCCCTTTAAACTATACGCAAAAACGACTCAGCACAGCACTATAAATATTGAAGGCACAGCGAAACCATTCGCAGACAAGATATCATTTGATGCCAATGGCAAACTTAAAGGCTTCGACTTACGTGCTGCCACGCCTGCCACTAAAAAAGCCATCGGCCATATCATACAAAGTGGCCAACTGGATGCCGACCTTAAATTACTGGCTGTTAATGGTAAACTTGATAGCAAGATAGGACTATCGCTATATCACTTCAACATCAAGGCCTCCAGCAAAAAAGATGCTGAAGCACTTGACGCAAAATTTGGTATGCCATTAAACCAGACGCTGGTATTACTGCGCGATAAAGATGACAGCATCCACCTCGATATCCCTATTACCGGCGATGTCAATAATCCTAGTTTTAAACCCATGGATGCAATTATTAAAGCCACATCCAAAGCCGCAACCGTTACCTTAATTACCTTTTATACCCCTTATGGCCTTGCTTATGCTGGCGGTAATGTTTTATTTAACCTTGCAACAGCGATGAATTTTGATCCTGTCGAATTTAAGCCAGGCACTGCTGATATCGTTAATGAACACAAAGACAAGCTGGACAAACTCGCCAAACTCATGAGAGAAAAGCCACAAATTCATTTAACCTTATGTGGCATAAGCAATACAGCCGACTATTACGCACTTTATCCCGCTTTAAAAGAACAGCCAAAAGAACAACAAAAAGAAAAACTGGACGATAATAAAGAAATACAACTCTCAAAAGAACAGAATACAGCCCTGGTTAACCTTGCACAACAAAGACAGGAAAATATTAAGGAGTATTTAATAAAAGAATCCGCTATAGCGCATGACCGCCTAATTCTATGTGAGCCGGAATATCAAACGCAAGAAGACGCCATAGCGGGCGTGGAGATTAACATATAAAGACTTCGCTTTCGCTGATGGTAGCTCACCAGGTGTTTACGACACTGAGCAGACAGTGAAATTTTTAAAAGCAATTGTCCACGGATGAACGCAAAAGACGCAAATAAGCGCGAAGAAATAACAACAATGAAGTAATGTCATCCTGAACGATAGTGAAGGATCTTACAACGCTGTTATAGTATTTAACCGTCTCAAGATCCTTCACTACCGTTCAGGATGACATCAAATAACTAATGTTTTTTATCTGTGTTCATCTGCGTTTATCTGTGGAAAAAACGTTTTTGTTTGTTTATTAACCATCCAGCAGTTGACGAACACGCTTGGCCAGCTCTGACAGATGGTAAGGTTTGGTCAGCATGTTAGCTGAGAAGCGTGCCTGGCTCTTATGTATTTCACTGTTTGATGTATAACCCGAGGCAAGCAAAACTTTAAGGCCCGGATTACTTTCCATAGCGGACTCGGCCAGTTCATATCCATTGATGCCGCCAGGCATAAGCACATCACTCAGTAGTAAAGCAATATCCGGCTCATTTGCCAGCACCTGTAATGCCTGCTTAGCATTAACAGCCGTCAATACCCGGTAATCAAGTTCCTCCAGTATTTCCCTGGCCAGCTCCAGTAATGCCTCTTCATCATCTACCACCAGTATGGTTTCCCGTCCACGGTGTTGCTCATTAATAACATCAGTCTCTACCGCTTCCTTAGTTTGTATCTGACCACCGCTTTTCGGTAAATAAAGTCGAAAAACGGTGCCCACTCCAACTTCTGACTCAACAGTAACACAACCATTGGCTCGTTTGATAAAACCAAACACCATGGCCAGTCCCATGCCGGTTCCCTTACCCTGTTCTTTGGTGGTATAAAAAGGTTCAAAAATATGTGCCTGCTGAGCCCTGGAAATACCTTCACCATTATCAATCACTGCTAATCGCACATAATCACCCGCTTCCAGTTCCGGATGTAAGCTACACACTTTTTCGTCCAGTGTACAATTAGATGTTTGTAATATTAGCTGGCCACTTCCCGACATTGCATCTCGTGCATTAATAATCAGATTAATCACTGCATCCTGAAAATCGCCGGGATCAATTTCGCTAAACCAAAGGTCATCAGCAAACTCATGTTTTACCTCAATAGCCGGGGTGATCGAGTGAACAATCAGGCTATCCATATCATTCAGCACCTGATTGATATCCGTAACAATCTGCTGGTCTGCCTTGTTGCGTGAGAAACTAAGCAGCTGGCGAGTTAAATCAGCAGCACGTTGTGCGGATTTCTGGATAATCCCTATCCTCTTGCTGGCCTCATCATCGGCCAGCAGCTGACGCTTAAGCATACCAAGATTACCAATGATAATGGCAAGGATGTTGTTGAAGTCATGTGCGATACCTCCCGTAAGCTGACCAACTGCCTCCATCTTTTGTGCATCAAGCAGAGCCTGTTCTGAACGCCTGCGCTCAGTGATGTCACGAGCAACACCCAAAACACCCATAAGTTTTCCATCGGAGGAATACATCGGCATCTTTATCGTTTCCAGTAATTCTTTGTGGCCGTCATCCGCATAGATAACCTCTTCCTCATTTAGGCTGGCTTTGCCTGCAGCAATCGCTATATTATCTTTCTCACGGAAAAAATCTGCTAATTTTTTATCTAAAAAATCATAATCAGTTTTACCAATAATTTCAGCCTGAGTGGCACCAAAAAAACGTTCAAATTTTGGGTTACATGCCTTGTAGACACCATCTGGATCTTTCCACCATACAAGATCCGGTAAAGTTTGTACCAGGGTGCGTAACTGCGATTCACTTTCCGATAATTGTTTTGTACGCTCATTTACCTGCGCATCAAGCCCATTATTAAGCTGGTACAGGTAGCTACTGGCTTTTTCCAGGGCCGCTTCTTTCTGATCACGCAGCCGGTCAATTCTATCCATCAAGGCATAACCAAGTAAAATAATATTAAATAATGAACCGATTTGCATCGCATACACGGTGATGAATGTGCGCGGCAGAAAACCAAACTCCAGCAGCGTTGCTACAAAAACACCAAGCAGAAAAATAGAAAATGCAGCAAGAAAATATCGCGCAGGTTTATAACCTTTAGTTAATGAATTTATCGCAGCAATCAAAACAACGGGAGGTGTTACCAGGCCGACAAATGTTGAAAACTGAACTGCAGTCGCATAATTGCCAAACAGGCTCATCACTGAACCGATAAAACCGCAAACTATTAATGCATTAAAAAGCAGCCTTATGCGTGGATGTTTACCCTGCCATATCTGCAAAAAACTACCGCAAAAGAACAGCCCAAAGATAATGGATAAGCCCATAAATACCGAGCTTACCCGACTGCCAAACAGGGGAAACTCCGGCCACAGGTACTGGTAACTAAAGCCATATAGTGACAACAGAAACAGCAGAAAACTTGACACATATACTGCATAAAAAAGAAACAGCCGGTCACGAACTTTGAAGTATAAAATAAATGCTGTCAATGTTAACAACAGCATAACGCCAAAATAGCCGCCTAATACAAGGTTTGTGATATCCACATGCTCAATGAATGTACTGGCGGCCCACAAAGATAATGAGATCTGCATGGATCCTTCAGTGTAGAGTCGCATATAATAAGTACGACTTTCACCTCTATGCTCTGGCAGCTTAAAAAGCTGGGTACGATGATTAATCTCTCTACTGGAGAATGGAAGCATATCACCGGTAATTCTTTCACTGAAACCACCTGACCCGTCAGGAACAAAAAGTTTCACATTATCAAGTTGAGGATACTCAAGTTGCAGCAGAACAGTGTCATTCAATGTTTTATCAATATGCGTGGTGAAACGAATCCAGTATGCAGCTTTTGAAAAGCCAAAACTATTACCAACAGCAGAAGCCGGTTTGAAGTTATTTTTCGCTTCACCTTTTACAAGATCATTGATACTCAAACTGTGATCGGGGTCCGACAATATTTGAATATAAGGCTGAAGGTCGAGTTTTTTATCCGCTGTGGTGAAATTGGCGATGGTTAACGAATTGTCAGCTGCCAATATTTTTACTGGTAGCACCAAAAATACAAATAGAAATACAAATTTTTTTACTATCATTTTATGACGAAAAAAACCGGAATCGCTTACTACTGAAATGGATTAAAAAGATACTCATTATTCATCGCCGTCCGTGGTGGTCGGATGCGGATGTCGAGCCTACATGGATATATTTACGGCGCGTCTTGTACAATAGGTATCCTTTTTATTAATCCTGTTAGTATTTTTAATATTCTTTTGTCTATTCTTTTTATCACACATTTCAGTATCAACAACTCCCCTGTGTCATCTACATAAGCCCGGTGAAAGACTTTTTCTATCTTATATTAAAATAGATTTTTTCAGATATCTCATGCCAGGCCGAAACCTGTTTATAAAACTTATTGTAAGAGTCATAAATTTTTTGTGCTGCTTTGTTTTTTGATGCTAACTCAGCAACCACATCATGTGACAATTCCTTAAGCTTAGTTAATACATCATCCGGTAATTTTCGAACGTCAACTTTATGTTTATTGACCAGGGTATCCAGTGCTGCATTATTTTTTGCGACAAATTCAAGTGACATGTCCTGATTAACCACCTTACATGCATTATCGACAATAATTTTTAAATCTTTAGGTAAAGCATCTAATGCTTTTTTATTGATGATAGCTTCAAGTGTCGTGCCGGGCTCATGCCAGCCAGGATAATAATAATATTTAGCGGCTTTATGCAAACCAAAGGCTAAATCATTATAGGGCCCAACCCATTCAGTGGCATCAATCACCCCCGTTTTTAAAGAGGTAAACAGTTCACCACCTGGCAGGTTTACCGGTATACCACCGGCGCGTTTTAATACTTCGCCACCCAAACCCGGAATGCGCATTTTTAATCCTTTTAAATCATTGCTACTGTTTATTTCTTTATTGAACCAGCCCGCCATTTGCACTGTGGTATTACCTGCTGCCGCAGGAACAACACCAAACGGTTCATACGTTTCTCGCCATAAGTCCATGCCACCGCCATAATACAACCAGGCAGTCATTTCCTGCGAGTTCATACCAAATGGCACAGTTGAAAAAAACTGTGCTTCTTCTATTTTTCCTTTCCAGTAATAAGCAGAACCATGCCCTATTTGCGCAGTACCTCGTGACACCGCATCAAACACTTCAAATGCAGGGATTAACTCACCGGCCCCGTAAACTTTCACCTTGATACGGCCACCGCTCATTTCAGTAATCAGTTTAGCCAGTTGATTTGCCCCGGTTCCTAATACCGGAAAATTTTTTGGCCAGGTGGTGACCATCTTCCATTTTATTTTTGTCTCGGCACTGACAATGGACGGAGCCACGGCTGCGGTAGTTGCAACGGCTCCCAGGCTTGCCTGTTTTATAAAATCACGACGTTTCATACTGATACCTTAAATTGATTTATTTTCTAATCAGAAAACTTTGAACCGCCGAGGCGCGGAGACGTAGAGAAAAACATTGTATACTTTAGATGCGCCTTCGGCGCATGATACTAATAACCTCTGCGTCTCCGCGCCTCGGCGGTTCAAATATTTTCAAACCGGTGATAAATTCGCATAAGCCATTACCAGCCACTTGCTGCCTTCGTATTCAAAGTTTACCTGTACTCTGGCATGGCTGCCGCTGCCTTCGAGGTTTGTCACCATGCCTTCACCAAACTTTTTATGGTTGACACGTTGACCGACATAGATGCCATTAACGGTTTCTGTCGATTTATAAGCTGATGTCTTATATTGTGTAGCCGACACCGAATGGCTTAGGTTATGTTTACCTCTAATTTCACTGACTAAATGCTCGGGTATTTCACTGACAAAACGTGATGCTGAGGGGTATAAATCCTGGCCGTATAAACGACGATGCTCTGCACAACTTATCACCAGTTGCTGACGTGCACGGGTAATGCCGACATAACAGAGCCGGCGTTCCTCTTCGAGTTTTCCTTCTTCTTCCAGTGAACGTTGACTTGGAAACAGGCCTTCTTCCATGCCCACCATAAACACTAATGGAAACTCCAGGCCCTTTGCACTATGCATAGTCATGAGCTGCACGCAGTCATCCCATTCTGCAGCCTGGCCTTCACCTGCCTCCAGGGCTGCATGGGTTAAAAATGCCGTTAACTCACTCATTGGCACTTCAAGTTCTGACTGGTCATAATCAAAACCTCGTGCTGCAGTAATTAGTTCTTCAATATTTTCTACCCGTGCCTGCGCTTTTTCTGTTTTTTCTTTTTCGTAGTACTCAATCAAACCCGCATTATGTACTACCTGCGCCACCTGTTCATGTAATGACATATCAGCGCTATCTGGCCTGCATGTCTTCTATTAAATCCAGAAAACCCTGCACTGCATTTGCTGCTCTTGCAGGCAAACCTTTGTCTTTAAGAATTTGTTTCGCTGCCAGCCATAATGGTTTATTAAACTGTTTTGCAGTTTCACGTATTTTCTCGACACTGCGTTCGCCAATACCTCGCGTTGGTGTATTTATTACACGTTCAAAGGATGCATCATCATTTGCATTATCAATTAATCGCAAATACGCTAGCGCGTTTTTAATTTCTGCACGCTCGAAAAATCGCATGCCGCCATAAACACGATACGGTATGCCTTCGCTGACAAAGCGTTCCTCAAATAGTCGCGACTGTGCATTTGAGCGATACAGTATCGCTACATCTTCACGAGCATTGCCCTGCGTTACAAACTGTTTTATTTTATCGAGCACAAACTGTGCTTCGTCACGTTCGTTATAAGCATTATAAAATATTATCGGTTCGCCATCCTCACCACCACTCCATAACTTTTTACCCATGCGGTCCGCATTATTATCAATTAATGCATTGGCCGCTGAAAGAATAGTGGTGGTTGATCGATAGTTCTGCTCCAGTTTTATCACTTCCGCTGTCGGGAAATCGTGCTGAAAACGTTGTATGTTTTCCACACGTGCGCCGCGCCAGCCATATATCGCCTGGTCATCATCACCCACAATAAACACTTTGTTCGACTGCCCGGCTAATAATTGAATTAGTGCGTACTGAATAGTATTGGTGTCCTGAAACTCATCAACCAGAATATGTAAAAAACGCTTTTGATAATGTGTCTGTAATGATTCATTGTCTCGAATCAGTTCCAGCGTGCGTAACAGCAGTTCGGCAAAATCAATAACACCGGCGCGATCACAGGCAACTTCATACGCACTATAAATTCTGACCAGTTGTTCATATAACGGGTTGCGCGAGGTATCGATATGCGCAGGCCGTTTGCCTTCGTCTTTGCGCGCATTAATAAAGGCCTGTGCCTGTTTCGGCGGCCATTTGGCTTCATCCAGCTCTAACGATTTTAATATTCGGCGCAGCAGACGGTACTGGTCATCCGAATCCAGGATCTGGAAACTTTGTGGCAGTTTTGCTTCTTTCCAGTGGTTGCGCAATAAGCGATGCGCAAGGCCATGAAAAGTGCCAACCCACATGCCGGCAACGGGCAGGCCCTGTAACTTCTCAACACGATGGCGCATTTCTGCCGCAGCTTTATTGGTAAAGGTCACCGCAAAAATATTGTAGGGAGAAATACCTTCCACCTGGTTGAGCCATGCAATTCGGTGTACCAGTACCCGGGTTTTTCCGCTACCCGCGCCGGCCAGTACCAGCATATGTTCAGGCTGTGCTGTTACTGCCTGACGTTGTGCATCATTTAGATCGTTTAAGATGTGTGATATGTCTGCTTCTGCAGTCTGATTAACCATTTGTTGAAAAACGTTATTGCTGGTGTTAGATTTTAGATCAGTTGTCATGGCGGGTTTGCTTTGTAGTGTAAATCTCTGATTACATTCTGTGATGAAAGTTACACAGTGCTAATGCGTTAAAACCTTACTTTAGCACATCAAACACAGCTTGAAATAGCAAGCCTCTCAATCCGAATATTTCATACTACGCTTCACTGCTGTCCCGGTAAGATTGCTGTCATTCGCCTTAAATCACCACGGTATCAGGATTAACCGGCATCAAACCGATCTGAGACATGAATTGGCAACCACCACCTGTGACACGCTGTAAATACTTCCATGTACGCTCGGATGCCGCGTCCATGCGGCATACGGTCACAGGTGGTGGCCGCCAACCCATGTCTCTCATAGTTAGCGGGACAGCAGTGACTACTCTTTATAAAATAACGCTACCCTGGACAGCACATTTCATCGTCAACAGTACTATACAGCCTGGGGGAACTATTCGGCTTAGAAGTTGCTGCCTATTCTAAGGTAGACCAGATCGTCACCAATTTCACTGTCAAAGCCATGTGCATAACCAACACTCGCACGTAACACAGCAGCGTAGAAAATATTAATATCCGCATCAATTTCCAGGCCGGCACTGGAATAATATTTATCCGGCGAATCACGATAAGCACTACCTGTTTCAACAAACACCGTGCCAAACCATTGCATTAAACCGATCGGCGGTGCCATCAAACCTCTTTCAATACGTTGCAGGGGAAAACGCCATTCACTGCTTAGCAGCTGGACACGGCGACCACGCAACTGCGGCAAACCTTCCTGGTAACCGCGTAATGGGTAGCTGCGCTCATTAAATACTGCCTGGGTGCTGGAACCCAACAAAATACTGACTGCACCTTTATTGGAACCTTCACCGCCCAGTTCAAAAAGTCGCGGCTGATCCGTTCCCCAGCCCTGTAAAAACCGTAAAGCCAGTACGCTCTCTTTACCAGTACGGATATATTGCCGCCAGTCCAGGGTATAAACCTGTCCGCTATAATCTGCATTTAAAGCATCACTGTCCTCTGCAACCAGGCGTAAATTCATGCCATCTACAGGACTGATTGATAGTGGGTTGATATTCGCAGAATTATACAACCAGGCGATACCAAGAAGGTTGTCTTCAAACTCTTTCCATGGTGCCACACCTGCCGCCAGCTCGGCATCCGCCGTTTTATCGTAAACCAGGCCAAATAAAAGATTTGATTGCGACTGTATATTATTATCTGGCAACGCCAGCACTGCACTCGCTATACTGCGTTGTGAGACCCTGCTTAGCTCACCACCAGCATCTAGCCTTATATCATTAACTCTTTCAGCGGAAAGAAATAAACGGTCGGCATAGGCATAACTTAACTGTGCTGCCGGTTTATCAAGCTTAAAATCATAACTTGCTGTTATCAAATAATTATGGATTCCCAGGGCATCAGAACCCGCTGTTGTTAAACCTAGCTGCGAACGTTGATCTGTAAACAGCCAGCTGGGAAACCACCAACGCGGATACATATTTGATAATGCAGAATAGTCATGCTGCTGGTGCGGCGTGATTGAATAATCAATTACCTGTAAGGGCTCATCTTTAAATGCCGGGATTTGAGAGAACCCGGATGTATCGTCCAGTTTATAAATCGCATAACCTTCTGCGCTATATCCTGCATAATAAACAGGCCCATTGATACTTGCCTGGCTTGATTGAAAAGCACCACCGATAAGATTTGTTACCTGCTCAACCTTGCCTGTTACAGGATCATAACGGTGTAGATTATAAACACCATCAGCTTCCAGGCTAAACAGGATATTTCCATTCGGGTCATATTGAGGGTTAGCCGCGATGCTTACACCCGTGGTCACATTGCCCCAACGCTTTTCTGCTAGATTAAACCGTTCTATGTTCCATCCCTTACCTTTTCGCCACACTGAAGCGACGATATTATTGCCGTCCGGGGAGACGTCTATTTGTCCAATAATCTCAGCGTTTTTACCCCGCCATAATACCTTTTTTAATTTTGCATCTGCATCCAGTAATTGCAATTCAAAGTTACTGACATCATGAAATACAGCCGCGATCTGTTTACCATCAGGAAACCAGCTGGCAAATAGAAACCGGCCGCACTCAGTTAAACGCTTTAACTTATTATTGTTTTTATCATACAGATAAATATCACTATAAATTGTATAGTTATTGCAATATTCATTTTGTGTCAGCAACAGACCTGACTGCGGGTGCGCATCAAGATTAACAACGTTATTTAATTTTAATAATTCTTCTGTTTTTCCTGTAACGTCAGCAAGCATTAACGTCGCTCGCTGATGACCACTATTACTTACATAATATATATCATCTCCTTCAGCCGTTGAAATTGCGCGCACTGAATCTGTTCGATAGGCTGCAGCAGACAATTGTTCACCGGCTTTAACACCTTTGGCCTTGATAGCCATTATCTGGGGTTCAAATTTTTCTGTTAACCATTGTTGATATTCTTGCCACAACGTGGTCAGATTTTTGCCCAGTATTTGTTCGGCATTAGTATTAATAAAAAAGGGCAGTAGGTTATCACTGTATTCTTCTATCCATAGCAGCATTTTTTCTTCGCCATATTTCTCAACAAGAAAATTTATAAAATACACACCATACAGATAACGGGTGGTGCCGGCAGGCCAGGTAGTTACCGGTAAATTGACATGAGAAATTGGCTGTAAACCATTTGCCAGCTCCTCTCGCATCATTGAAGCGTACAGGGTACTTTGTCCGCGACCAATGCCACGCTTAAGGTCCGTCTCTTCATACGTCGCCAGGCCTTCATGTACCCATGAAGGCTGAAACAGGTTGGGAAAAAGAAAGATGAATCGCCCAAATAATTTTCTTAAATATTCCGGCGAACCAGCGCTTTTGTCGAGATGAACAATATGCGTATATTCATGAATAATTAATGTTGTCAGCCAGTCATCAAAATCTTCCAGGGTATTGACACTGCTTGGCGGCGCTAAAAATAAAACCGTGTAATTAAAAAAGATGGGCGAGGCAAAACCGTTTGGCTGATCAGTTTCATCACTTAGAATGATGTGCGTCTTTTCTTCAGGGTTCCAGTTAAGCTTTTTTGTTAAAGACTCATGGGCCGCTTCTGCAATCGCTAACGCCCTTTCTGCCAGAACTCTATTGCCCTCAGCAAAATGCACATAAAGATGTTCGCTTTCTATTGTTTTCCAGTCCAGACCCGGATCGACAGCAAACACACTTTTATTCAGAAATAATAAACAACATGAAGATTAAAGCAATCTGTTGTTTCATTTTAAGCTTACTGATTATTTTTTAAGTCCATAAATTACTAACAGTATACCGGTAACACCGGCAAGCCATGCAAGAACCGGCGCACCGAATATCATCGGTGAGGATTCAGCAAAAACATAAATAACAGATGCAGCAATAAGCGTAGCAGAACCACTGGTAACGTAAGTGCTACGCTGGTGATTCTGATTCAACTCCTGTCGAATTTTTTCCAGTTCTTTAACCTGTTGTAAATGATACTCTCCGCCAGCATAAGCTTTCAGGCTTTTATAAATCAGGCCCGGCATCTCCGGGATTTTCTCGATAAAATACGGCATGTCATCTTTAATGTTACGCAGTAAAGCGCCCGGACCAACCTGATCTTCCATCCAGTTTTCCAAGAACGGTTTTGCCGTTTTCCAGAGATCAAGATCCGGGTATAACTGGCGACCTAAACCTTCGATGTTTAACAAAGTTTTTTGTAACAAAACCAGTTGCGGCTGCACTTCCATGTTGAATCGCCTGGCTGTTTGAAACAGCCGCAGTAATAACTGGCCAAATGAAATTTCTTTTAGCGGTTTTTCAAAGATAGGTTCACAGACGCTGCGAATAGCCGATTCAAATTCATCAACGCGTGTATGCGATGGCACCCAGCCAGATTCCACGTGTAACTTGGCAACTTTATAATAATCACGCTGAAAAAACGCGAGAAAGTTTTCTGCAAGATAACGTTTATCGGTCTGGCTTAAAGTGCCCATGATGCCAAAATCGACAGCGATGTATTTTGGACTTTTGGGGTTATCTGTATCAACAAATATATTGCCCGGGTGCATGTCTGCATGGAAAAAATTGTGCGTGAATACCTGGGTAAAAAATATTTCCACACCCATTGCGGCCAACCGCTTCATGTCAGTTCCCTGCTCTTTCAAAGACTCAGTATCGCGTATCGGTGTGCCATAAATCCTTTCCATGACCAGAACATTTTTACGCACATAATCCCAGTGAATTTCTGGCACATATAAATCTGATGAGCCTTCAAAATTTCGCCGCAGCTGGCTAGCATTAGCTGCTTCACGCAACAGGTCCAGTTCATCCAGGATCGTTTTTTCATATTCCTCAATGACTTCAACAGGCCGCAGTCGTCTTAGTTGCGATGAATATTTTGCAGCCAGTTCTGCAATAATATATAGCAGTGAAATGTCACGTTTAATAACAGGCAGCACATCAGGACGCAAAACTTTTACGATAACATCTTCGCCGGTTTTTAAAACAGCTGCGTGTACCTGTGCTATTGATGCTGAAGCTAACGGCTGTTCATCAAAGGATTCAAATAACTCAGCCACTGTTTTCCCAAAGGCTTTTTCTATAATTGCAGTGGCATGTTTCCCGGGGAAGGCAGGCACATTATCCTGCAGGCGTTGTAGCTCATCAGCAATATCGTCTGCCAGAAGATCACGCCTTGTTGACAGCATCTGACCAAACTTTATAAAGATCGGGCCCAGGTCTTCTAGCGCTTCTCGCATACGAACCGCGCGCGGCTCACGTTTCCGGCGAAACCAGTTCCACGGAAAAATATAAATGATAATTCGAAACGGGCGAAACAGATGCGTGGTAAAAACAATATCATCGAGGCCGTGCCGCATTAACACCAGGTTAATGTGTAACATACGAATAAATTGACCTGGCGTTAGTATTGGCATTTTTATATTTTTTTATTTTTTGTTATTGTTTTTTGGCGGTAAATTTATTAATAGATTAACCCGGGCCTGGATACGATCAACATCATTTCGTAATTGATCAACCGCTTCATTAAAAATATTAAGCTCTGTGCCGGTAACCACATCACGACTCTCTTCCTGTAAATATTCACTAAAACTTGTTGAAACAGATTTAACCGTCTGTTTTCCCCAGTGAGCGAATTCACTAGCCGACTGTTGAATTTGATATGCAACGCTATCACCCAGCAAATTAGCCAGGGGCTCAGACCAGTCGATATCCATTTGTGAAAAAACATTTTTAAATTGATGGCCTAGTCGAGTATCGCCGGTTATTTCAATTTCACCTTTTAACAACAGGTTTGCAGCATTAGACACCAGTCCCATTTTAAATAATGAAACAGGTGAGCCTCGTAATACAGTATCAACAGGTCCCTCATGCTCAGTAAGGACCTGTATTCCTGCTTTTATTCGGCAGCATATAAAACATTTTATTGATGCCCGTCATCTCCAGCTTTATGACCTTGCCATCAAACTGGCCAAGTTTGTCCAGCATTTCAGGGTCAAGCGCCAGGTAACGATTGATGACTGCTTCAATAATTAGCATGGACTTATAACTTAAAGCCTTTATGTAACGCCACAATACCGCCTGTCATATTATGATAGCTGCAGCGCTCAAAACCTGCATCCAGCATCATCTGCTTTAACGTCTCCTGGTTGGGATGCATGCGAATTGATTCAGCAAGATAGCGATAACTGTCTTCATCGCCTGCAACTAATTTTCCCATCTTCGGCAGGATATTGAATGAATAAAAATCGTAGATCTTATCCAGGCCCGGTACAACCGGTTTGGAAAATTCCAGAATCAGTAATCGTCCACCGGGTTTTAATACTCGAAACATAGATTGCAGGGCTTTATCCTGATGGGTAACATTACGCAGGCCAAAGGCGATGGTGATGCAGTTAAAATGGTTGTCTTCAAATGGCAGATCTTCAGCATTGGCTTCAACAAATTCGATGTTGCCGGCGTAACCTTTATCAAGCAGACGTTTACGGCCCTCTTCAAGCATCGCCGCATTAATGTCTGAAATGATAATTTTACCGGTAGGACCAACCTGCTGTGACATTTGCATGGTCAGGTCGCCAGTACCACCGGCAACGTCTAACGCCACATCCCCCGGCTTTAACCCGGTATGTTGCATCGCAATTTTTTTCCAGATACGGTGAATACCAAAAGACATAACATCGTTCATGATGTCATATTTGCTGGCGACCGAATCGAACACGCCTGCAACTAAACCTTCTTTAGCGTTTTCCTCTACCGTTTTATAACCAAAATGGGTTTCTTTTTTTTTCATATCTTTATCTCTATCCGCAATAAAACAGATGAACGCAGATGAACGCAGATAAAAATGATTTACTGTTTTTAATAAAAATATAAAAACCTTTGCGCACTTTGCGTTCTTCGCGGCTAAATTAATCATTGGTTCATATCTTGTTCATCTGCGTTCATCTGTGGAAAATAACTTTAATCTATTTTCCTACGCTCATGGCCGGCTTCTTTTAAACGATCCAGATAATCCTGCCATTTTTTTTCATAGTTTGAACCCAGTTCGTATAAATACTCCCAGGTAAATATACCGGTGTCATGTTTGTCATCAAAAACAAACTTTAGCGCATAATTTCCCTGTGGCTCTATTGAATCAATAGTAACTTCTTCTTTATTTAACTGGAGAATTTCCTGTCCGGGACCGTGCCCGGTTACTTCTGCTGAAGGCGAATACACCCGCAGATACTCACAGGGTAATTGATAAACAGAACCGTCGTCATATTCTATTTCTAAAACGCGGCTTTTCTGGTGTAAATTTATGTTAACTGGTTTCATAAGTCTCGGATCTTGCATTTATCGGGAGGGGGTATCTATAAAATATAGCGGCTTAAATCTTCATCATTAACTAACTCACTTAAACGTTTATTAACATATTCAGCGTCAATGGTTACCGACTCACCTGATTTATCCGGTGCCGAATATGAGATTTCTTCGAGCAAGCGCTCCATCACAGTATGCAGACGTCGGGCGCCAATATTTTCAGTAGTTTCATTTACATCAAACGCGGATTTTGCAATTTGTTTTACGCCATCCTCGGTGAAGTCTATGCTTAAACCTTCGGTATTCATTAAAGCTTTATACTGCACGGTTAATGCCGCATCGGGCTCAGTCAATATGCGTTCAAAATCACCCGCATTCAATGCCGTTAACTCAACACGAATAGGCAAACGCCCCTGTAACTCCGGAATAAGGTCACTGGGTTTGGTTAAATGAAAAGCGCCGGAAGCAATAAATAAAATATGGTCGGTTTTAACCATGCCATATTTAGTTGTCACGGTGCAGCCTTCAACCAGCGGTAGCAGGTCTCGTTGCACCCCTTCGCGTGAAACATCGGCTCCACCACCGCTTTCAGCGCGTTTAGCCACTTTATCAATTTCATCAATAAACACGATGCCATTTTGCTCGGCATTTTCTACGGCTCGTGTTTTTAATTCATCTTCTTTCAGTAGCTTACTGGCTTCTTCATCCAGAATGATTTTTCGTGCCTTATCGATGCGCAGTTTGCTGGTTTTCTTCTTATCACTGCCCATGTTCTGAAACAGGCCCTGTAATTGAGACGTCATTTCTTCCATGCCAGGTGGTGCCATAATCTCTATACCAACCGGTGAAGCTGCGATTTCCATTTCGATCTCTTTCTCATCCAGCTCTCCATTTCGTAATTTTGCTCTGAATTTCTGACGAGTTGTGTTATCTTTATCTTCAGGTTCGCCAAACTCATTCCTTGCTGGCGGCAACAAGGCATCTAAAATGCGTTCTTCAGCGGCCTGCTCTGCTAGATGACGAACTTTTTCCATCTCCTGTTCACGCGTAGTTTTTACCGACATATCCACAAGATCGCGTATAATCGAGTCAACTTCACGACCTACATAACCAACTTCGGTGAACTTGGTCGCCTCAACCTTGACAAATGGTGCATTTGCCAGATGTGCCAGACGGCGTGCAATTTCCGTTTTACCAACACCCGTTGGGCCAATCATTAATATATTTTTTGGCGTTATTTCTTCGCGCAGCTCTTCATGAATCTGCATACGACGCCAGCGATTGCGCAATGCAATTGCCACGGCACGTTTTGCATCATCCTGACCAATGATGTGTTTATCTAATTCCTGAACGATTTCTCGGGGTGTCATTTCAGACATATAAAACTAACCTTTTTAAAAATTCTATGTAATTTAGAAAAATGCGACGAATAGCCGCTAAATTTCTTCTATTGTATGGCTGTGATTGGTATAAATACAGATATCGCCGGCAATCTCCAGACTTTTTTCGACAATGTGCTTAGCGGATAACTTAGTACTGTCAAACAAGGCCCTGGCAGCAGACTGAGCATAAGGCCCGCCTGAACCGATAGCGATTAAATCATCAAGTGCTTCAATTACATCGCCGGTTCCGGAAACCAGCAAAGAGGCATCTTTATCTGCGACAATCAACATTGCCTCCAGCTTGCGTAAAACACGATCTGTACGCCAGTCCTTTGCCAGCTCCACTGCTGCTCGCTTTAGCTGGCCATTATGGCGCTCAAGCATGGCTTCAAAACGCTCTAATAAAGTAAATGCATCTGCAGTTGCGCCCGCAAAACCGACTATCACTTTATCACCGAAAATTTTTCTTACTTTTGTGGCATTTCCCTTCATTATGGTATTACCCAAAGTCACCTGACCATCGCCACCGACAACAACTTTGCCACCGCGGCGTACCGTTAAGATGGTTGTACCGTGAAATGTTTCCACTTTTTTAACTCCGATTATTAGGTATTAACCACAGGTTTATACTACCTGCTTGTAAATAAGGTGAATTTTACACTATAGAAGGGATTGCTCCTACCATGAGTGAGCTGGGGTTACTTTATGTCATGCGCATTGAAACGAGAAAGCATAGTATTTATTATTCAGTATATCTCTATGCTTCACTGTTTCAGGGTTTAGCTAAAATACTGCGCCAGAGATTTTTTCTGCTGCTACGGCTGAGGCCTTTCGAAAGTCCATTGCTTATCATCTGACAAAACCTTATTAAACTTGTAACCACCCAGGTTAAACTTTTTAAGATCTTCCGGCTGTTCAACACGATGACGAATAATATAATCCGCCATCATACCGCGAGCACGTTTGGCAAAAATAGCAACCACGCGAGTTTTACCGTCTTTGCTTTCTTTAAAGTTTATATTTAATAAACGACCGTCCAGCAACTTTGGTTTTACTGATTTGAAATATTCATTGGATGCCAGATTAACCAGTACCGGCTCTCTCTGCTTTTTAAGTTCTTTGTTCAGGCTTTTAGTAATGCGGTCATCCCAGAACTGGTAAAGATTTTCACCGCGATCATTTTTTAGCCTGGTTTTCATTTCCAGTCGGTACGGCTGAATTAAATCCATTGGCCGCAAACAGCCATATAGGCCGGAAAGTATTCTTAAATGATCTTGTGCGTAGGCATAATCATCTTCAGTAAATTTATCAAGCGCTAATCCGCTATAAACATCGCCTTTAAATGCAAAAATTGCCTGCCTGGCATTTTCAGTTGTAAACGGTGTTTTAAATTTTTTGTAGCGCTCTACATTTAAGCGTGCAATATTTTCACTGATAAGCATCATCTCCTGTAACTTTTTGCTTTTTATTTTACGTAACTCTTTTATGAGTAATTCGGAATCTGTTAAGTCGGCGGGTGTTGTGTATGTTTTTGAAAGACCGGGTGTTTCAAAATCCTGGCCTTTTGATGGTGACAGGGTGATTATCATTCGCTTCTCAATTTAGGTTGTCAGTGGTTAATAACAAAATATAGCAGCCATTATAATACACTGCATAGATAGATAAACCGTGACGACTCTGCTCTTATTTTTTTCGTGCGCGAGGATGGGCGCTATCATAAACACCGGCAAGATGTTGAAAATCCAGGTGAGTATATATTTGTGTGGTGCTTAAATTGGCGTGGCCCAGTAATTCCTGCACGGCACGTAAGTCTTTTGATGACTCCAATAAATGTGAAGCAAACGAATGGCGCAACATATGCGGGTAAACATTGGTATTTAATCCTTGTTTTAATGCCATTTTTTTTAATCGTTTCTGGATACTGCTATTACTTAAACGCTTACCGCGGCAACTAACAAACAAAGCTTCTTCATTTTCGTCTGCCAGCAAACCACGCTGCTTTAACCAGTTGTTTATTGCTTCGTTTGCTTTTTTTCCAAATGGAATACGGCGTTGCTTTTGGCCTTTACCGGTAACAATAATTGTTTGCTGTTGCCAGTCTATATCCTGCTGATTCAAACTGCTCAACTCAGTTAAACGTAATCCACAGGCATACATCAGTTCTATCATGGCGTTATCTCTTTCAGAAATAACTCGACCGGTTAAATTATTTTTACCCGTTTTACTATTTTTAATGTTTAGCAGCTGATTAATTTCATCAACGTTTAATGTTTTAGGTAAGCGTTTTGCAATTTTAGGTGCTGGAATGCCAATAGCAGGATTAAACGATGCTCTATGAAAGCGACATAAAAAATTAAACAGGCTTCTTACTGAAGATAACCAGCGTTGTAAACTTTTGCCGGACAGTCCCTGGCGATGCAATCTTGCGACAGCTTGCCGAATAGTTGCCTGTTTAATATCATCCCAGTTAATAGCTTGCGCTTCATCCAGATTACAGCACTCAATAAAATGTTTTATATCACGACGATAGGCCGATACGGTATGTGAAGAATAACGACGCTCAGATTGCAAATAGCTAAAAAACCTTTGCAGGTCATGCTTTATCAATTCTTCCGGCATCTGCTGTCTCTGTTATTTTTCCAAATGGATGGCAAGTGAAGCACTGATCAGGTCACCAATTTGAGAAAGGAAATCGGTTCCCATAGAAGGCTTAAAACGCTCAACATTATTGGCACCTAAACCTATCAGGCCCAGATTTGCACCCGCCACTAATGGTATAACGGCAACTGATTTAATGTTGCCTGCATGTTCTTCAAACAAAAAGGCTTTCTGCTCTGTTATCGCTTTACCGCAAACCGTACTTTTTTGCTCTAACATGGTTTTAAACGCTGTTAATGCCTCATCACTGCTATCAACAAATAAACCAGGTGATTGTTCAATGCGCTCTTTATCGTCACTAAATAGTTTTATCACCGCATAATCTGCTGACAGTTCATTTCTTAAAACATCCAGTACCGTGCTTATCACATCGTCAAGGTCATGCGCAGCTAATAAATTTAGCGCGAGGCCATGACGGCTTGCTACTAAGCGCTCATTATCCCTGGCAACATTCATCAGTTCACGCAAACGGTTATCCTGTGCCTGCGTTTGCTGACGCAATACGGAAACCTGCTTTTCAATTAGAGAAACAGCCTGCCCTGTCTGGTGCGGCACATCGAGCACGGCAAGCAGCTCCGGATGTCGCTGCAAAACATCTGAATTTTCCCGTAGTAAACTGATGATCTCTAAATCAGTTGCCAGCTGTTGTTCGCATTCTGTCGTTGCTTCGTAATTTAATTCTTTTTCTATTGCTTTTGTTGTTATTTTTGTTGTTATTTCATTCACAAGTAATTAGCCCCTGAAAAACCGTTGTAGCCGGTCCTGTCATTAATAATGTATGGCCTTCACCTTGCCAGCGAACATCTAAGCTGCCACCATGAAGTTGTACTGTAACCCGTTCATTCAGCTTGCCCAGCATACGTCCAACGGACACAGCTGCGCAAGCACCTGTACCGCAGGCTAGGGTTTCTGCGGCACCACGCTCATAAACTCGCAGACGAATTTCGTCGCGGTTTACTATTTCCATAAAACCAACATTTACGCGATTTGGAAAGAGTGCGTGACTTTCTATTGCTGCGCCTATTGATTTGACATCTGCCTTATCTACATCATCCACCTGCAACACCGCATGTGGATTGCCCATTGATACAGCACCTATAGCATATTCAGTATCATTGACCATAAGATTATAACTTTCTGCCTGACTTTCAACTAAAAAAGGCAAACTTTCCGGGTGAAAATCCGGTACACCCATATTAACGGTTACCTGATCCTGCTCCACAATCAGCTCAATCAGTCCGCCGGCTGTTTCTACTAAAATTGTGTCATTCGTGGTTAAGCCCTGCTCTCTAACGAATATCGCAAAGCAACGTGCGCCATTGCCACACTGCTCAACTTCACCGCCATCGGCATTAAAAATACGATAACGAAATTCTGCTCGCACGTCTAAGGGTTTTTCTACCAGCAACAACTGGTCACAACCAACACCGAAATGGCGATCTGATATCGCAACTATTTGCTCAGACGTTAAATTTATCACCTGAGAGATTGCATCGATGACCACAAAATCATTACCCAGACCGTGCATTTTTGTAAATTTAATTTCCATGAAGGTAAACAGCCATCCGCTTATGGGGCATTGTTATATTCAGAATAAAGCAGATTGTAATCTATATTAATAGCCTCGTGAAAAAGTATTTTTGCGGCAAATAATGCAAAAATTAAACACACATTTACAATACACAACTAACAGGGTAAAACCAGCCATTAGCGCTAATCAAATACAATTTTCTTCCGCAAATACAGGTAAATTAAAAACTATTTGAGTCCACAGATGAACGCAGATGTTTAACAGCTTAAAAACGCTATTATCAGTATGTATCTACGGAAGAGCCTAACCTGGATATTTCACACATAAAAAAGGCAATTTCTTTAAAAGTCATATAATTCAGCAGCCTAGACGAGTTATCAATAAAATCGCCGATGACAAACCATACCCGAAAAAGCTTTCATTTCCAGCATAAAATCGCCGTAAAATTGAGGCTGAGCTTTGCACAGGTGACATAACCAGTGATGCTGGTGTATTGTAACTTCGCCAGATGGATAAACAACTCGGGTTGATAAAAGCTATAGACCACATATTACATGATCCACGTAAGCAAGATCAGGATGCTTTTCTTACACGTTAAGATACTTCTCCCCTCGCAATTATTATGGCTTGTGGCTCATAACAACATCATCAGGCTTGATGCTGATGATAATACCGGTTTTCCCTGCACACCATTACTGGCTTTCAATGGCCGGCACTTAATCACTACTACAGGTTCATCTGCCACCTTACATCAACGTCCTTGAATCTCTTCTTGTACTTGTACTTATGCTTCCAATGAAAATAATACTGGAGTAGATGCCAGGCTTTCTCGGTTACTGCACCGGTCTCTGTTAGAAATACCACCCTCAAACACGTCATTGCTCTAACTGAGTATCGGGCTTCTCGCTATTTTGTAGGCTTACCCACAACACGCCGTATCAGGTTCACTTCGTTGTGTAGCTTAAACTTTCTATGGCTTCCTTCAGACCCCACCTTTAGCCAGCGAGGTTCTTACCTGTCAGATTATCTGCCCTTCAGTCGAGGTCGCCAGTTTCGCCGAGCAAACAAAAAAAGCCGCATTTTACTGCGGCATTTAAAGTCAAGATTAAATGTTTGATTCAGGTTTTACGCTTTTGGCCTGCTATGCCAAAGCCTAAGAGACCAATGGCTAACATAGCTAGAACACCTGGCTCCGGAACACTGTTTATTATACCTCCATCAATCGTTAATACCGATTGTCCAACAGTGAAATCCCCCCACCATGATTTAATTGTAATATCCAGCATGCCATCACTATTAATTTGGCTAAGTGCATTAACTTGAAGATCACCATAATAAGAATATGCTGATGATGCAATTAATAAACCGCCTGTATCGAAATCGAATGCTTCCACCTGAATCAATATCACTTCCCATGCTTTATCAGTGTTATCAGAGAACAGAATCTCGATAGAACCGCTTGTCGCCGTTCCCAGGTCAAAGCCATCATCCGTCAAATCATGTGAGAAGCTGTAAGACTCACCTGTTTGCAAATTAACATTTTGATCGACCGTATCTACTATCACAATCGCATTCTACTTTTCGAGTTTTTCATGTAATTTCAGGTAATAAAGTAGTTATTTATTAACATCTCAAACCAATATCTGCCATCCCTGGCTCTTTGCGACATACGACCCACATGGAAGTGGGGAGTGCGGAAAAGGCAAGGAGCATGATGTTCGTCACACCGCCATCCCTGGCTCTTTGCGACATACGGTCCATCCCTGGACGTAAAAAAGCCGCTTCTTTTGAAGCGGCTTTTCACCAGGCAAGCAGTATTATTCCTGAATACTACATCAAGATCTTTATTCGCCGGGAACAGTGGACAGGCCAAGAATTTCCCAATCCTGCATACCACCACGGTACCATTTGAGTTTATGTGCTGGATAACCAAATTTCAGTAAGTTTTTAATATTATTTGGTGATTGGCCGCACCACATTCCATTACAGAACATAACCAGTGTTTTAGCTTCAGAGAAATTTAACAGGCCTTCACTTTCAGTTACACCGAATTGCTCTTCCATAATTTCTAAAATAGAAATCGGATCAGCGCCTTTAGCCGGGTTTAATTTTGTCCAGGGAAGGTTTACTGCACCTGGAATGGTGCCTTTTTTCACCCAGTCAGGCGTACGTGAATCAACAACTAAAATACTGCTATCGCCGCCAGACATTTTTGCTATATAATCAATCACTTCAAGTTCAGCAATGGTTTCAACTCCCGGCGCTAAAGTTGCAGGCTGAATACAAAATGGTGGACACGGACGTGATGTTTTAGCAAACGCAGGGTTAACGGTGTTATCGTTATCCTGGTTACGGGTGATTTTTACCGTTTTACCATTGTGTTTAACTGCAACGTCCATCATATCTCTGTCAATGCCAACAGGTTTACCGGCATCAACACTGGCAGAAAACACTAAACTAGCAGCAAATGCCGCTACCAATAAATTTAATTTCATATTTGAAAAATCCTCAGGGATAATTATTATTTAGTTTCTTTGATCTATTTTATAGGTCTACCGGCCAACTAATTCCATTAAACCTGATGAATTAATCGCAGTCAGGTTCTTCCTCTTCCTCTTCTTTTTCATCTTTCTTTTCGCCTTCTTTTTCATCGTCACTGTACACACAACAGGTGATAAGTTCGATACCATCCACTGCCGCATAAGACGGTGCATAAAAGCCAATAAGTAACAAAAGGGCAATTAATTTATTTAACAGGTTCATTCATCACTCCTAAAATTTGCCATATCCATTCACTCGAGGATAACAGAGTACACCAATAAAAACAGGACAAAATGTCATGTTTCGTGGTTTCGTTTACTTTCCTGTCAGATATATCTGCCATTTCTTACTGTCTGGCATTAACAGCAGACATTTAGTCGGGTTATATTGATGGGGTACTAACATTATTATTTTCAAAGGCTGAAGCTGATGTTTTAGATACTACATCATTAAAATATCGGCTTACCCAGATGAAATGGCTTTATGCCATAGTCTTACTGTGTATTCATTTGAGACTTTTCACTGTCTTCGTTTGCAGATTAATTATCTAGAACCGACTCATTAGCAAAAAGTTGTTCAATAGTTTCACGCTGACGAACAACCTGATGCTTATTACCATCAACCATAATCTCTGCAACACGAGGACGGGAGTTATAATTGGAGCTCATGGTAAATCCATATGCGCCTGCAGAGCGCACAAATAGCAAGTCACCCTGTTCAATCGTTAGCGTTCTTTCTTTTCCAAGAAAATCACCTGTTTCACAAATTGGGCCGACCACATCATAAACTTTTGTCTGCCGGTTATGACCAGGTGAAAGCTTCAACACCGGCTCAATTGATTGCCAGGCTCCATATAAAGCGGGGCGCATCAAATCATTCATCGCCGCATCGACCACCGCAAAGTTTTTTTCTTCATTGTGTTTTAAATACTGCACCCGGGTAAGCAATACCCCCGCATTACCCACTATGGCGCGTCCGGGCTCAATTAGTATTTCAAATTCTCGATTTCCCAGTCGTTGCAATACAGCAGCCATTTGCTCTTCAGGTAAGGGGGGGCTTTCATCCTGGTAACGAATACCTAAGCCACCGCCTAAATCCAGATGCTTGAGTCTTATGTTTTTCTTCGCCAGGCGATCGGTCAGCGCCAGCACGCGGTCTAATGCATCAACAAAAGGTCCGACATCGGTTAGCTGGGAACCTATATGACAATCAACACCCTCTATTTTCAGATGGCTGGAACCAGCGATGCTTTGATAAACTTCAAGCGCCTCATCGATGGCGATGCCAAATTTATTGTCTTTTAATCCGGTTGAAATATAAGGGTGTGTCTTTGCGTCAACATCAGGGTTCACCCGTAATGAAACCGGTGCCTGTACGCCTTTTTCGGCGGCTACCTGTTCTAATAAATGCAATTCTGCCTGTGACTCCACATTAAAACAGCGGATACCGACATCCAGCGCTCGCGCCATTTCTTCAGCGGATTTACCGACACCTGAAAACACGATTTTATTAGCACTGCCACCTGCAAGTAATACGCGCTCCAGCTCACCCATAGAGACAATATCGAATCCAGAACCCAGTTTTGCCAGTATATTTAATACCGCAAGATTCGAGTTAGCTTTTACTGCGTAACAAACCAGATGTGGCTGCTTACCTAATGCTGAATCAAAAGCCTTCCAGTGTCGTTCAATGGTTGCGCGCGAATAGACATAACAGGGGGTTCCCCAAACATCTACATTGGCAGTAATATCTACCTCTTCCGCCCACAGACGGCCCTCTTTATATT
The DNA here is from genome assembly GCA_963803185.1 of uncultured Gammaproteobacteria bacterium. GTDB lineage: Bacteria > Pseudomonadota > Gammaproteobacteria > SZUA-229 > SZUA-229. Next base: position 196,084 of record CAWDMF010000011.1, on the reverse strand, counting down.
TAAAATAATCCATCGTTATGTTTTTTGAATCGCATTATGGCCGCTACTTCTGATACTGGTTTTATTGGCACTTTGTTCAGTCTCATTAGCAGGTCCATCGTCCGGTAAATACAAATCACCCTGCATACCACAGGCAGAGAGCATTAACAGCGACAGTAAAAGTAAAAGTAAAGTTTTCATGGTTTATAATTTAATAATTCGTTGCTTGTTGTTTAACCCGAACATTTCACAGGAACGCTAAAAATACAGCTTAACATTATGATGGTATTAAGAAATACTGGTATATTAGCAAACAGATGATATTCCCAAAAACTACATTCATATGAAATATCCAGGTTAAAAAAATATGTCAGAATTTGACTCCATTATCATTGAAACACAAGCTCATCCTGATGCGGCCATAATCTGGCTACACGGTCTGGGTGCCGACGGTAGTGACTTTGTGCCGATTGTTGAGCAGCTGCAACTGCCATCACATTATGCTGTTCGTTTTATTTTTCCGCATGCCCCGGTTCGCCCCATTACCATTAATCAGGGCTACCCGATGCCCGGCTGGTATGACGTCAGCAGTCTTTCCATTGTTGAAGAAGAAGACGAGGCCGGAATAAAGCAGTCTTCCGCTATTTTAAAACAACTTTGTGAAGAACAGGAAGCCAGTGGTATCGATTCCGGCAAAATTGTTATTGCCGGGTTTTCACAGGGTGGCGCTATTGCCCTCCACTGTGGCTGTCGTTATCCTAAACCACTGGCCGGTATTATTGCACTGTCAACTTATCTTGCTTTACCCGATACACTATCGGATGAAATCAGTAACTGCGCAAGTGAAATTCCCGTGTTTATGGCACACGGTCGACAGGACGATGTCGTCGCTTATGAGTATGGAAAACAGGGCATGGAGCGACTTCAGGCGCATGATATAAACGTACACTGGTATGAATATGATATCGGGCATTCTGTTTGCCAGGAAGAAATCCATCATATACATCAATGGCTTAGCGAAGTACTATGAGTTTTTATCTCACTTCACCCGCACGCTGTTAACAACTGATCGCAAACCGTAGATAAATCAGGGAAGTTCTGCGTAATCAGGGGCTGCTTAAAATTAACTCGCCTTTATCTTATTCTTTGGCTATTATTAATGTCGTAAAAAAATCTTTTCTGGCAAATGCGGTATTAGCTAAATAAATCAGTCGCATCCTAACGAGAAGTACTAACCCGGATATTTCATAGGAACGCTGACAATTTAACTTAACATTATGATTATATTAAATATTATTGGTATATTAGCAAAGTACACTATGTACCCAGGACCGCTATGCCGTTTTTGGAAAAATCTCAGCGGCCATTTTGAACGATTCGCCTGTAACCATAGCTATGGCTATGCTTTTCGCCGAATCGATCAAACTGACTCGCTAAGATTTCCCCAAAATTCTGCATTCCTATGAAATATCCGGGCTAAGGTGCTGAAAGTTCAACGTTTATCAGGTTATAAACAGAGATAACGTATCACCCATACGGTTTTCAGCTGGATGCTTAAGAGCGTGAGTTCTAAATATTCCGGAATAAGGTGAATTTATCATGTATCAGGCATTCGCAATAGATTTAAATGATTTATTTAGGTTTAACCATGGATAAAACAGATTTAAAACTAAGCGTTGATCTGGCTCCAGCAGAACCATTATGGAAGCTAGCACCAACACATGATCAAGATGGCGGCCCCGTCAGCGATTTATTAATGATTATTCCAAAACTTAAAACCAGGCCTGAACAGTACATAAAAAACACGCTTGCTAATATCGAATTTGCACTCAAACAATTTAACAATGAAGTTTTATTCGCCAACCTTGATATGAAACTCAATACCCTTTGGGTTTCTTTTAAAGCGGTACCCGGTGTTTACGCTGATATCGTTTCTACCCTGCAAACCAATGTACCCGAAGCAGTACTTGTCGGCGACTCGCACTCTCGCCTGAACAAAAATAAATAAGGAATAAACATGTCACAAACAGCGATGGATACGGCAGCATTTTCAGAAATGAAAGAATTAATGGGTGATGCTTTCAAAGACATAATAGACATGTGTCTACAAAGCCTGCCTGAACAATTAACAGAAATCGAAATGGCAATTAAGAATCAGGATGCCGATACTTTATTTCATATCGCTCACAAAATGAAAAGCTCATGTGGCAGTATTGGCGCCTTCGGACTTGCGGAAAAAGCTGAGGTTATAGAACTCATTGGTCGCAGCGGTTCTACACAAGACACCAATGAAGCCTTTATTGAGTTACAGTCATCAATAGACGAAGTTCTCACCCTGTTGAAAGAAGAAATGAATTAATAAAACTTCTCCCCCTGCATAATAAGTTAAGCCACAGGGATTGAACCTGATCAGAACTTCCTTAATTCAAAGAATTTCGATATTCAACCGGAGACTTACCTGTCCATTTTTTAAACGCTCGCGAGAACGCACTCTGTTCTGAAAAGCCTAATAAAAAAGCAATATCACTCATCCGGTTCACCGGGTTTTTGATGTACTGTTTTGCTGCCATTTCACGCACCTCATCCAGTAAAAACCTGAACGTTGTTTTATGTTCTTTTAAACGACGCTGCAGACTACGCTCACTTAAGTTCAGCTTACTGGCAACCAGTCTATCAGTAACCTGGCCATCAGGTAAATTATTCAGAATAATGGATTTAACCTGTTGAACAATATCACCTTTTTTAATTTCGACAAGATATTTCATTAACATCTCATCATGCATTAATGCTATTTGTTTATTGGCTGAAGACAGCTCACTATCAGCATCGGCTCTGGCAATGGTTAAACTGTCTACTTCAGCATCGAACTGAACATCGGCTCGAAAATAATCAATAATATCTTTTGGGTCTTCCGGCTTTGGACGCGCTAAACAAACGTTTGATGCGATCAGCTCTTCGCCAAAATTAAATCGACACATATGCATTAATACTGCCACGATTAATGTATGTTGTTGCGGCTGCACGGTTACTGAATCATCAATATAAATGCTTAGCTTTAAACCTGCGGGTGTATCTTCTAATTTTGTATTTAAACTCTCTGAAATGACATGAACGTAGCGGTCAATCCGGTGCATTGCATGCCGCAATGTTGCACTCACTAACCAGGCATATCCCAGTGCACCCATCATCGACGGATGCCAGTGTTCGACCATTTTTACACCAAAGGTGGGGTCTTTTATTATAGTAACCACCTCAGCCCAAAGCTTATCAATATGATTTACGTCGATTCGTGCATTTGGATTAGAAATTAACTCTGGATCAATGCCCACCTTTAGATAAATCGGCTCCGGGTCAATATCACAATGCTCCAGATACTTCCATAACAAACTGGTTACAGGCGCAAAACTGGTCAGTTTCATAATATTTTCTCAATTACTTTCATCTATAAAAAAACAGCTATGATTTTCGTGCTACAGCAATGGCTTTTCTCACTTGCTCGGGAGCTGTGCCGCCAATATGATTACGTGAAGCAACGGAACCTTCCAGCGTTAATACTTCAAATACATCAGCTTCAATTTTATCTGAAAATTGCTGCAGCTCTTCAAGTGTTAACTCACTTAAATCTTTACCCCTACTAATACCCATGGCAACGGCTTTACCAACCACTTCATGTGCATCTCGAAACGGCAGGTTTTTGCGCACCAGATAATCCGCTAGATCGGTGGCCGTAGAAAAACCCTGTTTTGCCGCTTTATACATATTATCGTGTTTACAACTAATCGCCGGCACCATGTCGGCAAAGGCACGTAAGCAACCTAAAACGGTATCAACGGTGTCAAACAAAGGTTCTTTGTCTTCCTGATTATCTTTGTTATATGCCAGTGGTTGTGACTTCATCAGCGTCAGTAAGCTGATGAGATTACCATTTATGCGCCCGGTTTTGCCTCGCACCAGCTCTGGCACATCCGGGTTTTTCTTTTGCGGCATAATGGAGGAACCGGTGCAGAACCGATCAGGCAGCTCAATAAAATCAAACTGCGCAGAAGACCAGATAACCAGCTCTTCCGACATTCGAGACAGATGCACCAGTAATATCGCCGCCGAGGCACAAAACTCGATAGCAAAATCACGGTCACTCACTGAATCCAGTGAGTTTTGTGTTGGCGCAGAAAACCCCAGTTCTCTAGCGGTATATTCCCTGTCTATCGGGTAACTGGTTCCAGCCAACGCAGCTGCGCCCAGAGGTGACATATTCATCCGTTGCTGACAGTCGCTAAAACGCGAAGCATCGCGCTTTAACATTTCATGCCATGCCATTACATGATGGCCAAACGTGACCGGTTGTGCCACCTGTAAATGAGTAAATCCCGGCATGATAGAAGCGGCTTCACGTTCAGCCACAGCCAGCACACCCGCTAGCAACCGGCTGATTTCATTATTAATGAAATCAATTTGCTCACGCAAATATAATCGAATATCCGTGGCCACCTGGTCGTTTCTTGAACGTCCGGTGTGTAAACGTTTACCTGCATCACCCACCAGCTCAGTCAGCCGTGCCTCGATGTTCATATGCACGTCTTCAAGAGCAATTGACCAGTTAAATTGACCATTGCTGATCTCCTGCTCAACCTTATCAAGGCCACCTAAAATGGTCGTCAGGTCATAATCACTGAGTACAGAAATCTTGTTTAGCATTTTGGCATGCGCACGCGAACCGGCTATATCCTGTTTATACATCCGCCGGTCAAACTGAACCGACGCGGTAAAAGCTTCTACATAAGCATCGGTTTGTTCAGTAAAACGCCCACCCCAGGAAATATTTTTGCCACCTTCTGTGGCTGTTTGTTTTTTGTCACTCATAATTTTACTATTACTTTAATTTTTTATTAATAGACGGCAGTATATCAAACACCGATATGCTTATAATTTCTGTATTCTATCGTTAACCCGGATATTTCATAGCAGTGCCGCTGCTGGAAAAATAGTGAGCTTTTTTAAAAGCTGGTCATTCACTGTATATTCATATACTTAGAGCCGTATGTGACGTTCTTATGAAATATCCGGGTTAATTACTTTTACTATGACTTGCATTCCCTGTGCGCTGGTCTATCTAATGTAAATGACTGAAAACATTGCGAATAATAACTCAATTAATGAAAATAAGTTAGCGGCGGGTTTACTGCCTAACTTTTGTGATGTGCGTAATGTTTTCATCGTTGTGCTGCTTACAGAAGTACTAGCTATCGTTTTCTCTATGGCAGCAGTATCCAGTGTCGAGCAATTCTGGGACTACCTGGCCCTGTCCTCATTATTAATGTTATGGATCGCCTTATTAAATGCGGCTACTTTATGCCTGATCCGATCCTGGTTAGATAAACAAAAACAAAACCTTTGCCTGATTATCTCTTTTAGCCTAATGATGAGCATCAGTTTATTGGTCTCACTGATAGCCAACAATGCAAACATATTGTTTATTGTGTTTGACGAAAACTCCCCGGGATCGCTCTTTTTATTAAGGACAATGACCATAAGTGCCGTCATTTATCTTCTTTTGCTGCGTTATTTTTATATCCAGCAACAATGGCGACTAAACATTGCAGCCCAAAGCCGGGCAGAAATACAGGCATTACGCGCACGTATTCGACCGCATTTTCTTTTCAACAGTATGAACACTATTGCCAGCCTAATCGCTACTTCTCCCGAATTAGCTGAAAAAGCCATCGAAGATCTTTGCGACCTGTTTCGTGCCAGCTTGACTGAGAAAAACATCAATAAACTGAGTGATGAAATTGAATTAACAAAAAGTTATCTTGCTATTGAATCTCTGCGCCTTGGCAACCGTTTACAAATAGAATGGAACATAAATTATGATTTACTTGAAGCTGAAGTACCATCACTCTGTATACAACCATTAGCCGAAAATGCGGTTTATCATGGCATTGAACCTCTTGAAAAAGGTGGAAAAATACAGATTTCTGCACTACAAATAGATAATAAGTTAATACTATCCGTTAGTAACCCGCTAATATCTGTAACTGATAAAAGCAGGACGTCGTTTACGACATCTAAAAAAGGAAATCAAATGGCGCAGGATAATATTAGACAGCGCCTGCAACTTGTCTATGGAAACAATGGCAGATTCACTATAAATGACACCAAAGATAGATATACCGTTTCTCTCTTAATTCCTTTGGATGTTAAACATGAACGTATTAATAGTAGATGATGAACAGCTTGCCCGGCAACGTTTAAGAAAAATGTTATCGGCAAATTCTGGTTACCAGATTATTGGTGAAGCCATAACCGGTGAAGATGCTCTTCGAAAAACACAGGCCTCTCGCCCTGATGTTGTGCTTATGGATATACGTATGCCTGGCATGGACGGTATTGAAGCTGCCAGTTATATTAATCTTATGGATAAACCACCGGCCATTATATTTACTACCGCCTTCAGTGATCATGCCTTAAATGCGTTTGAAACACATGCTATTGATTATTTATTAAAACCAATCAAACAAAGCCGACTGGAAGCAGCCTTAGATGCAGCAAAACGCATGAATAAAGCGCAGTTAAGTCAACTTCGTGAACAGGAAGCAGTCACTGCTCGTAGTAAAATATGTGTCAAAAATAGAGGTTCACTGGAACTCATTCCCGTTGATGAGATCATTTATTTCAAAGCTGATCAGAAATATGTCACCTTACGTACGGCAGATCAGGAATATTTAATTGAAGAATCTCTAAAAACACTGGAAGAAGAATTCTTCAATCAATTTATTCGCATCCACCGCAACGCACTGGTTGCACAAAACATGTTACATGGCCTGACAAAAAACAATGATAGCCAGGCCTGTATAAGTTTTAGCGAAATAGAAGATTTACTGGAAGTTAGTCGTCGACATTTACCTTTTATCCGTAAAATACTGAAGACAACTGATAGATAACACACAACAGGTTCACACTGTTAAAATCACTACAGTAAAAAGTAAATACCGCTGTTTTAAAACAACGGCATATAAATGAATCAGTCTAAAAATGAATCAGCATCTTTGCTGTCAAAAAAAACCATTCTCATCACCAGGCCGAGCGGTCGAGAAGCTCATTTACGCCATATAATCGAACGGGCGGGTGGTAACGTTATTCACTACCCTGTTTTTAAAATCACTCCACCACCCGCTCAGGAAATTAAACATCTGGAACATCTGCGCGACCAATTGCATCGTTTTGATATGGCGATTTTTATCAGTCCTACCGCTGTTGAGCAAAGCCATTTTTATTTTCCTGTTTTACCCGAACATTTAACTATTGTTTCTATTGGTAGCAAAACAACACAGGTCCTGCAACAACTGAATATCAATGTTGATCTAGAAGCGCCTGGACATAATACTGAATCATTGTTGCAAACCGCCGAATTTCAAATATCCGAAATACAGGCTAAATGTATTTTAATTTTCAGAGGGGCAGGTGGTCGAGCATTACTGGGTGATTCATTAATAGACCGGGGTGCGCAGGTAACCTATGTGGAAACTTATCGTCGAGATATACCACTACAACCGCCCTTAACCGAACAGCAGCTTGAAACACTCAATGCCATCACTGTCAGTAGCAATGAAGGCCTGGATAATCTGATTACCTTAATGCATGGCCCCGGTCTATTAATTGATATACCGCTTGTTGTGCCTGGTCAACGCGCAGCCACATTAGCCTGCCAGCATGGTTTTAAAACTATTATCACAGCAGAAAATGCTACAGATGAAGCGGTCTTGATAGCATTAAACCATTACTTTTCAATAAAAAGTTAACTATAAAATTCTTCACTGCTGTCCCGTTAACGGCTAGAGGCATGGACAGGGATCCGTCGACTGAGACCGTATGCCGCATGGAAGCGGCATTCGAGCGTACATGGACGTATTTACAGCGTGTCTCAGACGACGGATCCCTGTTCATGTCTCGGATTGTATAAATATTGCCTCATCCAGACAGTGTAAGAGTTGTAGATAACTCAGCAAAGTTAACGGGACAGCAGTGAAAATTCTTATAAAATACGATACCCTGTACATTCTCATACAGAAAAATCTGGCTGGTAATTACAATGAATCGATTAATTTACATATTACTGATTTCTGCTGTAACCATTACCGGCTTTAGCATGTACAAGCAAAATGACCTAGGTCATATCAGTTTTAGTTTTGCCAACTTCTCTTTTGAAACCAATCTACTGGTTTTTGGTACTGCCCTCTTATGTTGTTTGTTTTTTTTTCTGCTAATCATTAAAACCTATCAGTTAATTGAAAGCATCTTTATTTCTTTAGGCCAAAAACACAAACAACGCATTAAAGAAAAAGCGCGGTTATCCCTGTTACAGGGATTAATTGAATATGCTGAAGGCCGTTTTCAACGGTCAGAAAAAATATTACTGCGGCAGATAGAGCACAGTGAATATCGATTACTGGTTTATTTATCTGCAGCTCGTGCAGCGCAACAACTTGGAGCGTACGATCGCCGTGATGAATATTTAGATAAAGCACATCTCGAAGCACCCGATGCAGATATCGCCATTGGTCTGACCAAAGCCGAGTTACAACTGGCCCACGAGCAAAATGAACAGGCTCTGGCTACGCTTACCCTGCTTAATGAAGTTTCACCAAACCATACTTATGTATTAACACTACTTGCCAATACTTATAAACAACTACAGGACTGGGACAATCTAAAAAGTATTCTTCCTGCACTAAAAAAACACGCTAACCTCTCAGCCGAAAGTTTCCTCAACTTTGAAGTTATTGTTTGTAATGGCCAACTGTCAAACCTTACAAGAAAAACTGAAATGGAACACTCTGGTAGTCAACCATTAATTTTATTCTGGACAAACACACCTCAACACCTGAAAACACTACCGGATGTAATAGAACATTATGCTAAACAACTTATTTTTATCGATGCGGCAGGTGAAGCAGAAAAAATATTACGTCAGTATTTAAATAAAAACTGGCATGAAAGCACCATTATTTTATATGCAGAACTGGATGTGATGGTTGATACTAAACAATTAGAAATGGTTGAAAGCTGGTTAAATGATCATCAACAAAATCCTCATTTATTACTTGCTTTAGGAAAAATGTGCACCTCACTATCTTTTTGGGGCAAATCAAAAAGTTACCTGGAAGCCAGTCTTGCAGTTAACCCGATGCCACAAAACTTTTTACGACTTGCTCGTCTGCTTGAAGAACATATGGCAGACTCTGCTGCTGCGCAGGAATATTATCGTCAGGGTTTACATTTGCTTGCCGGAGATTATGGAGAGGAAGTGCTTAATCAAGCCGTGCAGGATTATGCACCTGAAACACCTCAGTTACAAATAGTGAAAATTTAATACTTCCGCTAACAAATACGAATAGTTAGAGAATATGCATTTTTTCCGTCTACATACTCTGGAACTATGCCCAGATGAATAAGTGGTTTGATTAAATGTCAGTAAGTTTAGAATTGCAGATGCAAATGAAGTTGTAACTAGCCCGGATATTTCATAGGAACGCTGTAAATTTCACCTAACACAATGATTATTATAAGAAATAGCAGTATATTAGAAAAGTACACTATGTACCCGACAACGCTATGCAGTTTTTGGAAAAATATCAGCGGCCCCAGGATTAATTTATTTTGGGTACGATTCACCTGTAACCATAGCTACGGCTATGCTTTAATTACCCCCCCCCCGGGCTCCCCCCTAGATCCGCCTCCCCAATCTGCCTTCCTATGAAATATCCGGGCTAGTCAGGCTATAACATTTTAACTTATTGGCAAAGGGTAATTTTTTAGTTTATTTTTTAAACAATGATGCTTCCATGCGTATGCAAAGTTCAATTTCATCACTTACCAGAAAATCCATATGATCCATGCCAAAGTCACCACGATTAATAAACGATTTGGCCGTAACAATAATATCGGCAACGTTAACCGGATCTTTTTTAGATACCGTAGTCATTTTCACATCAAAACGTACCGGCTTTGTCACCCCGCGCAGAGTTAGCATACCTTCAAGAATCGCATTTTCATGATCCAGCCACTTAAGTTGCGAACTTACAAACAACATCCTGGGATAAGTCTCAATATCAAGAAAGTGTTCGCTCTTGAGCATACTTTTAACGAAGCATTCATCCATTGCCAGTGAATTGGCATCGACCATAATCAGCATCTGTGATTCATCACCCCATACTTCCCGGCGTAACGCAAGACCGCCCTGAACACCTTTAAATTCAGCCTCAATTCGACCAATGGCGGTGTCAATACAGAAACCAACGTTGGAGCTTTTCTGCTGAATACGGTATAAACGGTTTTCCGCTGCAGCCTGTAGCATTGAGTTGACGATGGCAGGATCTACAACGCCACCACGAAATGGTGCGCAAATTCTGCTGTCACTGTCTGTTGGCTGGAGAGCAGAAACTGAAAGTGAAACTGTCAGAAAAAATAACAAAATCAATAAACGCATGACACTATTCTCCACACTTTCCCATTTAACTTATAACTAAACATGCTTAGTATAAAATGATCTGGATATTATTAATGGTTTTATTGTGAAGTCGGACACTGTTAAACCATATTTTTCACAAAAATAATGAAATATTCAGGTCAATCATCATAAGTATACTGCCAGGTTCGTGCTCTGCATAAAAAAAGGCCTGTGCCTGACTGAGTTAACTCAGTAATAACACCGGCCAAAGGGTCTTACTTTAAATTTACTTAATCTTTCAGTTTTATCTTGTCTGCAACGCAATCTACTGTGCTTTTTGACTTTTTTATTACCTGGTGATATACAGGTTAGCGAAGAGCAATTACCGGGCCACTGCTGTCCTACAAATATGACAGGCATGTCTTTTAGTGGTTACACCATCATATGTAAAATTAACGCCAATAACCGTGACTATTTCGCCCGCTGTATCCGAAGCAGTTATTACACACCTTCAACAACCGCTTCTTCTTTTACCGCTTTTATTAGTATTAACTGGATGGTCGAAGCGGTGATTCGATTGTAACAATTACTTAAATAAAAAACGAGCTGTAAAAATACAGCTCGTTTTTCAATGTGACAGATTACTTCGAAGTTATTTAATGAACTTCAACCTCATCTGCAGTACCATCAGCACCATTATCTTTAATACTCACTTTGGCTCCAGCAACTAATCCCGTTTTGTCCGGGTTATATGTGGTCCCAGGGTTAACCATAAAAGTAATACCAAGTGCGGTGATCTCTGATGAGCTATCATTAAAGCTATCAAGTATGCCCTCTAACTCATATGAGCTACATCCGGTGCTACCTTCATCTTCGATTAAGCCAGCAATGTAATCACCATTAGCATCTTTGCTGAATTTAATTTCAACACAGTCACCGCTAAGAACATCGGTTAAGTCAAATGTACTGGCTGTACTATCACCAGAGAACATGGCCATGTCAGGCGTATCATTAAACTTGATGGTTATCGGACCACCGGTAGTACCTGTGAAGCCACATTCCACTGAACCGACTTTAGGTTTTGTTTCATCGGGAATAATCGCATTGTTACTGACCTGGCATTTAACTTCCATATCTTCATCTTCATTTTCACATTCCCTGACGACCAGTACACCAGTATCCGCATCATAGCTACCCTCGGCTTCGACAAGTAAACCAGTCAGGCCACTACAGCTGGATGCACCGCTGATATCAACATTAGTATTACCAATCGAGAAGCCGGTAGAACTATCGACATTTTCGGTTAATGTACCGGTAATTTCTGCTTCGGAGTCACTATCAAAATCATCCGTATCCTCAATCTCAGAGTCGGTTGCAGTGAAAAGATTGGCAACACTATCAAAACTACCCTTCAGTTCAACAAAATCACCTTCAGCAGGAAGCGGGCTGAGCGCACTGCCATTAACATCTATTGTGCTGCCACTTTTTAGTGTTAACGGGAAATCGGTGCCAGTGATTGCACCTACGGTACCTTTCACTTCATGAATGCTATCACCCTGTTTCTCAATGTAACTGGCAAGTAAGCTACCGTCTTGTTGCCATTCGCCACTGATTTCGACATTTTCACCATCCAGTTCACCAATGGTTGGTGGATTATTGTTAAAATCATCCCACTGGGTACCTGGATTGGTGGTTGTAACCGTTACGCCAAAGACTTCAAAGGTATATTCACCATTTGCACCAGTAACTGTACCTGTTGTTACTACACCCTCCAGCTCGTCATCATATTTTAATGAGGTTACAGCACCATTGGCGTCAGTATTTAGAGTGACATGCATGCCAGTAGAAAGACTATCTTCACACACGCCAGCAGCTGTCACATCATCGACTTCACAGTTGGAAAGTCCATCTGTTTCGTACTCGACTCCGTTATCCATAATAATGCTACCAAATCCGGTAATTGTGCCGACTACGGTACTTCCAGATGAGGTTGTTGATGGTGTACTGCTATCGCTGCTACCACATGCAGACAGTGCAAGTACCATAGCCACTGGCAGTACCGTTTTCATGGTTGATTTAATCATATTATTTTTCCTTATATTATCTGTTGTTTAACTCTTAATAGGTCGTATTAAATAAGACCTTCTTATTTGTTTAACGTCTGATCAAAAGAAAAGATTCCACCTGTGGGAGATTATTGTTATTCAGCATATTTAGGTGGCGGGCGTATTGAGCCCCATATGTGCAGAACGTACGATACAAGGGTAATGCATATGTACAGGACGTACGGACAGATATTTGCTCCTCGGCAATAGCTCCTGCATTGCCCTAATAAGTTACATCCATGTAACGATGCAATATCTGCACTTCCACCATCCGTGGTGGTCGTACTAGGGTAACGCATATGTCCATGGATGGACGGTAGTAGGACAACGCAGGAGCAGTTGTCGAGGAGCGGTTACCGAGGAGCAATTAATGCGGAACTAGTATCCGCGTATATCTTCGGATACTAGTTCTACAACCTCAACATTGTCCCCTAACTTAATTATACCCTGTGATATAACACTGGCATTAATTCCACCATGCCCTCTTACCGCGTTATAACCGCCATCACCTAAAACTTCTTCCATTCGTGAACAGGGATGACACAAACCCGTCATTTTTAAAACGGCTGACCCAATTTTAAATTCACGACCTTTCAGAGCCAGTAAATTAATTCCGCTAATAACGATGTTTCGACGAAGTTCGGCTGGCTCAATTCTTTTTTTATGTAATAAAGAAGTTATGGTTTCAATATGCTCTGCCTGAATTAAGGTGACACTTCTGTTTCCACTTCGGCCTGAATAATGGTCACCATGCAAACCTTTAGCCAGTACCTTGACTGTATCAACTAACTGTAACGGTGCTTTTTTATCTGGCCGCACACCAATCCACTCGACCCTGCCCTTTTGTGGCAGGTTTTGAATTAAATCTTTTAAGGTGATTTTAGCGGACAATTATTATGACCTTGTCGGAGTACTAAGCTAAAAAATACTTATTCACTTTTTGGTTTCTGTATACCCATAGCTTTTAAGGCATCATCTGAATACTCAAACGAATCTGAAAATATCTGGGTTTCCGGTAAACCTTTTTCATAAAATAAATCCATACCGGCCTTAACCATTGGTGGTGGACCACTTAAATAAACATCATAACCCGATAAATCAGGATAATGGTTCACTACACTTTCATGAACAAAACCTGTTTCACCCTGCCAGTTATCCTCTGCTGCTGGTTCAGATAAAACAGCTGTATATTTTAAATTAGCATGCTGTTGCAACCATTGATGAACCATTTCATCCATATATAAATCCTGTTTAGTGCGCACACCACAAAATAGATGAATCGGCCGGTTTAGGTTAATATAAAAAGCATGTTCCAGCATCCCTTTTAATGGTGCAAAGCCAGTGCCTCCTCCCATTAATATAATCGGACGTTCATTGTCTTCACGTAAAAAATAACTACCTAGAGGCCCTTCAATTCGCATCAATGTTTTTTCTTTTAAACCATCAAAAACAAAATCACCAAAATGACCATCAGGAACATGACGAATATGTAATTCTATATATTCATCATTGTGTGGTGCGTTTGCTATTGAAAATGCCCGACGTTTACCGTCTTTTAATAAAAACTCAAGATACTGTCCAGCCAGGAACTGTAGACGCTCGTTTTCCGGTAATTTCAACAGCAGTTTCATTACATCATGGGTAAGCAGTTCCATTTTATCCACCCTGCAGGGCAGCGTTTTAATTTCAATATCCGTGCTTTTAACAATCTCGCGTACTTTTATTTCCAGGTCACTGACCGCACGTGCCTGACAAAACAGGGTTTTACCTGCTTCATACTCATTTTTTGCCAGCGACCGTAAAGCTGCCGTATCGTACTCAGTAGCACCACTAATAACTTCACCTGAGCATTTTCCACAGGCACCATTGCGGCAACCATAAGGTAAACCAACTCCCTGTCTCAGCGCGGCCTCTAATATAGTTTCGTTTTTTTCAGCAGTAAATTCATGCCCGCTAGCGGGCACACGGATTTTAAAACTCATTAACAGAATCTCTGGATAACATCTAATTAAGTAAATAATACATAATCAGGCATTCTCGCTTATTTTTAATACAAAAGAAAACAACTATTTAAAAGGGGTTTTTTAATAAAACATCAGATATTCTGAATAAAATGAATAAACTGCTATTATAGACACATTATCAAATTCACTATACAGCTAATATGTTTGCTAGACTAACTAACATGCAAGTGGAGTTAAGCAAAATTTCTGGTGGTTTATGCCACGTTTAAAAGTATATAGCACGGCTATTTGTCCAATTTGCGATAAAACCAAATCCTTATTAAACAAGTGGGGGATCCAGTATGATGAAGTTCGTGTTGATCAGGACAGGGCTGCATTACGCGAATTTTCACAGGTCACAAATGGTGCTCGTAGCGTACCGCAAATTACTATCGATGGAAACTGGATAGGTGGATTTAGCGAATTAACCGAATTACATATGGATAACAAACTAGACGATTTAATATCATAGTCTAAAGCAATAAGGAATTTAATATGAATGAAAACAATAAAGAAACCACCTCAAAAATGCCGCTTTGGGTATTACTGGCTTTTTCCAGTATTCAAAAACGTAAACACGCAATTATTCTAATTTGGACCTGTATTCTGTTTTCTCTGTATTGTCTGCCCTGGGTAAATTTCTTTAATAATGAAATGGTATCTACCCTGTTTTTGATTGATGACTGGAGCTGGTTCGCGATGATGCTACCGATTTGTTTCTGGTATATTTTAAGCTTTCGCTGGATGGATCAAAACAATGCCTGGCAAAATTCTTAAAACGCCCTAACCAATTTATATGTTAGTTAACGCTAGGAGCCTGTCGGACTTAGTTGATCGTCGCGAGAGAAAACCATTTTTAGGGCAGTTTTTCGATTATTTGAGGCGAATAGCACGGCTATTTAACGAAAATAATCGGAAAAATGAACAAAAATGGCTTTTTCGCAGTAGATTCATACTAAGTCCGACAGGCTCCTAGGATAAAAAATCAGGATTAATTCGTTTTCTTAACAAATTTGGTCAAAATAACAATCCGTTGCCCGTTAATTTTCCCTTCTATATGCTCCGGGTTATCAATAACCAGTGAAATACCACGAACCACTGTTCCACGTTTTGCGGTAAAGTTAGCGCCCTTTACATTTAAATCTTTTATCAATATAACACTATCACCGGCTTCAAGTTTGCTGGCGTTACTATCCAGATGTTTAATGTCATTTTCACTGCTTTGGCCTGCAACAGTAGCTTTTGCCCAGTTTAGTGTTTCCTCATCTAAATAAAGCATCTCAAGTAAATCTTGTGGCCAGCCTTCCGCTGATAAACGGTTTAACATTCGCCAGGCTAGTACCTGAACGGCTGGTGTTTGACTCCACATACTGTCATTCAGGCATCGCCAATGATTTACATCAACCTTAGCTGCATCATTTATTTGCTGTTTACAGGTTTCACAAAGTAAAACACTATCATCAAGCTGAGCTTTTGAATCAGGAGGCACTAGATAAACAACAAGGTTATCAGTTGCGCTACACAACTCACACTTCAAACCGCTTCTTTCCTGCAATAACTGTTCTGTGTTCATAAATTTATAAATATAACTCAGGACGCCTCGCTCAATTCTCAATCTATTAGATCCAGAATTGAGAGCGGCGTCCTATAGGTTTGTTATTTTTTTGTAATTAACCAGGCTTTTAATTTACAGTTTGAATTACGCTAAATGCACCTCTAATATCACCTTTATTAAAACCGGTGGCTTTATCATCAGGATACAGGCTGTTTATTTTATTTACTACTGGCTGTGACACATTGCTTCCATGACACATAAGGCAAACTTCACCTGTAGGTATTGCTTTCATATAACGGAACACTTTCTCACCATTATGCTCAGTCAATTCAGAATACTCTATCGTTTTTACAGCTTCACCTTTTGCTTTGCGTTGCTCAAACATCTCAAGCACTGATTTTTCCCAGGCATCAGGTTTATTATTCTGATTACGATACTTCAGAGAAGTACGCGCAACCACCATGCCGTTTGATTGAGATACTTTATTGGCTATTACCGGTGCTTGTAGCTGGCATATAGCAACAGAGTCAACTGGACCACTGGCTTTCATTGAAGCCTGTAAAGTACTTTTTAACTCACCACCTAATGCCTTAATAGCTGCGCGGCTTTTTTGTGTTAGTTGTTCAGTATCAACAGCCAAAGCCTGGCTGATAGATAAAAGACTGATGATGATAGAAGCGAATAATCTTTTCATGGTTATACCCTGTTAGATAAAAGAATAGTCATTATAAATAAAACTATATAAGTATTCATTAATATATATCATATAATTTCAATCGTTTTTTTATCAACTCAATTTATGCCAAGTTCATCCCATATATCATCAATACGTGATTTAACCGCATCATCCATTTTTATTGGTATGCCCCATTCCCTGTCTGTTTCACCGGGTAATTTATTGGTAGCATCTATTCCTACTTTGGAACCTAATCCGGAAACAGGTGATGCAAAATCCAGATAATCTATCGGCGTATTTTCTATCATTGTAAAATCACGAACCGGATCAACACGGGTACTCATTGCCCAGATAACATCCTGCCAGTCACGAGTATTCACATCATCATCTACCACAATAACAAACTTGGTATACATAAACTGTCGCAGAAATGACCATACACCCAACATCACGCGTTTAGCATGACCGGGATATTGTTTTTTCATGCTAACAATTGCTACCCGGTATGAACAACCTTCCGGTGGCAGATAAAAATCAATAATTTCTGGGAAACTGTTTTTTTAATATAGGAATAAAAACTTCGTTTAATGCGACCCCTAAAATAGCCGGCTCATCCGGTGGTCGTCCGGTATACGTACTGTGATAGATGGGATCTTTACGATGTGTTAATCGTTCAATAGTAAAAACAGGAAACATTTCTGTTTCATTGTAGTAGCCGGTATGATCACCATAAGGTCCTTCTTCGGCAACTTCATCAGGATATATAAATCCTTCTAAAATATATTCTGCTGATGCCGGCACCTGTAACTCACTAAGGCCGCATTTTACGACTTCTGTTTTACTGCCTCGTAACAATCCGGCAAATCCATATTCCGACAAAGCATCTGGTACCGGTGTAACAGCAGCTAAAATAGTTGCAGGATCTGCACCTAAAGCGACAGCGACTGGAAATGGTTGCCCTGGATGATGTTTTTGCCATTCCTGAAAATCCAGTGCGCCACCACGTTGAGCTAACCAACGCATAATCACTTTATTTTTTGCAATAAGCTGCTGACGATAAATACCCAGGTTCTGCCGTTCTTTTTCCGGCCCTTTGGTAACAACCAGCCCCCAGGTTATTAAAGGTGCAACATCACCTGGCCAACAGGTTTGTATCGGGATGGAATTTAAATCAACATCTTTTTTTTCATAGACAATTCTCTGACACGGTGCTTTTTTAATCTCTTTTGGTGCCATGTTTAATACCTGTTTGAAAATAGGCATTTTCTCCCAGGCGTCTTTTAATCCTTTAGGTGGATCAGGTTCTTTTAAAAAAGCGAGTAATTTACCTACTTCACGCAAAGCTTCAATGGATTCTTCACCCATGCCCATAGCAACACGCTGCGTGGTTCCAAATAAATTGGCTAACACCGGTACAGAAGAGTTTTTTACGTTTTCAAATAATAAGGCAGGACCCTGTTGTTTCAGGGTGCGATCACAAATTTCGGTAATTTCCAGGTAGGGATCGACTTCGATACTGATTCGTTTCAATAATCCTTTTTTTTCCAGTTGTGCGATGAAGTCGCGAAGATCGTTATATTTCATTAATTTACTTAAACCACAGCTGAGTAAAAAAAAACAATATTACCGCAGAGACGCAGAGACGCAGAGAAAACAATTATTAATGAATATTTATAAATACACTTTTATAGTTATTAAAATTCTATGATCTATAAAATCATGAATAAATTTTTCTCTGCGTCTCCGCGGTTAATGATGTTTTTATGTATCAATATTGGTTGCTGATAAGGCATTCGCTTCAATGAAATCGCGACGGGGTTCAACCTGATCCCCCATCAACATAGTAAATACTTCATCAGCTGAAACAGCATCTTCAATTCGCACCTGTAACATACGACGGGTTTCAGGGTTCATTGTGGTGTCCCATAATTGATCTGGATTCATTTCACCCAGGCCTTTGTAACGTTGAATATTTTGGCCTTTTCTGGCCTCAGTAAATAACCAGTCCATTACCTGATCAATATTTTCTACCAGTTTTTGTTTTTCACCACGTTCGATATAAGCATCTTCTGCAAATAAAGAATCTAATTTATTTCCCAGTGAAGACAAATTTTTATAATCTACTGAATCAAAAAAAGCATTATTCAGAACATAATCATGATCTAAACCGTGTAAGCGTTTTGTTATAATAATATTTGGATTATTATCTTCGTCCTGATTAACAGTAGCACTATAAATAACCCCTGATAATTTAAATTTTTCTAATAATTTCAATATATTATTGGCATACTGCTGAAGCCGTTCATTATTACTGAACTCTTCTGTAACCAGGCCCTGAATATTAATAATCTGTTCCAGTATATTGCGATCAATACGCCTGCTCAGGCGATGAATAATATTTTTGGCTGTTAAATAACTACGCGCTATTTCTTCTAATGCCGTATCAGAAATAGCTGGAGTGCTGGCTGAAACAAATAACTTTGCGCTGGTTAATGCCTGTTGTAATAAATAGGCATTTAGCTCATCATCATCTTTAACGTAACGTTCCTGTTTGCCCTTTTTAACTTTATATAATGGTGGTTGCGCAATATAGATATGACCACGTTCTACCAGTTCAGTCATTTGTCGGTAAAAGAAAGTCAATAATAATGTACGTATATGCGAGCCATCAACATCCGCATCGGTCATAATAATAATTCGATGATAACGAAGCTTATCTGGATAATAATCATCTTTACCTATGCCACAACCAAGAGCAGTAATTAATGTACCAATTTCTGCTGAACCCAGCATTTTATCGAAACGCGCTTTTTCAACATTAAGAATTTTACCTTTAAGTGGCAATATAGCCTGTGTTCTTCGATCACGCCCCTGCTTGGCAGATCCGCCAGCAGAGTCCCCTTCCACTAAATAAATTTCACATAATGCAGGATCTTTTTCCTGGCAATCGGCCAGCTTTCCTGGCAGTCCGGCAATATCCAGCGCACTCTTACGACGAGTCATCTCACGTGCTTTTCTTGCAGCGTCTCTGGCACGAGCAGCGTCTATAATCTTTTCAGTAATAGATCTAGCATCAGCGGGATTTTCCAATAAAAATTCCTGCAATTTCTCAGAGACCAGCGACTCAACTATGCCTTTGACTTCAGAAGATACTAACTTGTCTTTGGTCTGGGAAGAAAATTTAGGATCCGGGACTTTAACGGACACTACAGCCGTTAATCCTTCACGGGCATCATCTCCTGCTAGAGAAACCTTTGCTTTTTTCGCAGCACTTGACTGATCAACATAGTTATTCAAACTACGTGTTAATGCACCACGGAAACCTGCTATATGTGAACCACCGTCTTTTTGCGGAATATTATTAGTAAACGGATATATGTTTTCCTGGTAAGAGTCGTTCCATTGCATCGCAACTTCAACCGTTACATCATCTTTTTCTTCAATGAAATATAAAACGGTAGGATGCAGTGGTGTTTTATTTTTATTGAGGTGCTCTACAAATGAACGGATACCACCTTCATATTCAAACACATCTTCCTTGTCATTACGTTCATCAGTAAGCACAATACGCACGCCAGAATTAAGGAAAGATAATTCACGTAAACGTTTGCTTAATATATCGTAGTGATACTCAATATTTTTAAAAATTTTGTCACTTGCCCAGAATCGTATAGATGTCCCTGTTTTTTCGCTATCACCAGTAACTTGCAGTGGCGATACCGCATCACCCCTGCGGTATTCCTGCTTATGTACCTTGCCATTACGATAAATAGTCAGTTCCAGCTTTGCAGATAATGCATTAACAACAGAAACCCCTACACCATGCAGACCACCAGAAACTTTATAGGAATTATCATCAAATTTACCGCCGGCGTGTAACACCGTTAGAATAACTTCTGCAGCAGAGATACCTTCTTCTTCATGTATTTCAGTTGGAATACCACGGCCATTATCAGATACGGTAATAGACGCATCAGAATGAATTTTCACATTGATTTCGCTGCAGTGGCCTGCAAGTGCTTCGTCGATAGAGTTATCAACAACTTCGAATACCATGTGGTGCAAACCGGTGCCATCATCTGTATCACCAATATACATACCAGGTCGCTTTCTTACCGCATCCAGGCCCTTTAAAACTTTAATACTTGAAGAATCGTATATATCCGTTGCACTCATGTTTTCAACCACTTATTTGAACTACCGCATTATATCAGGTCTTTAACTTTGATATCTAAAAGAGACCAAAGAAAAAACTAATTTACCGTAGACATACCGTTTTTCTCGTTCTCATCAACAGCTAAAAAGAATAGCTAGATAAATGCAAGGTATTAACTGCACCATATATCAGCTGTCTTAGAACTTGCCAGGTTTTTCAGAGACAGGAGTGTGTTCGAATCATGATAATCTCGCCAGGACACCGCAATGCAGTCAAATAATAATTGAGTGATAGTTACTTTCCTATGCGAACTTTCCGCCTTAACCAGAAGAGACGAGTTTAACTAATAAGAATAACTTTCAAACATGAGAGCAAGCGATTAAATAAGTGCTCATTAGCCGTTGAGTTTGTTCATTGCGCGCCTGCGCTGCAGTTAACAAGATAAATTTTCTCAGCTAATCAAAGACTCCTTAATTTTCCATGTTCCACGTGGAACATTTTTTTTATTTCCCAGGCTGACAAATCTATTTGCTGTTTTTCTATAGCGGTGAGAAATAACTGAATATTCATTTTAGATAATACAGAAAGAATTAGCCGACGGTGATTATCATCTAACTCTGCGGATAAATCATCATAAAGTAAAACACAGGAATTATTTGTTGCTTCCGTGAATTGCATTGCCTGCGCGAGGCGCATTACTGCAACAAGTAATTTTTGCTGCCCTCTAGATATACAGGTCTGCGCTGATTGAGCATTTACCTTAATCGTGATTTCTGCACGATGCGGGCCGTATTGAGTGTAGCCTTTCATTCTTTCCTTTTGTAAGTTTTGTTCCAATAATTCAAGCAATGTAAAATCTGTTGGCCAGCCACGTTTATACTGAATATCGACTGAATCCTCAGAAAAAAACTGTTTAGTTAACTGATACAGATAAGGCGTTAATTTATCGAAGTATTGCTGTCTTAACTTGTCAATATAATGTGCTGTATTATGAATTTCATTATTCCATAATTGACAAACATCATTATGTTGTTTCGACTTTAAGGAAGCATTACGTTGTGCCAGCGCTTTTTTAAAGCGTTGCCATGCCTGAAAAAAACCATGTTCCACGTGGAACACGCCCCAATCCAGGTACTGACGACGATGAGAAGGGCTACCTGTAATTAATTTATAGCTGTCAGGGTGAATAGCCAAAACAGGAAACTGTGCAGCAATATCAGAAACGCGTTGTATTGGCTGTTTATTTACACGAATTTCCGATTTGTGTCGACTACGCCTGATGCCCAGTGGAATGGATTGTTGTTCAGCTGTTTCAATACTT
Source organism: uncultured Gammaproteobacteria bacterium (assembly GCA_963803185.1). Lineage (GTDB taxonomy): Bacteria > Pseudomonadota > Gammaproteobacteria > SZUA-229 > SZUA-229. The sequence goes on along the minus strand of CAWDMF010000011.1, from coordinate 173,842 downwards.
GCAACTAGTTGCAAGTAAGGACGTTCTCGGAGAATTAGATCTGTCACATATTGTGTACGAAAGGAGCGAATATGGCTTAAATAGTAAATGGCTTCCAGTAAACTGGTTTTACCTGATGCATTGTCCCCTACTATTAAATTAACGCCTGCAACCGGCGTTATTTTTGTATCTTCCAGATTCCGGAAATTTTTTATTTGAAGCTGCGTTAGTCGCATAAATAAACCACACAAAGGCTATGCGGTATAATTATGATCTACAAACGCATTGGCATAATGACATACTTACAATCGGTTTGATCAGGGTAAGTTAATAAAAAACTGCTGTTTGAATCTTTTAGTGCCGCCTGTACCATATCAGAATTAGTCACACTGAGGACATCAAGCATATAATTAACATTAAAACCTATTTCAATTTCATCACCAGCATAAACCACTTCCTGTTCAATATCCGCTTCTTCCTGATCCGGATTTTGCGCCTGTAATTTAATGAGGTCCTTTTCTAATATTAAGCGGATTCCACGATATTTTTCATTCGATAATATAGAAGCACGCATCAATGCATGGCGTAGTTGATCACGGTCTGCAGTGATGACATTATCACCATCGGTAGGCATAACACGATTATAATCAGGAAAACGTCCATCGATAAGTTTTGATGTTAAGCGCAATCCATCAAACTCAACCTGTAAATGATTACTGCCTAAAGTAACTTTTACAGTATTTTCTGTATCGCCTAATAAACGGACAAGTTCTAAAACACCTTTTCTTGGTAAAATCACCTGTTTGATATCTGCAATATCAGCATTGGTTTCTTTTTCACAGTAAGCAAGACGATGCCCGTCTGTTGCAACTGCACGTAAATAATTTGCACTCACCTCAAGCATTAAACCATTTAAATAATAACGTACATCTTGTTGTGCCATTGCAAAAGCTGTTTTCTCAATAATATCGCGTAATGTCTTTTGTTGAATTTCAAATTCATAAATACTAGTAATGGTATCCAGTGCAGGAAAATCATTAGCTGGTAAGGTGGCTAATGAAAAACGACTGCGACCGGATTGTATCAGTGCTTTACTTTCATTAACGCTGAATTTTATAGTAGCTTCATTGGGTAATGATTTACATATATCAAGTAATTTTCGAGCAGGAACAGTAATTTCCCCAGGTTCATCAATTATAATGCCAATTTGGCTAACGAGTTCAATTTCGAGATCTGTTGCAGTCAGTGTTAATGTATTTTCCGATGTTCGTATTAAAACATTTGAGAGTGCAGGCATGGTTTGTCTTTTTTCCACTGCACCGATGATTTGCTGTAGGGGAGTTAGCAGGGTTTCCTTTTCAATTTGGAACTTCATCGTGTTACCTATATATTATTAATATTTTTTTATATATATATTATTATTATAGTTATGTATCACATGTTTCTGTGGATAAATATAATATAGTCTTTTAAATCAATATGTTATATTGATTTTTTAGTTCTTATAAAAGCGTTATAAAGTGCGCTTTAACTGTCAATGAAATGTGGATAAGTTTTTGATCGTTACTTGTTGACAGCTTGTTAGTCTTAAAATCACATTTTATACACAGTTTTTGATTTTACTTTCATTTGTTCTTAATAAGCATTGGATAAACTGTGAATGATTATGATTAATGACTTAATATGCGAATCAAATTTTTATAATCTTCGTTTATTTTATTGTCCGATTCTCTTAATTCTGCAATCTTTCTACAACCATGTAAAACGGTTGTATGGTCGCGACCACCAAAGGCAGCGCCTATTTCTGGCAAGCTATGATTAGTTAATTCTTTTGATAAAGCCATTGCTAATTGCCTTGGCCGGGTAATTGAGCGGCTGCGTCTATTCGAATGTAAATCAGAAGTACGTATCTTGTAATATTCTGCAACGGTTTTCTGAATATTATCAATAGTGATAGTACGCTCCTGTAACGCAATTAAGTCACGTAAAGCTTCTTTGGCAAAATCGAGAGTTATTGGCGAACCGGTAAAATTTGCTGTGGCTATAACACGGCGGAAAGCACCCTCAAGTTCACGAATGTTAGAACGGATTCGTTTGGCGATAAAAAAGGCAACTTCACTTGGTAAATTGATATTCGCTTCTTCTGCCTTTTTCTGCAAAATAGCAACACGGGTTTCTAGTTCAGGCGGCTCAATACAAACGGGTAAACCCCAGCCAAAACGTGAACGTAAACGTTCTTCAAGTCCTTCTACTTCTTTTGGATAGCGGTCACAGGTTAAAATAATTTGACTGCCCCCTTCTAACAAGGCATTGAAGGTATGAAAAAATTCTTCCTGAGAACGTTCTTTACCGGCAAAAAATTGAATGTCATCGACCAGGATGGCATCAAGTGAACGATAATGTTGTTTAAACGCATCCATTGAATTGTGTTGTAATGCTTTTACCATGTGCCCGACGAAACGTTCAGAGTGGAGATAGGTGATACGTGCATCAGGTTTATTTTTTAGCATCATATTGCCCACTGCATGCATTAAATGGGTTTTACCTAAGCCAACACCACCATAAAAAAACAAGGGGTTATACGCGGTACCAGGGTTTTCAGCGACTTGTATAGAGGCAGCTTTTGCTAATTGATTGGATTTGCCTTCTACAAAATTATCAAAAGTAAATAAAGGGTTTAAATTATGCTCAACAAAAGAGTTGTTTACTTTTGGTTTATTTTCGGTAATGAATGATTCGGTTTTTGGTGTATTTATTACCGTGGCAGGTTTATCGGTGTGTTTATTCTGGCTGCCAATTTCAATTAATAGCTGAGTAGCTTGTTGCGGATCAATATCAGACAAAATGGTTTGAATTTTGTCCTGAAAATTCTGTTTGACCCAGTCCTGTACAAAACGATTAGGGGCTAACAACTTTATCCTGTTGTTTTCTTCAATAATTTGAAGAGGCCGAATCCAGGTGTTTAATTGTTGGTCAGAGAGTTCCTGTTCTAATCGTTGTAAGCAATTGAACCACATTGTTTTGCTCACACTGATTAACCTCTTGAATAACGGAAGAATCATTCATCTAAGTCTGAATGATGCTGAAAATAAGGAGGTAGATTGTATACCTGTTACACAGACTTATCCACAAGTGAACAATAATATTTATCTTAAAATTGCAGGGTATTATGGGTGTTTAGTGCTGAACTGTATGAAAATTAACCAATAATAAAATAGTAAAATATTTACGGATAATTAAACTTAATAGTTGTCGGTGAAAATGGCTGGCAGTTTGATTGAAGGACTGCTCTATATATATTAAGTAGAAATCACACTGGCAATGATAAGATGATGAAAAATTCAATAAGTCGTAGCCGGTTATTTTTTGTATGATGTTATTTAAAAATTAATTGGCAATTATTTTTGACTAAAGTGCTAATGGCACGTAAAATGCGCGGTTCGCTGAAACATTGATATTTATTGGATTTAGTCATGAAAAGAACATTTCAACCAAGCTGTTTAAAACGTGCCAGAACACATGGTTTTCGTGCGCGTAGTCGTACTGTTGGTGGTCGCAAAGTATTAAAAGCGCGTCGTGCAAAAGGTCGACACAGCTTGACTGTATAATTTAGCCGTTTGATAAGTACTAGTGTTGCACTAGATTATTACAAATAGTTTGCAAAAACGGTTAGCAAAAACGGTTATCGAAATCAAAAACGGTCAGGAAAAAAATCATGTCTCTGGCATGTTTACCAAAACATGCCAAATTATTAAAAGCATCTGATTATAATCAGGTTTTTGACAAAGCTGTTCGCTCATCAGATCGCTACTTTACAGTATTAGCCCGTCCTAATAATCTACAGTATGCACGTTTGGGCATGGCCTTTACTAAAAAAAGGGTAAGGCTGGCAGTAGCAAGAAACCGACTAAAACGTATATCTCGTGAAAGTTTTCGATTAAAACAAGAAAAATTCAGTGCTGATTATGTGATTTTAGCCGGTACACAATGTACAAAAGCAACGAATCAACAGTTATTTCAATCATTGGAACAACACTGGCAACAGCTGTATAAAAAATGCGCAAATTTATAGTAAAAATAATTACACTTATTATTCGTGCTTATCAGTATGTTATTAGTCCTTACCTGGCACCAAGTTGTCGCTATAGTCCAACTTGTTCCGAGTACGCCATTGAAGCCTTTCAACGATTTGGTTTTATCCGTGGTTTAATTTTATCTGTACGCCGAATATTCAGTTGTCATCCCTGGCATTGTGGCGGGCATGACCCCGTACCGGCATCGTTCACCTTAAAGAAATCTATAAAAGAATAATACCTGGAAACAATACATAATGAATCAACGCGTACTTTTATATATCACCCTGTTTTTCATTATTTATATGATCTGGGCGCAATGGCAACTGGATTATGGTCCAAAACCTGAGCCAGTTGTTGCAACACAAGCAAATCTAGACAGTGAAAAAAACCTTTCGCTTGAAGATATTCCACAAGCCGCTAATTCTGAGAATACTGATCAGTCTATTTCGACTGCTGTAGAAGAAGTTGATACTGGCAGTGAGCGTATAAAAGTTGTTACCGATGTACTTGAGCTAGAAATTGACAGTAAAGGTGGTGATATACGTCGGGTCGTTTTACGTGATTATTCAGTTACAGCAAAAAATCCCGAAGAAAAACTGGTATTAATGACTGATGAGAACATTAACTACCACGTTGCACAGTCTGGTCTGGTTTCTATTAATAAAGGTTCTGCACCTTCACACAATGCAATTTATCGCAGCGAACAAAATATTTATCGTTTGGCTGAAGGTGAAGATACTATCGAAGTTCCTCTTTACTGGGAAAATGATAACGGTGTGACCGTTAAAAAAGTTCTAACATTTAAACGTAATAATTATGTTGTTGATGTAAATTATTACATAGCAGCAGGTGAGCAAAAATGGAGCGGCAGTGATTACATGCAAATCACTCGTTCACGGCCAGTTGATTCAAACGGAAATGCTTTTATACATACCTACACCGGTGGTGTGGTTTATAACGATGAAATAAAGTATGAAAAATATGATTTTGATGATATTGCAGAAGCAAATTTAAATTATCAGTTAACAGACGGCTGGTTAGCAATGATTCAGCATTATTTTCTCTCTGCCTGGATTCCTGAAACGGGTAAAAACAATTTATATTTTAGTCGTTACAACCGAAATAAAGACCATTATACAATGGGTACGCGAACCTCGGCGATTACCATTGATGCAGGACAAACAGGTGAAATTAGCTCTCGATTTGTTGTTGGCCCAAAACTACAGTATGAGCTGGAAGAAATCGCACCAGGTCTGGATTTAACGGTTGATTACGGCATATTAACCATCTTCGCAAAACCCCTGTTCTGGTTATTAAATGCATTCCATGAATTATTTGGTAACTGGGGCTGGGCCATTATCTTTTTGACAATAACTGTAAAAGCGGTTTTTTATAAATTGTCAGAAATGAGTTATAAATCAATGGCAAAAATGCGCAAAGTAGCACCGCGTATTCAAAAGATGAAAGAGCAGTTCGGTGATGATCGCCAGGCAATGAGCAAGGCGATGATGGAGATGTACAAAAGGGAAAAGATAAACCCGATGGGTGGCTGTTTTCCTATACTCGTGCAAATGCCGGTTTTTATTTCACTTTACTGGGTATTACTGGAAAGTGTCGAAATGCGCCACGCACCTTTTATGCTTTGGTTAACAAATTTAACGGATAAAGACCCCTACTTTGTTCTGCCCGTGTTAATGGGAATATCAATGTTTATCCAGCAAAAATTAAACCCGGCACCGATAGATCCGATTCAGCAAAAAGTGTTCCAGATAATGCCTTTTGCTTTTACCATTATGTTCGCTTTCTTTCCATCCGGTCTGGTATTGTACTGGGTGGTCAATAACATTCTTTCTATAGCGCAACAGTATGTGATTACTAAAAGAATAGAGAACGCATAAACCTCGAATTCTTTTTGTCAGAGGGGCCTGTATGAATAACGATACCATTGCCGCTATTGCTACACCTTCGGGTCAGGGCGGCATTGGCATTATTCGTATTTCAGGGCACAAAGCTCCCGAGATAGCTAAAATAATTTCCGGCTTATGCCCGGCACCACGCTATGCTCATTATGGTGAGTTTACAGGCATAAATAAAACCATCATCGATAGTGGTTTAACCCTCTATTTTAAAAAACCATTCTCTTTCACCGGTGAAGATGTTGTTGAATTTCATGCTCACGGTGGTCCCGTGGTACTGGATATTTTACTTAAAGAAATTTTGCAATATGATGTTCGTCCGGCACGTGCAGGTGAATTTACCGAGCGTGCATTTTTAAATGATAAAATTGATCTGGCTCAGGCAGAAGCCATTGCTGATTTAATTGCAGCAGACAGTGAACAGGCAGCTCGCGCCGCAATGCGATCAATGCAAGGTGAGTTTTCTGCGATCATTCATCAACTGGTAGAAGAATTAATTCAGTTGCGGATCTATGTTGAATCATCTCTGGATTTTCCAGAAGAAGAAATCGATTTTTTAGCAGATGATGCAATAGCAAATAAACTTATCGCGGTAAAACAAAAATTATCAGATGTAAAAAAATCTGCGCAGCAAGGCCGTTTATTAAAAGAAGGCATGACGGTTGTTATTGCGGGAAAACCAAACGCTGGAAAATCAAGTTTATTAAACCAGTTGGCTGGACAGGAGTCGGCGATTGTTACAGAAATCCCAGGAACGACGCGAGATATCTTACGCGAACATATTCAAATAGATGGTTTGCCATTACATATAATAGATACTGCAGGATTGCGTGAAAGTGATGACCTGGTTGAACAGGAAGGTATAAAACGCGCAAAACAAATGATTGAAAAAGCCGATCGTATTTTATTTGTTGTAGATATAAAAGATGATGATGAAACCGTTTTAGAAACCTTGCCCAATGGTATTGGTGTTACGATCATTTATAATAAAATTGATATAGAAAATCGGTCATCAGAAATAATAGAAAAACAAAAGACTAAAATTTATTTATCAGCAAAAACGGGCGACGGCATAGACCTGTTAAAACAACACTTAAAAAACTGCATGGGTTATAAACAAAAAACTGAGGGACAGTTTATTGCTCGCCGTCGTCATCTGGATGCTATTGATAATGCTGAACATCATTTAGAAATAGCAGATAAGAATTTACATCAGCTAAAAGCGGGAGAATTGCTGGCTGAAGAATTACGTTTTGCACAACAAGCACTATCATCTATTACCGGTGAGTTTAGGAGTGATGATTTGTTAGGTAGAATCTTTTCTGATTTTTGTATTGGTAAATAAGATCCAATGAAAGCGAATTTATTTTAAAAGCAACAGTGATTAAATAAGCTTTATAAATAAATGCATACTATAAATAAGAGCCAATTGAAATTAATTAATATATAAAAATAATGACTGACTCAACAATGAACTCCGCTATTTTGTTAATACACTGTCCTGATAAACCAGGTATTGTGGTTGCAATAACAGATTTCATATTCAATAATAGTGGTAATATTTTATATCTTGATCAACATGTTGACAGTGAGCGTGGCGTGTTTTTCATGCGTATCGAATGGGATCTGGAAAGTTTTGCTATTCAACGTCAGAAAATAGCAGAATATTTTGAGACATTAGTCGCCTCACGTTATCAAATGACTTCACAGTTACATTTTTCAGATTCAAAATTACGTATGGCTTTGTTTGTATCGAAAATGTCACATTGTTTTTATGATTTACTGGCTCGTTATGAATGTGGCGAATTAAATGTAGAGATTCCAGTAATCATCAGTAACCATACTGATTTACAAAAAGCTGCAGAGCGACTAGATATTGATTTTCATTGTATATCGATCACAAAAGAAAATAAAAAACAGCAGGAAGAAAAACAAAAAGAGTTGTTGAAAAAATATAATATCGACTTTATTGTACTTGCACGTTACATGCAGGTATTAAGTGATGATTTTGTAAAAGATTATCCGCAAAATATTATCAATATACATCATTCATTCCTGCCGGCTTTTCCTGGTGGTCGTCCTTATCATAGCGCTTATGAACGCGGTGTAAAGATTATTGGTGCGAGCAGTCATTACGTAACAGCAGAACTGGATGCAGGTCCGATTATTGAACAGGATGTTGTTCGCGTCAGTCATAAAGATACGGTTGAAGATATGGTGCGTATTGGACGTGACCTTGAAAAAATCGTACTTGCTCGGGCGGTGCGCCATCATGTGCATCATGATCTGTTGGTGTACGAAAATCGCACGATGGTGTTTGAATAGGAAAAAAAATTAATTTCACCACAGAGGCACAGAGAACACAGAGTTTTTTATTGTTGCTCCGCCGTAGGCGGAGCAACAACCTAAAGTTTTTCTTTGTGCCTTCTGTGCCTCTGTGGTGAAAAAGTTTTTAAATAGTTTGGTAATACAAGTTCTGCGGATGATTCGCCTGTGCAAAAAAGAACCAGCGTTCGGCGATCAATCCAATATACTGTACAACAAATGCCAGTGCGAATAGAAAAAATATATTAGTTGTAAGCGCTGCGATAAGTATCAGAAGCGGTACAACAAAAACCAGTACTAAAAATATCCATTTTATACTTTTAAAGAAAGCGGGTTTTGCGCCGTGGAAATATTCACGGGTGTTAAAAGATCCACCCATTGCACCCTGTGCTATTTGTTTAATGTTAGTGTGACGAATGCCAATGGCAGTGCTTAAATTTGATTTGTATTTAATTTTTGTGTTGCGTATTAATGAAGCGACACGTGTAATAAATGCAAAAAATGTTAGCGTAATTGTCCAGCCAGCATAAAAGTGAATTAAATTAGATTCGACGTAAACGGCAAAAGCAGTGCTTAAAGCAAAACCTGATGCCATGCCTAATAAAATATAATTAACAACGGTCAAGGGTGTTGCCCATTCCTGTAAAAATTTAATACAGGCATAGATCATCGCAGTACAGATGAACAGGGTAAAAGCTAATGCGGTATTAATAGCGCCAATCAGCAAAGACAGGTCTACGATAAAATCTTCACTTAAAGCAAAAAGTACCGGATTCCAGCCACTGATATGAATTATTGCATAAACAAGAGTGGTAGCCATAAAAGCAGGTAATACGATAACTTCACGTGACAGCCATGAGGTTTTCCATTTAACTGCCGAGCGCCAGGCACGCTCTGGATGTCCGAGATGAAAAAACGAGGAAAACAGGCCCCCGGTTAAAAAAACCAATGCAAGCAAGCTACCGTAACCATAAAAACCGGGTGAATCCTGTACCGGTAATACTTTAATAACGGAATACAATTGACCGGTATATAAAGCCAGAAATAAGCCCTGGCCAACTCCGATCAATGTGGTTAAAAAAATTACTGAAAAAGCAGGGTGCATAAGTGGATCTCTTTAAATAGTCTATTTGAAAAATTACCAGCTCATAATATCGTCTAATGTCTGCTCATCTTCATCCGGCATTGGCAGCTGACGTTCTTTATTAAGCGGGTTATCAACCCGCGTGAGTTCATCTCGATGTATGGTTATGTTGGCTTTTCTGCGTGGCAAATAATGATTCGCCGGTTTTGTGCCCCACTCCGGCATTAACTGATAACCACCATTATCGCGAATTTGTTGCGATACAATTGAATCCGGATTATTCACGTCACCAAACAAACGGGCACTGGTTGGGCAGGCCAAAACACAGGCTGGTTTGCGTTCGGCTTCAGGCAAGGTTTCGTCATAAATACGGTCAACACATAAGGTACATTTTTTCATCACCTTCAGGTTTTCATCGATCTCGCGAGCGCCATAAGGACAGGCCCATGAACAATATTTACAACCGATGCATTTGTCGTAATCGACCAATACGATGCCATCTTCTTCACGTTTGTAACTTGCGCCTGTCGGACAAACCGGTACACAGGGTGGTTCTTCACAATGCAAACAGCTCTTTGGGAAATGAACCGTTTGAGTGTTCGGAAACTCACCTATTTCGAAAGTCTGTACGCGGTTAAAAAATGTCCCGGTAGGGTCTTTACCGTAGGGGTTAAAGTCAGACATAAAACCGGCCGTACCTGATGTGTTCCATTCTTTACAGCTGGTGACACAGGCGTGACAGCCTACACAAACATTTAAATCAATAACTAAAGCGAGTTGAGTCATAGTATTTTCCTGAGTAATTCTTTAGTTAAGATTATTTATTAACTTTACGACCGGCAAAATATTTTAACCAACGACCACGTTTGTTTGCTGTACCAGGCGTTTTTAAGCCGGCTTTAAATTGTGGAGAAGTTTGTTCAGGTTCGTCCGCTTTTGCAGGATAAATTTTTACCCGTACGTCATACCAGCCTGCCTGCCCGGTGACCGGATCAGAGTTTGACAGGTGGTCACCTGCTGCGCTGGCCGGCAGTTCTTCACTTATAAGATGGTTTAATAAAAAGCCTTTCTGTGATTCATTGGCGTTTTTCTTTAAAGCCCATGCGCCTTTAGCTTTACCAATCGCATTCCATGTCCATACGGTGCCAGGTTCAACGGCCTCAGAATGGCGGCACATACATCGTACTTTACCGTGCATGGATTCCACCCACATCCATTGTTCGTCAGCTATACCTGCGGCTTGTGCTGTTTTGGTGTTTACGTACAAATAATTGTGTGTATGAATCTGGCGTAACCAGGCATTTTGTGAATCCCATGAATGGTACATCGCCATCGGACGTTGCGTGATAGCATTCAGTGGATACTGACGCAGATCGGTTTGCTGTGCTTCCAGTGTATCGGAATAAAACGGCAACGGGTCAAAGTGTGTATTGATACGCTCGCGCAGATGTTCAGGCGGTTGTTTGCCATCGGATTTTCCCTGTGCCGCGAGACGGAATTTCTGTAATACTTCACTATATATATGTATGTTGATGGGCTCGGCATAACGCGTCAGGCTGTGACGTTTGGCCCATTCCAGATAGCCCTGGTTCCAGTTACGCATGTATTGGTACGACTTGGGTAATTCGTAATGAAAAACACAGTTGTTCTTTTCATACATTTCCCACTGGTTCGGGTTAGGTTCACCCTTCATGAATTTTTCACCGCCCTTACCACGCCAGCCGGCGAGAAAACCAATACCGGAATCCGGTGCAGTTTCATAGTTTATTACGAAGTCAGGGTAATCACGGTACTTGCGTTCACCCGAATCATTTACAAACGCTGGAAGTTTTAAGCGTGAACCCATCTCGATGAGAACTTCCTGAAAAGGTTTGCAGTCGCCGGTCGGCGGCACGACTGGAATACGAACCGAGTCCATGGGACCATCATATTCTGAAATCGGCCGATCCAGCATCGACATCACATCATGACGCTCCAGATAAGTGGTATCGGGCAGTACCAGGTCAGCAAAAGCGACCATTTCCGACTCGAAGGCATCACACACGATAAGGAACGGAATTTTATACTCACCCTGCTCATCTTTATCGTTCAGCATGTCACGCACGCTGGTGGTATTCATCGTTGAGTTCCATGCCATGTTGGACATGAAAATCATCATGGTATCGATGGAATAAGGGTCACCACGCCAGGCATTGGTGATGGCATTTTGCATCAGGCCGTGTACGGATAGCGGGTGTTCCCAGGAAAAAGCCTTATCGAGCCGGATCGGCTGGCCATCATCATCGACAAACAGGTCATCCGGGTCAGCCGGCCAGCCCAGCGGCATACCGTTTAACGGCGTATTGGGCTGGATATCGTCCCAGCCGGTAGGAGTTTTTGCACAGGGCGGAATCGGTCTCGGAAATGGCGCTTTATGGCGGAAACCACCGGGACGATCGATGGTGCCGAGTATACTCATTAATATAGACATCGCGCGGATAGTCTGGAAACCATTGGAATGGGCAGCCAGCCCGCGCATGGCATGGAACGACACCGGGTTGCCCGTAATATGATCGTGCTCCTTGCCCCAGGTATCGGTCCATGATATCGGCAATTCGATCTTTTCATCACGCGCGGTAATACCCATCTCGTATGCCAGGCGTTTAATGGTTTCGGCGGGAATGCCGGTTATATCTGCAGCCCATTCCGGAGTGTAGTCTTTTACCCGATCCACCAGTAACTGGAAGGCCGGTTTAACCGGGGTGCCGTCATCGAGCTTAAATTCACCCAGCAAGTATGGGTCCGAACCTTCGGTGTGCATAGAGATAGGTTTATCAAGCACTCTGTCCCACCATAATTTATTCTGCGCATCAAAGCAGCCTTCTTCTTTAGGAACTTCAAAACGGACAAACATACCATGTTCGGTTGAATTTTCATCCATGTTCACCAGCTCAGCAGAGTTGCTGTGATTAATTAAGAAATCACGGTCAAATAGTCCTTGTTTGATTATTTCATTAATAATGGACAGGAACAGTGCGCCGTCTGTTCCCGGTTTAATCGGCACCCATTCATCCGCTATACCGGCGTAACCACTACGTACTGGATTAATTGCAATAAACTTGCCACCCTTGCGTTTGAAGTCAGCCAAAGCGATTTTCATCGGGTTAGAATGATGGTCTTCAGCCGTTCCAATCATAATGAACAGCTTGGATCGCTCCAGATCCGGGCCGCCGAACTCCCAGAAAGAACCGCCAATGGTGTAGATCATGCCTGCGGCCATATTCACCGAGCATAAACCACCATGCGCCGCATAGTTGGGGGTACCAAACTGCTTGGAAAATAAACCGGTAAGTGCCTGCATCTGATCACGGCCGGTAAACAGGGCAAATTTTTTCGGGTCAGTAGCACGGATCTTTGCCAGGCGTTCTTCCATTATGGAAAAAGCCCTGTCCCAGGAAATTTCAACAAAGTCATTATCACCACGATTGCTTTTAGGTTTGCGCATTAATGGTTTTGTCAGGCGTGCAGGTGAATACTGCTTCATAATGCCTGATGCACCTTTTGCGCAAATAACGCCCTTATTCAACGGGTGTTCCGGATTGCCCTCTATATAACGCACTTCACCATCACGCAAAGTAACGCGAATGCCGCAACGGCAGGCGCACATATAACAGGTGGTGTTTTTAGTCTCGATGCGACTGTTTTCGTCTGTCGCTTTTGAAGTCGGGTTATGAACCGGTTGAGACATATGTTTTGTCCTGATGCGTTACTGTAATTGAACTGTAGTGGAATAAGTTAATATCAATATAATAATATCAATAAGTTACTGTACTTGATTAGAAAAGGTTTTGCTAATCAATATTATTAAAGTAATTATAAAACACCCTAATATACTAATATAGTATGGGTTAATCGCCTATATTCATAAATAGAGGCTAAATAGTGATGCGTGGTCAGCATATGTTGCTGTGACTGCATAATATTGGGAATTTGCTTTAGCGTATTAAAAATAGGTTTCTTTTTTTTACTGTCAGTTTGTTAACCATCATGAGTTTTCTAAACATTATAAAATGTTGAGTTCATGGTCTACAAAAGCTTTAATTCCCTTTAAATAAAAATAAGCTAACCAATTGATTTTGTTGTTAAAGATATATAAAAACATGGTTTTATTTAATATTGTTACTAATTTCAGAATCTCTGCTATAAAGAGTACAGTAAGTTGTCATTTTTTCGACAGGTTGTAAATAATTATAATATCAATGTCGTAAAAATGACTTTTAGATTATATATTGGGTAGGACAAATTATGAATTTACATAACGATAAAAGCTGGTTATTTAGTATTCTCGCCACGGTTGCTTTGTTTACGAGTGGTAGCATTTATTTTAGTAATGATAATGTTAAAGTATCAGAAATGATTCAATTCTCAGATTTAAGTGATGCAGATATTGATGTTATTCTTGCGGTTAAAGCGAGAATGCATGATGCAAAAGATCAATCAAATAAAATAGCGTTTAATTAGTTCAATTTTAATAGTCAGTGTGCAATGAGCCGGCTGTAATAAATAGATTCATACTTAAATCATCGTAAAAAAGCTGCCTATAAGGAGCCACTGTGACCACACAAATATGAGAGGCATGGATTGTGTGTCACCGCGAAAGACCGTAGCCCGCAGAGGCAGGTTTTTGCTCCTCGGCAACAGCTCCTGCGTCGTCCTAGCAAAGTTACATCTGACCTCCATGGATGGAGGAAATGCAAGGTTTTAGGAACAATCCTTGTCATGTAACGATGCAATATCTGCACTTCCACCATCCGTAATGGCGGATGCGGGGTTCGAGCCCTCCATGGAGGGGTTCACGATGTCTTTGGTGGTGACGCACAATTCATGCCTCGATGACAGTGTCGCTACCTAAAAGCATTGTTTTCAACCGACATGAACCGAGGTACCTTGCTGAGACACGCCGTGAACCCCTCCATGGGGGCTCAACATCCGCCTCCATGCGGGCTGACGGTCTTCAGCAAGGTACCTTCGATCCATGTCTCTAGATATTTTAGTGCCATCGGGACAGCAGTGGCCCCTTATAGGCAGCTTTTTTACTTTCAGCAGTTATGAATTTATTAAATACTGGAATATTCAACTTTATTACCTGTAGACTATAGCTAAAGCGATGACCTGGTTTATAATTTACAGCCTTGTAAAGTAAACACTCAGGTATTTTTTAGATAACACCATGTTTTATTCCGAAACATTCGATGTAATAGTGATCGGTGGCGGCCACGCAGGTACAGAAGCCGCGCTGGCGGCTGCGCGTATGGGCGTTAAAACCCTGTTGCTGACACATAACATTGAAACTCTTGGCCAGATGAGCTGTAACCCGGCAATTGGTGGTATTGGCAAAGGTCACCTGGTGAAAGAGATTGACGCCATGGGTGGTGTCATGGCAAAAGCAGCTGATCGCGGCGGGATTCAGTTTCGTATTTTAAACAGTCGTAAAGGTCCGGCGGTCAGGGCAACACGTGCTCAGGCTGATCGGGTTTTGTATAAAGCCGCGGTACGTGAAACGCTGGAAAATCAGCCCAACCTTTCCTTGTTTCAACAAGCCGTCGATGATTTAATTGTAGAGACTATTGATGGTGAAGATTGTGTAACTGGCGCTGTTACACAAATGGGTCTTAAATTTAAAGCCAAAACCGTGGTGCTTACCGTGGGTACATTTCTTGGTGGCCTGATTCACATTGGTGAAAAGAATTTTTCCGGTGGTCGTGCCGGTGATCCACCTTCTATAGCGTTAGCCAATCGATTACGCGACTTACCGTTACGAGTTGAGCGTTTAAAAACCGGTACACCACCAAGAATCGATAGCCGGTCAATCAATTATTCCGAGCTGGCCGAACAGCCCGGCGATAGACCATTACCTGTTTTTTCTTATACTGGCAAGGTTGACGATCACCCTGAACAAATTAGTTGCTTTATTACCCACACTAATGAAAAAACCCATGACATTATTCGTCAAGGCTTGCATCGTTCACCTATGTATAGTGGTGCCATCGAAGGTACTGGCCCGCGTTATTGTCCTTCCATAGAAGACAAAGTGGTGCGTTTTTCCGATAAAGATTCGCATCAGATTTTTATTGAACCGGAAGGCTTAACCAGCAATGAAGTTTATCCAAACGGAATCTCTACCAGCCTGCCGTTTGATATGCAGTTTGAATTTGTACGTTCGATGAAGGGTTTTGAAAACGCCCATATCACTCGTCCAGGATATGCTATTGAATATGATTTTTTTGATCCGCGTGATTTAAAGGCGTCATTAGAAACAAAATTTATTAATGGTTTGTTTTTCGCAGGTCAAATTAATGGTACAACAGGTTACGAAGAGGCGGCTGCGCAAGGCTTGTTGGCAGCAATAAATGCGGTACGTTTAGTCCAGGAAAAAGATTCATGGACACCGACTCGTGATAAAGCGTATATCGGTGTGCTGGTGGATGACCTGGTAACGCTCGGTACACAGGAGCCCTATCGTATGTTTACCTCACGCGCAGAATACCGTTTAATTTTGCGTGAAGACAATGCCGATTTACGCTTGACTGAAGTTGCACGTGATTTGGGGTTAATCAGTGATAGTCACTGGCGCTTGTATTCTGAAAAACGTGAGGCCATAGAAAAAGAACAACATCGATTGTCTGAGATGAATGTGCAGCCAGACTCAACGGCCGGGAAGGCGTTTTCAGCGATGCTGGCCAAAGATGGAATAAAACGGCCACTGACACGTAATTATAAAGCAGCTGATTTATTACGTCGCCCGGAAATTGATTATGCAGGGTTAACCGAAATCATCGGAAACAGTGATAGCGTTACTGAAAAAGTAGCCGAACAGATAGAAATACAGGCGAAATATTCTGGTTACCTCGATCGCCAGTTAGATGAAATTGAAAAAGCCAAACGTCACCAGCAAACGACGATTCCGAATGTTATCGATTATGCAACGGTACGCGGGTTATCGACTGAAGTGCGGCAGAAGCTTAGCGATCATCGTCCAGAAACGATTGGACAGGCCGGGCGCATTCCGGGTGTTACGCCAGCAGCCATTTCCCTGCTGATGGTGCATCTTAAAAAATCATCGTATTGATATTGGCGGCTGAAGCAATCGCTAAGCCGCCAGGTATCGCCAAACAACATATACACCATCTAGCCAAGCACTAAAACAGGCAAAGCGGTAAACTTGGTTTTTTAGTTGTCATAGCCCGGATTTTTCATAGGAATACAGACAACGGAGTATGTTTTATAAGATTCAGTTCAGCGAGTCAGGTCGATATGATGCGTCCTCGGCAATTGCTCCTGCAATATCTGCACTTCCACCAACCATGGTGATCGTATTAGGGTAACGCATGGAGCAGTTACCGAGGAGCAATTGCCGAGCGATACCCGGCACATAGTGTGTTTTGCGAATATACAAATATTTTTCAATAACATCATCATGTTAAGCTATGTTATCAGCGTTCCTATGAAATATCCGGGCTAGAGCTTTACGTGAAAGAACCACTGCGCCAACAACTCGAATTTGGTCTCAAACAAATGGGCTTGCATTATTCAGTAGAGACCCAGCAAAAGCTGGTCCATTATATACAGCTGATTGCACGCTGGAATAAAACCTTTAACCTGACCGCTATTCGTAATGTCGAAGAGATGGTGAGTAAACATCTGCTTGATAGCCTGGTGGTACAGCCTTATATCGAAGGTTCATTAATACTGGACGTTGGTAGCGGAGCCGGCCTGCCGGGTATTCCTTTTGCTATAACCTCGCCGGATAAACATTTCGTACTGATTGATAGTAATGGCAAAAAAACCCGGTTTTTAACCCAGGCGAAAATTGATTTAAAGCTGGAAAATGTTGAGGTTATCCAGCAGCGAGTAGAAGATTATCATCCCACCAGCAATGGACATAGGATATACTTCGATGTGATAACCGCTCGCGCTTATGCGACTACCGACGATATATTAAGCAGTACAAAGCATTTGCAAAGTAAAGCGACTCGAATACTGGTAATGCAAGGTAAGCTGGATGAACAGATTGGCGGCAATCAGTATGCGCTTATTGAGTCACATACACTCTCTGTTTATGGCCTGGATGCAAAGCGGCATCTACTGGAAATAAAGAAGATTTAACCACAAAAAGCAATTATAAAATACATGTCAAAAGTACTCGCATTAGCAAATCAAAAAGGCGGCGTTGGTAAAACCACTACCAGTGTAAACCTTGCGGCATCACTGGCAGCGACTAAACGTAAAGTATTATTAATTGATCTCGATCCGCAGGGTAATGCGACCATGGGTGTCGGTGTCGATAAGCACACGCTTGAGAAGACTTTTTGTGATTGCCTGCTGGATGGCCTGGATGCTCATGAAGTGGTGGTGCACATTGAAAATGTCGGCATTGACCTGTTGCCTGCTAATGCCGATATGACGGCGGCAGAAGTCGATTTAATGCGCGCCGATAATGCGGAGCAACGCCTTAAAGCCAGTATTGCACCCATTGTGGGTGAATATGATTATGTATTAATTGACTGCCCTCCGGCATTAAACATGCTCACCTTGAACGCAATGGTGGCATCTGATGGCGTGATTATTCCCATGCAGTGTGAATATTATGCGCTGGAAGGGTTGACTTCGTTAATGGATACCATTGAGCAGGTGCGCTCGTCCGTTAATCCCGATTTGCAAATCGAAGGCCTGCTGCGCACTATGTTTGACGTGCGTAATACATTGGCAAACGATGTGTCTGCGCAATTGATCAAGCATTTTGGTGATCGCGTTTATCGCACCATTGTGCCGCGTAATGTACGACTGGCTGAAGCGCCAAGTCATGGCTTGCCGGCATTGTTATATGATAAAACCTCACGTGGCGCGCTGGCCTATTTATCGCTGGCGGGTGAAATGTTACGACGTGAGAGCCGCGCTAAAGCCGCATCGTTTGCTTAGAGAGCTTTGCATGACGCCTGTTTCCGCCATCCCTGGCGGTCATGGTCAGCGACATTGCTTTTTTGACACAGTTGCATTGCTATGATGAAGAATATGCATCGTGCAAAGCTCTCGCTTGGTATTATTAAGGTTTAAATTGTTATGGCTGCAAAGAAAAAAGGCTTGGGTAGAGGTTTAACAGCACTATTGGGAAACAGTGATGTTGAGTCTATGATGGAAGCAAAAGCGGATGATGAATTACGCAATATAGATATTGACCTGATTGAGCGTGGCCCGTGGCAGCCGCGCGAGCATTTTGATGAAGAAACCCTGCAGGAGTTGGCTGACTCCATTGCCACGCAGGGTGTCGTTCAGCCCATCGTGGTTCGACAAAAAACAGACCTGGATGGAAAAGGGCGTTTCGAGATTGTTGCTGGTGAGCGTCGCTGGCGTGCTTCCCAAAAAGCCGGTTTATCGAAAGTTCCCGCGGTGATAAAAACTTTTGATGACCAGACGGCTGCCGCTGTTTCACTTATCGAAAATATTCAGCGTGAAAACTTAAACCCGCTGGAGGAATCAAGCGCATTAAAACGTTTGATAAATGAGTTTGATATGACGCATCAACAGGTTGCCGATACGGTAGCGCGTTCTCGCGCCTCAGTCAGCAACCTGCTGCGGCTGCAGGATTTAAACCCGGACGTTAAAACTTTGCTGGCGATGCGTGATATAGAAATGGGTCACGCAAGGGCGTTACTGGCAATTGATGGGCTGGAACAAAGTCGGGTCGCTAAAGATGTTGCCAGAAAAGGTCTATCGGTACGTGAAACTGAGGCCTTAATCCGGAAAATAACAGCGCCGGCAAAAAAATCAAAAGTCACACGTAAAGACCCGGATATTATCAAGCTGGAAGAACGTTTAACGGAATATCTGGGTTCACAGGTACAGATAAAGCAAAAGGGTAAAGGCAAAGGTAGTCTGGAAATAGCCTATTCCAGTCTAGACGTGCTTGAAGGTATTTTAAATAAGATAGAGTCATAAATTAAGCAGCGGCCGGATTTATAGCTCAAAGATTAGTTTTTGCTGGTATAAAATTATCTTATGACAGGATTCATTCCTTGACCTTAAATGCCCCTCTCTTATATAATTCGCGCGCATTCGAAGCCCCTGCTAACCGTTTTTTCACTAAAATTGTATGTTAAGGTTGCTTGAAATGCAGAGACACTATGCAACAAAATCAGCTCGATTCTGAAAAGCAGACAGCTGAGCGACTAGACCTGCTGCAGCTGGAACAGCAAAATCAGCTCTCTCGGCAACAGGTGTTTCGGTTTGTTTTAAGCCAGTTGCTGGCAACAATTATGTTGTCTGTTATTTTGCTCATTTTTGACCGCGTAGTTGCTTATTCGTCGCTCCTGGGAGGACTGATTGCAACGCTGGCAAATGCATGGTTTGCGATAAAAGTTTTTCGAGTACAACCGACAGCAGCAGCAGAAACCCTGCTGACTACGTTTTATGTTGGCGAGATTTACAAGTTTATATTTACCGGCGCAATGTTTGTTATTGCGTTTGTTTTGATAAAGCCGATTAGTGTCGTTGCTTTATTTGTTACCTACTTTTTTATACATATGACACCTGCAGTGGTGAATGTCCTGGCTAAAGACACCATCAGCAGTGTAAAAGATAAAGAGAAATAACTATGGCTGGTGAAGCCTTAACAGCAAGTCAATATATTAAGCACCACTTACAGAATCTTACTTATGGCAAGGTTCCTGAAGGTTATGACCACGCTGGCTCATGGGGTTTTGCGCATTCAGCGCAGGAAGCCAAAGAAATGGGGTTCATGGCTATTCATGTTGATACCATGTTCTGGTCTATTCTTTTAGGTGTTTTATTTCTATTTGTCTTTCCGTAAGGCCGCCAAATACGCGACAGAAGGTGTGCCCGGCGGATTACAAAATTTTGTAGAATGGGTTATCGAGTTTATTGATAGCAGTGTTCGTGGTTCGTTTACCGGTAAAAATCCGCTGGTTGCACCGATGGCGTTAACACTTGTTCATCTGGATTTTGTTAATGAATCTAATGGATCTGGTGCCAGTTGACTGGTTGCCTCAGGTAGCGGGCGTGGTTGGCTCTTCAGTCTTTGGTGTGGACCCGCATCATGTGTTTTTTCGCGTCGTTCCAACAACTGATCCGAATGCAACCTTTGGTATGTCTTTAGCAGTATTTGCTTTAATGCTTTTCTACAGCATTAAAATAAAAGGCATCGGTGGTTTCCTGGCGGAGTTAACCATGCAGCCGTTTGAAGCAAAAAGCTTGCCGATTAAAATTTTATTTATTCCAATTAACTTTTTCCTTGAGTTTGTTGGTCTGATTTCTAAACCTATTTCTTTATCACTGCGTTTATTCGGTAACCTGTACGCTGGTGAAATGATCTTTATTTTGATCGCATTATTATTTAGTAGTGGTATTGGCCTTGGTATTTTTGCCGGCATGTTGCAATGGGCGTGGGCAGTGTTCCATGTCCTGATTGTAACGTTGCAGGCATTCATATTTATGACGCTGGCGGTTGTATATATGGAAATGGCACACCACGCTCACTAATTACTGCATTAGTCAGCTATTAACACAGGCACAGAAACAGATTTTTAACTTTTATCATTTTTTAAATTAGGAGATCACAATGGAAGCTTCATTGTTATATATCGCAGGTGCAATGCTTTTGGGTTTAGGTGCTCTTGGTGCTGCTGTAGGCATCGGCATTTTAGGTGCTCGTTTTCTAGAAGGTATCGCACGTCAGCCTGAGTTGCTGCCAATGTTGCGTACCCAGTTTTTCATTGTAATGGGTCTTGTTGACGCGGTTCCAATGATTGGTGTGGGTATCGCTTTCTACATTCTGTTCGCGGTAATTTAAAATACAGATTTTAAATAGAACATATTTAAGAATAATATAGAAAGCGGAGTTCATTTATGAACATTAATCTAACCCTGATCGGCCAATCGATTACTTTCGCATTGTTTGTCTGGTTCTGCATGAGGTTTATATGGCCACCTGTTATGGGTGCGCTAGAGGCGCGTCGCAAAGAAATTGCTGATGGTCTGGCTGCAGCTGAACGCGGTCAACACGAACAGGAATTAGCTGAAAAACGTGCGGCTAAATACATTAAAGAAGCAAAAGGCCAGGCGTCAGACATCATTACACAGGCACAGAAACGTGCCGGTGAAATTGTTGAAGAAGCAAAAGGCGATGCCAAAACCGAAGCGGAACGTATAGTTACCGGCGCAAATGCTGAAATTGAGCAGGAAATCAACCGCGCACGTGAACATCTACGTCAGGAAGTAGTCGTTTTGGCAATAGCTGGTGCAGAAAAAGTACTCAAACGAGAAGTTGATAAAGCTGCTCATGCCAGTACGTTGAATGATCTGGCAACACAACTTTAAGCGCGCACGACTCTAGGAGGAAATGGCATATGTCAGATTTCACTACTGCAGCAAGACCTTATGCTAATGCCGTTTATGATCTTGCTCATGAAACAAGTGCGTTAGATTTATGGAGTGACGCTTTAGCAAATCTTACGGCGGTCGTTAGCGACGCGCAAATGAGCAAACTGCTAGATGATCCTGGATCAGGCAAAAACCAGAAAGGCGAGCTGATTATTCAGGTTTTAGGCGACAAGTTAAACGAGCAGCAGCAGAACCTTGTCAAATTAATGGCAGAGAATGGCCGTTTAAAATTAATGCCAGATGTTTTAGAGCAGTTTGAAGTCGCACGTGCAAAAGCAGAAAACAAAGTTGAAGCAGAAGTTATTTCCGCATTCGAGTTAACTGCAAAGCAAACAAGCGAACTGGTAAACACATTAAAGAACAAACTGGGCTGTGAAGTCACTTTGACCACAACGATTGATAAATCGTTAATTGGTGGAGTGGTTATCAAGGCTGGTGACACTATTATTGACGCGTCAATGAAATCGCAACTGAATTCACTAGCGCTTTCATTAGGACGATAAGAGGCACACAATGCAACTCAATCCATCAGAAATCAGTGAACTGATTAAATCACGAATTAAAAACTTTGATCATAAAGTTGAGGCTCGTACAGAAGGCACAATTGTTAGTCTATCTGACGGTATTATTCGAATTCACGGTCTTGCCGATGCTATGCAGGGTGAGATGATTGAATTACCCGGTGACACTTTCGCTTTGGCTTTAAATCTTGAGCGCGACTCGGTCGGTGCAGTGGTTTTAGGTAGCTATGGGCATTTGATCGAAGGTGATACCGCAAAATGTACCGGTCGAATTTTAGAAGTACCGATTGGCGAAGCGATGTTAGGTCGTGTTGTTGATGCCCTGGGCAAGCCTATTGATGGCAAAGGTCCGATTGATGCAAAATTGACTGCACCTATTGAAAAAATTGCGCCTGGTGTAATTGAGCGTAAGTCAGTTGATCAGCCAGTTCAAACTGGTCTGAAAGCGATTGATGCCATGGTCCCTGTTGGTCGTGGGCAACGTGAGTTGATTATTGGCGATCGTCAGACTGGTAAAACTGCAGTTGCAATTGATGCCATTATCAATCAGGCAGGCACCGGTGTTAAATGTGTTTATGTAGCAATTGGTCAGAAAGCATCAACCGTTGCAAACATTGTTCGCAAACTGGAAGAGCACGGCGCGATGGCGCATACCACTATCGTTGCAGCGAGTGCGGCTGAGTCTGCTGCCATGCAATATATCGCTCCATATTCTGGCTGTAGCATGGGCGAATATTTCCGTGACCGCGGTCAGGATGCATTAATTATTTATGATGATTTAACCAAGCAGGCCTGGGCGTATCGCCAGGTGTCATTGTTATTAAGACGCCCACCAGGTCGTGAAGCCTATCCGGGCGACGTATTTTATTTGCATTCACGTTTGTTGGAACGTGCATCACGGGTAAATGCTGAATACGTAGAAAAATTCACTAACGGTGAAGTTAAAGGCCAGACTGGCTCCTTAACCGCCTTGCCGATTATTGAAACACAGGACGGTGACGTATCGGCATTTGTACCAACCAACGTGATTTCAATTACTGATGGCCAGATATTCCTGGAATCTGATTTGTTTAACTCCGGTATTCGTCCGGCGATTAATGCCGGTCTGTCTGTATCGCGTGTAGGTGGTGCGGCACAAACAAGCATTATCAAAAAATTAGGTGGTGGTGTTCGTCTGGTGCTTGCGCAATACCGTGAGCTGGCAGCGTTTGCTCAATTTGCATCTGATCTTGATGATGCTACACGTGCACAGTTAGAGTTGGGTGAACGTGTTACTGAGCTAATGAAGCAGGCACAGTATTCTCCATTATCTGTTGCTGAAATGGCGTTCTCATTATATGCAGCTAATGAAGGTTTCCTCAACGATGTACCTGTTAACAAAGTTGTTGCATATGAATCAGCCATGCTTGCGGATATGAAGAGCAATCATGGTGACTTGATGGCACAGATTAATGAATCAGGTGATTATAACGATGACATTGCAACAGCGATGAAATCAGCACTGGATAACTTTAAAGCGAATGGCGTTTATTAAAACAGTTTATTTATAAACCTTATTTTAATGGCTAAAAACGATAGAGATTAATTATGGCAGGCGCTAAAGAAATACGCACCAAGATCAAAAGTGTACAAAATACACAGAAGATCACTAAAGCAATGGAAATGGTTGCGGCCAGTAAAATGCGAAAAGCACAGGATCGTATGCGTGCATCACGCCCTTATGCAGAAAAGATGTGTAACGTATTAAGCCATCTTGCTCAGGCACATTGTGAATATAAACACCCTTATCTGCAGGTACGTGAGCAGGTAAACCGTGTTGGATATATAGTGGTATCAACCGATCGTGGTTTATGTGGTGGTTTGAATACCAACATGTTTAAAGCAGCTGTTAATGAAATGGCTGAGTGGCAGGCAAAAAATGTAGAAATTGATTTATGTGCCATCGGTAAAAAAGCCTCAACATTCTTTTCTCGTTTTAGTGGCAATATTATTTCACATGCTGCAAACCTGGGTGATCAGCCATCTAATGAAGAGTTGATTGGTACAGTGAAAGTCATGCTGGACGCCTATGATGAAGGCAAAATCGATCGTTTGTTTCTGGTAAGCAATGTATTTGAAAATACCATGACACAGACACCAACTATTCAGCAGTTGATACCTGCTAGCGGTGAGATTGACACCGAGCTGGATCATCACTGGGATTATATGTACGAGCCTGACACTAAACAGATAATTGATGCATTGATGATGCGCTTTATTGAGTCCCAGGTTTATAAGGGTGTGCTTGAAAATATCGCCTGTGAAATGTCGGCACGTATGATCGCAATGAAGAGTGCGACAGATAACGCAGGTGATATTATTAAAGAATTACAAACCATCTACAATAAGGCGCGTCAGGGTGCGATTACCCAGGAAATATCCGAGATTGTTGCCGGTGCGGCTGCCGTTTAAATCAGCTATTGTGAATAGATCGAAAAGAATTTACCAAATTTAAAATTTAAGTATATTTACGAGGATAAAATCATGAGTACCGGAAACGTAGTAGAAATTATCGGCGCGGTTATTGACGTCGAATTTCCACGGGACTCCATTCCTAAAGTTTATGACGCGCTAAAACTTGATGAAACAGGTTTAACCATGGAAGTACAGGCGCAACTAGGTGATGGTGTGGTTCGTGCGATTGCCATGGGCCCCAGCGATGGTTTACGTCGTGGCATGGAAGTTAAAAACACAGGCGATGCGATTCGTGTACCAGTCGGCCCGAAAACATTGGGTCGTATCATGGATGTATTAGGTAACCCGATTGATAACCAGGGTGACATTGGTCATGAGGACACCATGCCTATTCATCGTAAACCACCACTTTTTGAAGAGCAGTCGCCTGCTGCAGAAATTCTGGAAACCGGCATTAAAGTTATTGACCTGGTTATGCCCATTGCCAAAGGCGGTAAAATTGGTCTGTTCGGCGGTGCGGGTGTCGGTAAAACAGTAACACTGATGGAACTGATTCGTAATATTGCGGTTGAACACTCAGGTTTCTCAGTGTTTGCCGGTGTCGGTGAGCGAACTCGAGAGGGTAACGATTTCTATTACGAAATGCAGGAAGGCGGTGTACTAGATAAAGTGGCACTGGTTTACGGTCAGATGAATGAGCCACCGGGAAACCGTCTTCGTGTTGCGTTAACGGGTTTAACCATGGCAGAGTACTTCCGTGATCAAGGTAGTGACGTATTGATGTTTGTCGATAATATTTATCGTTATACACTGGCGGGAACAGAGGTGTCAGCGTTATTAGGACGTATGCCATCAGCGGTGGGCTACCAGCCTACACTGGCTGAAGAAATGGGTGTGCTTCAGGAACGTATTACTTCTACCAAGACTGGTTCAATCACCTCTTTCCAGGCCGTTTATGTGCCTGCGGATGATTTGACTGACCCGTCTCCAGCGACCACTTTCGCCCACCTGGATGCGACATTAGTTCTGTCACGGCAAGTTGCTGAACAGGGTATTTACCCTGCGGTGGACCCTCTGGACTCAACCTCACGTATTCTTGATCCCCTGGTGATTGGTGCAGAACACTACGATGTTGCCCGTGGTGTGCAAGGTATACTGCAACGTTATAAAGAATTAAAAGATATTATTGCGATCCTGGGTATGGATGAGCTGTCTGACGAAGATAAACAGGCAGTCGCCCGCGCACGTAAAATTCAACGTTTCCTGTCGCAACCATTTTTTGTTGCTGAGATTTTTACCGGGGCACCGGGTAAATACGTTTCACTGAAAGATAACCTGGCAGCTTTTAAGGCAATTTTAAATGGTGAGCATGATGATTTGCCAGAGCAGGCATTCTACATGGTTGGTGGCATCGAAGAAGCCATCGAAAAAGCCAAGACATTGTAGACAAGAGAGTTTTCAGATATGGCAATGACAATGCATGTAAACATAGTAAGTGCTGAAAGTGAAATTTATTCAGGCACGGTAACGCAGGTGTTTGCGCCCGCTGAAATGGGAGAAGTGGGTGTTATGCCTCGCCATGCACCGATGTTGTCTACCTTAAAAGCAGGTGTTGTTCGTGTTATTCCGCTGGATGGTGAAGAGCAAACATTTTTTGTTAGTGGTGGTATTTTAGAAATTCAACCGCATGTAGTAACCATTCTTTCTGATACAGCTTTACGTGCAGCAGATATTGACGAGTCTGCCGCGCTGGAAGCTAAATCACGTGCTGAAGCGGCAATGAAAGATAAAGCTTCAGATATGGATTACGCAAAAGCTAAATCTGAATTAATCGAAGCGGTTGCTCAGATTGAAACATTGAAGAAGATTCGCAAGAGAAAGTAATTTTAGAGAAAGTAATTTTTTTGCAGATAGTCTACTATTAAGAGGTCGAATTCGGAAGAATTCGGCCTTTTTTATGTACAGGATGTATGGTATACCGCAAGGATTGCTCCTGCATTTTCCGCACTTCCCACGTCCATGAGGGTCGTATAGCGCAAGGAGCCAGGGAGGCGGTGCGGATATGTACAGGGTGTACGGGCTGAAAATTGCTCCTCGGCAACTGATCCTGCTTTGCCCTAATAAGTTACATCCGTGTAACGATGCATTTTCCGCACTCCCTAACGTCCATGGTGGTCGTATGCCGTGGCTGCATGGAGGCACAGGAACAGCGGTATAAGAAATAAACAAAAAGAAAAAATTTCACCACAGAGACACAGAGGGCTCTGAGTTATTATTTTTATTAAACATTGAAGAATTCTCCGTGTTCTCAGTGTCTCAGTGGTTATAGCTTTTATGTGTTTTAAAACTAAGAGATTATTAAAATGAATTTATCCGTCATAATACTGGCAGCTGGTGCCGGCACACGTATGCACTCGTTAAAGCCAAAAGTGCTGCATAAGCTTGCCGGTATCCCGATGCTTGAGCATGTTTATAACACCAGTAAAACATTAGGCGCGAAACAGATTCAGCTGGTTTATGGCCATGGTGGTGATTTATTAAGACAGCAATGCCAGCATTTTGATGTTGAATGGTCTTTGCAGGCTGAGCAATTAGGCACAGCACATGCTGTACAGCAGGCAAGTCCCAATATCGACGATGATGCCATTGCGCTTATATTGTATGGTGACGTACCTTTAATAAAAGCAGCAACTCTGGAAATCCTGGTAAAAAAGGTCAGTGCGAATAATGTTTCGTTATTAACCGTAAACCTTGAAGATCCTAGCGGTTATGGCCGTATCGTAAGAGACAATAAAGATAGCAGCAATAAAGTGGTGGCTATCGTTGAACACAAAGATGCCTCGGATGAAATTAAAAAAATACAGGAAGTTAACACCGGAATACTTGCAGTAAGAGGTGCTTATTTGAAGGCATGCCTTAATAAAATCGATAATAACAATGTGCAGGGAGAATATTATTTAACCGACCTGATAGCACTGGCAGTGAATGATGGCAATGAAGTGTTTACCACTCAAGTGGAGCACAGTTATGAGGTTGAGGGTATTAATGATAGAAAACAACTGGCCAGACTGGAAAGAATCTTCCAGCGCGGTATCGCAGAACAATTATTAACTGATGGTGTCAGTCTTGCTGATCCGCAGAGAATTGATGTGCGCGGTGAATTGAGTGTTGGTAATGACAGTTTTATTGATATTAACTGTCTGTTTGAAGGCAAAGTTAATTTGGGTAGCGGTGTTAATATCGGGCCAGGATGTGTAATTAAAAACAGCACAATCGCCAGTGATTGCATTATTAAACCTTATTCTGTCATTGAAAATGCCATTATCGACAGACAGACAGAAGTGGGTCCTTTTGCTCGAATTCGCCCCGGTACGCATTTAAAAGAAAACAGTCGTGTTGGTAATTTTGTTGAAATTAAAAACACGGTACTGGGTGAAAACAGCAAGGCCAGCCATTTAAGTTATCTGGGTGATAGTGAGATAGGTAGAAACGTAAATATTGGTGCCGGTACCATTACCTGTAATTATGATGGCGCAAATAAGTTTAAAACTATCATCAAAGACGGGGCCTTTATTGGTTCGGATACACAACTGGTGGCACCGGTCACTGTAGGGGAAAATGCGACGATTGGCGCAGGGTCTACCATAACAAGAGACACCGAAGATAACCGCTTAACCTTAAGTCGCAGTCCGCAAAAGCAAATTAATGACTGGCAGCGTCCAGTAAAAAAACAGGATTAAGTGTTTCTTTTTGCGGTGGTGATGTAAACAAACAAGGAATTTAAAAATAATTTTCTGTTTTTGCACTTATGTGGTGCATAAAAAAATAAGATCATTGTATCTTGTTGTTTTTTTTTATAGTAGTTAAGCAACTGCTGTTATAGTGAAAAAAGTTCAATTCTATTGGATATATTAGCCATATCCCTCTAAAATTAGCCCTCCGTATTTATTGTTAGTAGAGGTTTATTACCTTGGCCATCGTTATGAATTCAAAAACTAGTATTACATTCCCGGAAAGACGTGCAATTGATAGACGTCAAACAGCACTACAGCATATTTGCCTGCAACTAGCTTCATTGGGGCATCGTTGTCAGATGAGTACCGAACGCGGTTATCTTTCGGTCGCAGACAGCCTGTTAAAAAATTATTCGGCACAACGTCAATTACTGGCTGAGTACCGCTGCCCTGCTGATCAGCGTATCCAGAATTTTTTGAATGATTACTTACAGCGCAATGGGATCGATGTCGAAATAAAATTGCCGGGTGAAACCTTTAATTTAAATGAAGCAGGTATTGCACGCGAATTGTCACTTCCTTACAACGGTGATGTCTATAAATCGGACCTGGTTGAATCGTATCGTTTAATTCAGGGTGTATTGCATAATCCTAAAAATGACCGCCGTACAACCTCAGGTGTGTTTCATATCGTAGAAGGTGGTTTGCCAATTCCTGCAGATAAAAAAGCGGTACCTGTCGATGTGTATGCCAACCTGTTACAGGTGGCGCTGGACCCGCCAACTGAATTATTGAACCTGCCGATCTCCTGTGAACATAAAAAACCGGTCGATATTTGGGTTTCTCTATTATTACGCCCCATCGTGCGTCCGGAAGTTGAAGGCGTTTTGCCTGAAAAGAGGCTGGAAACACGATTTTTTGTTCCTGGCACGCTGGTTTCCAACCTCGACTTTGTAGAATCAATTTTTGGCAACGGCGGTGACCCATTCCTGGCAGAAAATGATGCCGCTCTGGATATTGATCACTGGACCGGGCATAGCGGGTGTGTCATTTTGGCGCCGCACTTAACCAAGTTAAGCAAAAAAGCATTAGGTCTGCCGCATTACGATGATGCCACTGAGCGTCAGCGTAAGGATGGCATGTGCTGGAAAAACGATGACGAGCTTTATAATGAAGGTGGTGCCTTTAAAGTAGTTTGTCGAGACTTGGGTGGGGTCATCGTTACTATCATTGCAGATAATTATTTTGGATATAGCAAAAAGGAAATCAAGTCGCAGATAAGTTATTCAGCAAATCTGTTTGGCGGTGTAGAAGAAGAGCATGCAGGTGGAGCGGTCGCCTTTCCACGGTTCAACCTGGGTAATTATTATTTACCAAAAGTTGAGGATGAAATGACAGCTCACACTTTTACCCGTTTGTGTAAGCAATTAGAGGGTGGCATTACAGTTAAAGATGAAGGTTATGCCATAGACAATCAGTTTTCAGACATTGTCTATATTCCTGAAGATGCGCATGTTGATATGTCGCAGCTGAAGATAAGCTGGACTCACAATGGAAAAGAGCAGCAGATAAAACTGCGGGTAAAACATACCTATATCTATCCCAGTGGATTTAAAGTGCATATGCAAAAACATCCGCAGGCACCAAGCTGGCGCCTGTTAGGCACGCTGGGTGAAGGCACTTTCTGTCATAAGCCAAGTACGGTGTCGGGTGGCGGAAAATCTGAAATTTCAAAATCAATTCAGGACTCAATGATCTCCGGCCCAATATTTGTTGGCGATTTTGAAGAAAATCTGGACCAGGTCGAAGCCATTTTTAATTATGATTATTCAAAACGTCGTCGTGACAGTTCAACAAATGATGATCGAACTGTATTGACCAGCAAACGAAGTTTAGGTTCGGCCATTCGTTTATTGACACCATCGGCTGAAACCTATACGGATGAATATAACCAGTGGCTGGAAAGTATTCCGCAACACATACTGGCGCTGGTTTATTTAATTAAACGTTTTTATAAAACTGAGTGGGGTGATAACTGGCGTAAACATTTTTCAGTGGACGAAGTAAACGGTTATCCAGGCCATGAATTAAAGTTTGATGGTCGAAAAATGATTACCAGTTATTTACGTGTTGGTGTGCGCAGTGATGGCACCTGGCGTATTTACAAACTGCGTCAGGATTTCGTCGCGGCAACAAAAGTGCAAACTGAAGATGATATAACCGCCTCCACAGTGGTGCCAGTAAGTTATCTAGAAGGTGAGCTGAACCAGCGTTATAAAAGTCCCAGCGTCAAGCTGGTGAAGAACTGTGAAAATCGTTTATTTCAGCGTCCTGATGATGCCATCATTCGTGGTCATGATAAGCAGACTGAAGCAGACCTGTCTGAACAGGATAATTTTATCTCAAACTTTGAACCGCTTACCAGTAATGACGCACGTGAACTGGCGGAAGATGCAATTCACTTTCAGGAATATTCCTTGCCGATGCAGAGATTGATTCGCGATGCAGCGAAGGCCGAAGGTAAGTATTTTGTCTCGTCAGCACATCCTCGCATTGTCGATGGTGCGCCTAGTAAAAATGTTCGTTATTTACAAAAACGGCCCGACCTGGCGAATCCCAGAAATTTATATCTTGCCCGGGTGGGCACGCGCTTATCACGTGGTTTGTCATTAGATCAGCCAGTACACTTTCCGGTAAATGCCGTATTGCAGGGGCGTCGGAATAACCCGGAAGATAAAAAGGCCGGCATTCGCCCCCTGGCGGTTTTTAACCCGATACATTACCAGGAATTGCCCGAATTATTTATGGACATAATTTGTAGTCTGACTGGCAAATCACCATCAACAACAGGTGCAGGTTCTGAAGGCGCTTTAACTAAAGGACCATTCAACGCGCTTTCAACGACGGCAGATTTAAATAATGCACTGGTATCATTTATTTTATGTGATTATGCAGGTTACTCTTCGGCAGCAGGTTACATCGGTACGCATCGACGAGTTGATCATGATATCAGTATGTTGATTCCGGAAATCTGGTGTCGACTGCCAATACCACAACGCGACCCGAAGTATTTAATAGAAAATGGACACCTGGAAAAGATTGAAGATTTTGAGTACAGGGGAAATACGGTTCATGCCAGCCGCTTGGGTTACCGTATTACGGAAAGGTTTGTTCATGCCTTCTTCGGCAAGGTTTTTGATAGTCCAACCATTGTTTTTGATGAAGAGATGTTAAGACCAGAAACACAGGGAATGGATGCCTACGTTGATGGCATTAATAATATCGTTGAGGCACAACAAAAAGTGGCGAAAGCTTATATTGAAGATGGCTCAATAAATGATGCCTGCCCACCTTTGCAGGCAGTGCTGAACATCATGGCGCATGGTCAACACGAAGGTAAAATGATAGATGATCCTTCGATTCGTGAAATGTTTACACTGGATTATTTGTTACAAAGTGACTGGTATAAAGAACGCTTAATCATCAAACAACAACGTGATGCAGCTTTGTGGCAAATGAATAAAAATTATATTGAGCAGAAAATGGATGAAACTAATGAGTCAGTCACGGATATATGGGCTGATCTGCAAGGGCAAATGGAAAATGCCGAGCAAATGCAGGAATGGGTCAACAGTGATAGTTACCTGGAGCGTTTACAAGGCACGCTCGGTGCAGACTGGATACATAAAGGGGCGTAGCTTAAGTAGAAGACAGGGCATGTCGCCCTGTCTCTATATGTAGATAATTACCCTGCCCTTACTTATACCTTTACCCTCGCTATGCAACACTGCCAAAGGATTTATCTACAGCGCCTGCTGGAACGCTAAGTCCGGCAAGACGGCAGCCTTCAGCAACTGGACCACCGGGAATTATTTGATAAAGATATTTCATGCCACCGCGAGAATGAAATTTTTCATCCAGTGCATCTTTTATCTGACGCATATTTGGGAATTCCACTTTGGAATAATACTCCTGTAATGCTCGAATGAGATCCAGGTGATCTTCATTCAGTATTAATCCATCAGCCTTAGCCACTTCCTCGGCTGTTGTTAAGTCCCAATTTTCCGGTGCATTTGGGAATGATTCAAGTGAAGGGTTCATCTGTCGCTCCTGTTGTGTGTTAGCTGTAATGTTTCATAGTATCTTAATTTATGGAAACGTTGTTGAGGTAATTTCTTTAACGCTTTGTTGTCCCATCACTATCCATCGTGGGGTAGCTTCCCCGGTGCCGGCGTCGATTAAGTTAGGATGATCGGCTTCCAGTTGTTTAACAATGTCTTCCTGGTGTGGATCAACGTCTACAATAAATATATGTTTTCCATTATCCAGGTCTTTCTGGAAGCGTTTGAAATCTTTGTGTGGCGTTTGAATGCCATAGAAGCCCCCACTCCAGGTAATAAAGCCAAACATTACAATGGCAAGAAAGTAAAACGGTGTCCAGCTGTAAGTTTCAGGCAAAGTTGTTAAATAACCAATAGCCAGCACCACAATGGCAGCCACTGCACCAAATATTGCACCGAGAATAGTGCCGTTTACTACATCCTGTTTAAATACAGATTCTATATTGTGGAGATGCTCATGTTGATCAACACCACCGTCATCTTTACTTAAAACGTGTATCTGAGGTGTTACCACACCTCTGCGTTCCAGTTCCTGTTCCAGGTCATCAAGGTCATCGAGATTATCACTGATAAAGTAATGTCTTTTCATCTTAAGTCTCCACTCTGTTTATGTTGAAGTTGTAGCTCGACAATCAGGTCGATCGAGCAGGGTTTTAAGAAGCTTTTAAATATTGGCATTCACACACCCATGATATTAATTATATGGATATATTTCTTTTTGTCTAGGACAATTAGCAATAAAATATATATTTTTACTATTTAGTAACTACTAGCGATTAAGTTCATCATCACGGTAATGTGCGTCTAACCAGCATGCAGGTAAATCTTCGCCCGAGAGAAACTGTAAATTCGATTTATCAAATTTTTCAGGATCCTGAATTTCTTCACCGTGCTGGTAACGTCCTTCCACGGTTTTTTGAAACGGGTCAAAAAGATCGCTGAGAGACAATACTTCTATCATTTCGTGATGTGATTTTTCCTGTAAAAACATAAAGACCTCCTGAGAGTTTATTCAGCCTCTACCATAGGCGATACGCCTTCATTTATCAAACGTGCAGATTCATCATGCATGATTTTGATGTAGTTACTAAAATAATCGCTTTTGTTTATTGTGCCATAGGGTATACAGCAATGTTCAACAGCATGGTTAAAATCATAGTTATATTCGACGTTATCCCAGTCGACAGCACTACTATCGATGACTTTGTGAAAACGATCAACAAACATTGCTGCGGAAGACAGGGCCAGGCGTCGTAATACTTCTTCAAATTCTTTTTTGTCTATACAAAGAGAGCATTCCTGTTCGTCAGCATTAATATTTTTCCAGTCATCCAAAGAAACGGTGAAACCGGTAAGTTCGTGTATTTTTCTGGAAACGGCTCGTTCGTCTAAATGAGGAGAGGTGTTTGTGCTAGATATGCGCACTGGTATACCATGTTGAAACTCAACATCAAGAAATGAACTTTATCCGGCACCAGCCACTGTGGCAGCTACTCATTAGCATAGTAAACCCCTTTTGCATTAGTTACAAAGAATGCATAAAGGCTATTAGGGCTCTGATGCTATTAAAAGTCAAGATACGACTGGTTGAAAACATAAATAAGAATTATGATTCTAAATGTAGAGAGGATTTAAATTGCCCGTTAAATGTTTGATTATATTGGATATATATGTGTGAGACAGGTATCAATAATAAAAATATGATATAAACACATTTTATCAGGCAGAGCTAAGTCACTGATTAAAGAAAAATATAATAAAAATACATCAGGAATAAATGTCTATTATGTATAAAAGTATGTCAAGTTAAAGTTAGCAGCCCTCTAGTTAAGAGACGCTTTATAAAATGAATAAATAATTAAAATGGACAAATAATTTTGAAGAATAATGACGATAACAACATCTCCTTGCGTTGGCGACGAACAAAAATTGTTGCTACGGTTGGGCCGGCTACTGATTCAGATAAAAAAATAAGCGAATTAATTAAAGCGGGAGTTAATGTTTTTCGTTTGAACATGTCACATGGTGACCATGAATATCATCGAAAAATATTTACAAGAATTCGTCATTGTGCAAAGAAAATGGATGTACATGCAGCTATTTTAATGGATTTATGCGGGCCAAAAATACGCACAGGAAAATTTAAAAATGACAGCATAATATTAAAGCAAAACGCAAAAGTAATTATCAGTTGTGCGACAGGAACGGGAGAACAAGGTTTAATTATTTCGCAATACAAAAAGCTTTGTAATGATGTAAAAAAAGGTGAAAGAATTTTGCTTGATGATGGCAATCTTGAGTGTCGGGTTGAATCCGTAAATGGGAAAGAGATTCAATGCAAAGTTATTTATGGAGGTGAACTTAAAAAAAACAAAGGCATAAATCTTCCCGATTCAAAAGTCACTGTGTCAAGTTTTACGGCCAAAGATAAAAGAGACGTGCAGCTGGCCATGGAATTAAATGCAGACTTTGTTGCTTTAAGTTTTGTACGTACGGCAAAAGATATTGAAAGCTTAAAAAAATACATGCAGCGTTGCAACAGGGAAATTTCAGTTATCGCAAAAATAGAGAAACCTGAAGCGGTAGCAAACATCGATAGTATCATAAACTCAGCATATGGCATTATGATTGCTCGTGGTGATTTAGGTATTGAGCTGCCAGCTGAAAAAGTACCGTTAATTCAAAAAGAAATTATTAATAAAGCACGTATTAATAATTGTCCTGTCATTGTCGCTACCCAAATGCTGGAGTCGATGATTACAAATGCGAGGCCTACCAGGGCTGAAGTTGGCGATGTTGCAAGTGCAGCTATATCGAGTAGTGATGCAGTTATGTTGTCGGGCGAAACAGCGGTAGGGAAATATCCGGTTAATGCGGTAAAGATTATGGATAAAATTTTGCGTGAAATAGAAAGGCATCAGTGGATCACCAGCAAATTTGGTGATGATTTAGATTATGGTAAGAAGATAACTTCATCTAGAAAAGCCATTGCAAATGCGGCAAGCACATTGGCGAAGGAACTAAAATTACAGGGAATAATGGTGCCCACAAATAGTGGCTATACCGCTGCGGTTTTATCTGCAAATCGTCCGCCGTCGCCATTATTAGGCATATCCTGGGATAGTTCTACCTGCCGAAAACTGGCGCTACATTGGGGAGTCATTCCTCTTTTTATAGAAAAAGAAAAAGCGAATAACTGGCAAATTTTGAGTCAGGAGATCGGTAAAAGCTGTAAATTAACCAGAAACGGCAATAAAGTGTTACTGGTATCAGGATTTAATGATGATGAGCTATTAAATGAGCCAGTTTTAAAAATTATTATATTAAAGAAATAACGTTGTTTTTAGACAAAACTGATATCGACGAATCGTGCATATTGAGCGATTTAATAATCATGACTCCGGCAACTGCATTGCTATGAAATATCCTGGTTAGTCATATTGCCAGGTGGCGCGCGGTATTGGATAGGATTGATTGCTAGTATAGGCTGCAGCAGATAAAGTTCAGTCATAGACTATAATAGTATACGGTCCATAATAAGCGGATCTATTATCGATAACAGTTTGCTTATATCAGGGCTAGTTCATTTCAATTAGAGTAATTTAAATGTTAAATAGTAAAATAATTCGGCCTGGTAAAGTGGTTTTTATGGCCGCTTTTTTGATGTTTATGACAACTGTATCCGCATCGAATGTCACTATTCATAAAAATGAAAGCAGTGGTTTGTTGACCTGGACGGTAGAAGATACAGGTTTTAGTATAGAGTTAATTCAATTATTACCGGACTTTATCCGCGCAATCTATGCAAAGCATGATTTTCCGAATGAAGAAGTTGAGCGTGCGGCCAGCTATTGCATATTCGGTACGATTTTAAAAAATACCTCAGAGCAGCATTTAAGCTATCGTGTAAAAGACTGGTCTTATCGTACCAGGGATGGAAAAGTGTATCCCGTCAAAACCAAAACGCAGTGGCTAGAAGAGTGGCGAAAAGCCGGCATATTATTTTCATGGACATTATTACCAGACACTGGTGAATTTGCTGTCGGTGACTGGCAGCAGGGTTTTACCACTATTAAATTAGCCAGAGAAAGTGAATTTGATCTGCTTTATAGATGGCAGCTTGATGGTCATGCTCATAGCGGCGTGTTGAAAGATATAAAGTGTGCACCTGAATCACTTCCCGATTCTGAATAGCTGCAATTAATTAGAGGCTCCTTATTAATATGTTGATTATAAAGAAAATTTTAATAACAGTATTATGTTGTATTTCATTCTCGGTTGTAGCCGACTGGCAGCAACCGGAGTTAAGTCATAATTTAAGCCCGCTGACAAAGATAATTGCAGCCAGTGATTTTGAACTGCTTAACATGGATGAAGAAAAGCGAAAACTGTCTGATTACAGGGGTAAAGTTGTCTTGCTTAATTTTTGGGCGACCTGGTGCCCGCCCTGTATCCGTGAAATGCCTTCTATGGAAAGATTGCATCAGCAGATCAATGCAGATGATTTCAGCGTTATCGCGATAAATCAGATGGAAGATAGTGATCAGGTATTTGCTTTCACCGGTCAGCTGGAAGTCGATCCGACCTTTGAGATTTTGTTTGATAGTCGAAGCGAAGTATCACAGGTGTACGCAGTACGCGGTTTGCCTACAACTTACCTGATAGATAAGCAGGGTAACATTCGATATCGTGCTGTCGGTGGTCGCGAATTTAACCATCCAGAAGTGGTAAAGATAATAAGCGATCTTATTAAAGAGTAAATAGTAAATTAATCGATAAGGGCTACTATCGTTTCGGCAGTTTTTTTATCGATACGCAATAATAGGTCACAATATTCATTAATTTCATCGATAGGTGTAGGGTCGTCAGCACAACTACAACCGGAAATTACCCCTGTATAAAACAGTCCAGCTTTAACGTGTATATAATTGTTATCACTTTCTACACTTAATACCGTAGCCGATAAGTTTTCGCCGGTGGCGTAATTGCTTTGTGTTAAACCCTGCTGTAGAGGCAGTAAGTCTGGATTTATAGAACAAAGTTCTTTTTTTAGAATAGTGCTGAAGACATCGGTGTCCCAGGCTAAAAGGGACTGGCTTAAGTAAAACATAGGCATTTGTCAGGTTTGTTGTACATATGTAAAGTGTCTGAAGATACCTTATCTGTTAGTTAAATGCCCAACTTTCACTAATATTAAGGTTTCTTCTGCCACGCGCGGGAAGTGTTTGCTCATATGCGGGCTACGCACCCAGCTTAAGGCCGGATATTCGCCATGTTCATCAATAAAGCGGCCTTTAATGACAACCACTTCTTCCCCGCCCCAGTGGCTATGTGGTTGAAAAACCTCGTTTTGCGGCCACCAAACTAACGCTGTGCTTTCGCTATTGTGAGTGTGCAAAGAAAGCACTTTTAGCCTGCCAATGCCCGCTTGCCAGTGTTGATCTTCAGCTTTTATGACAATATGTTTGTTGTCATCTTTTTGAAATTGATCGAGTTTTACAAAGAGTGTGCAGCCCTCTTTGGTGTAGGGCTGGTGAAATGAGCCTGGCGGGTTTCGAATATATGACCCTGCGGGGTAATCACCAGTTTCATCAGAAAATACACCGTCCAGGACATAGATTTCTTCACCTTGCGGATGCTGATGGGGCGCAAAAAATGAGTTGGCTGCAAATTTTACAAAACTGGTGGTATGGCCAGATTCTTTGGCTTCTCGTTCCAGGTGGACTCGAGATACACCGTCAGCAGGGCTTTTTACCCACTGTTGCTCATCGGCAAAAATGCAGGCGGCTTGCTCAAAATCCATATTTAAAAGATAGTTGTTCTCCATGTCTCTGTTTTTACAGCTTATCTGACCTGTATCAATGTTGTAATGTAGCTGTTAAATATACTACAGTTAATTAATAAAGAGGCAAGTGAGGTGGAAGTATTTAGTGAATTGTTCAACGACTTTACCGGTTGGTTAACGGTAGGCGTTATTGTATTTATGCTGGTTATGATGGCCTAGCTGTTTAGTATGCTTATCAGTAAGTCAAAAAGCGACTAACTGTTTCATGATTTAATCAGAGGTTCCCTGGCGTTACCTAAACGTTTGAGACTGGTATTCATAGCTATACCAGTTAATATCGGCGCCGGTGAATAAAGGCATCACTATAAAACCGATTATGCCAATAAGGGCCATAATAATTGCACCCAGAAAAGCACTGCCAAAACCTTTTACTTCAAAGTTAGGCACCATTGCGGCTGCAAGCATTATCATCAATGCGTTAATCACCAGAGCAAATAAACCAAACGTTAATACCGATAATGGTGCGGTTAAGAACCAGAGTGCTGGTCGGATGAAGGCATTGATTAAACCGAGAACGGCTGCAGCAATCAGGAAAGCAGGAATATTGTTTGCTTTTATTCCTGGAATAATTAATGTGGCAAAACCCAGGCCAATAGCGGTCGCTAACCATGTAATGAGTAAAGCCATCATTTTACCTGCCCGCTAGTGTCAGCAAGTTGATTAATGAGAAAAAGGGTTTTGTGTCTTATCGATAGAAAATACTTCTTCGGTTTGTGTCTTCATGGTTTTCGTTTCCTGATCCGTGTTTGATTCTATATCTGTAACCATGCAGCATTCAGCAATTTCTTTTACTGCCAGTTGTTCATCAACCCTGGTCAGGTTAAAACTTCGCTGATAAGGTTCGTAAGTTAGTGCACTTTTGATTTTAAGTGATGTATCAACACGAACAAAGTATGTATTGTTTGCGCTCAAATTAAGTGATAAAAAGGGTCTGCCAGAATAGTTTTTATCCGGTTCCAGCTCAAATTTATAGTCACCGGGCGGTAGTGTAAAATGCGCCATTATTTCATTTTTTATGGAGAGTTTGAATTCACTATTGATGTATAAATCAGGGGAATAAAGTGCATTGGCGGTGGCGAAAGGCCGATAGATGTAAATTACAGCCTGGTTGTCTTTAGCTATCTGCGGTGTAAATAGTTTTGCATTTTTTGTTGTGCTGCATGCAGCACAACAAAACAGGTAAATTAGCAGAGAAATTATTATTATTTTATTCAAAACTTAATTTATATCCAGCGTTGTCCAGATGATTTATTTCTTTTATTAAATCGGCAAGTGTCATGCTGTGCTCATCCAGCCAGCCTTCTGGAAACGTTAAATTAATATCTTTTTTATTAACTGTAATATCTATTTCAGGAATTAATTGATCGGTACGGCCACGATGCAGTAATACAGCGATACGTAAAAGTATACACATTAGTTTGCCGGCTTTAATAAAGGGTTTCATCAGTTTTTTAAAGCTATTAACACGGAATTTACTGCGATGAGATAAAACTAGTGCCGCCAATAATGCCTGTTCCTGCTGGGAAAATCCCTGCATATCAGCATTGGTTAATATGTAGGCTCCGTGTTTGTGGTAGTTGTTATGTGAAACCTGGAGACCAATTTCATGCAACATGGATGCCCATTTAAGCAATGGTTTGATATGCTCAACATCTATAGACCATTGCCTGGAGGTTAAATGGTATAAGCGTTCAACCGTATTTGTAATGCGATGAGCCTGTTCGACATCAACGCTCCAGCGCATCATGGCCGCTTCTACCGTTGCATCTCGTACATCATGGTGTGTTATACGACCGACAAGATCATAAAGCAGGCCCTCGCGCATACTCTGATCTGAAACCTGCATCTGTTCAATTTTTAATATTTTAAAAATAGCCAGTAATACGGATAAACCACCCGTAATGACGGCTGTACGATTTTCGCTTAAACCAGCAAGTTTTAAATTATCGATATGTTTGGCCTCGATAACAGCGCTACGTAATTTTTGTAATGATTTAAAGCTAATGCCATCCAGGCACCAGCCCTGTTGGTAGACGATGCTGGCAATTGCTTTTATGGTACCAGAGCAGCCGATAGCCTCATCCCACTTGCTTGCATTAAAATCAGCGACCTGAGGAAACAGCGTTAGAGCGGCGTCAAGCTCTGCTGCTTTCATGGCTTTATTTGTGATTTCGCCGTTAGAAAAAAAGCGTCTGCTTGCGCTGACGCAGCCGGTGTAGAGGCTTTCACGTCTTTGCGGGTTCATGCCTTGACCAATAATTAGCTCGGTGCTGCCGCCGCCAATATCAACCACTAATCGTTTGCCTTCTTTTGTTGCCAGGCCATGTGCAACACCAAGGTAGATGAGTCGTGCTTCCTCGCGACCGCCAATAATTTCAATAGGATGATTTAAAATGACTTCAGCCTTTTCTACAAAAGCCTGTGATTTTTTTGCAACACGTAAGGTGTTGGTGCCGGCAATTCTTACCGCAGAATCAGGCAGGTCGCGTATTCGTTGGGCAAAGGTTTCCAGGCATTCAAAAGCTCTATTTTGTGTGGAATGATTTATAATTCCATTTTTATTTAGTCCGCCACCGAGACGAACATTTTCACGCAAACGATCAATGATGGATAATGTGCCGGATTCCTCAAGACGAGCTACAATCATATGGAAGCTATTTGATCCAAGATCTATGGCGGCGACGGTTTCAGGTAAAGGATATTTCTTCGTACTCATCTAAACTCTTTTATATGGGATTTCGAAGTAATTAAAATGTATATCAAATAGCGGAATTGTACATTATTAAGTGATAACTCACGTGTGTTTAAATAATTATTTTATATATATAAAAAGAGCTGGCTGTTTGTTTTTGCTTGTGGCTGTAGCTGTAGCTGCTGCAGCAGTAAAGGCAGAATTACCATTAGAGGAACAGCAAGATCCTGGTGAGAGTAACGACCGGGATGTAGCTGATTCCGAAACAGCTGTGCAGGATATTGAGTGGGCAGACGAAGGGGATGAAGAATATAATATTTATAAAAAAGCTAATCCGGTAGATCCCTGTGACCGTGGTCTTGATACCTATGATTATGAAACAAGCTGGTATGATGAAACACAAATATATATAAATTCACGATTTTGTGAACCGGCACTTTGGTTTGATAACTTTTTTGGTAACGAGCGTGTCTTCCTGGAAGGTGCTGCTGGCACTTATATTCGCTGGAGAAATGATTTTAGTTATGATGAAGAAGACCACTTTAATTTTAATACAGATATCAGTTTTAGTGTTGAATTACCGGTTCTGGAAGACCGCCTGCGATTAACTTTTGAAAGTGATGTGGATGAGACCCTACGAGATATTGCACCGGGAAGTAACCAGGAATCAACAAATACACTGGGTTTGCAGTTAGACCTGACAGAAAATACGCGGTCCAAGTTTAATATAAATGTTAGTTTGAATCCAAGAATACGTTTACGTTATCGTTATACTTATCCGGTTTACGAAACTGTGACTTTACGACTAACGCAGGAGTTGCAGCGTGAAAGAGCAGTTCATAGTGCACGAACATTAATTGATGTTGAAAAATTATTTAAGAACAGGCTTTTCTTTCGTTCCTCGAGTGAAGCTAAGCTATCTGAAGAGTTTGATGGTGTTGACTGGTTACAGGCGTTTTTTCTGTATCAACGAATTAATAAAAAAACCTCGTTATCCTATGAGACAAGTGCTATTGGTATAACTGATCCTTTGACTCTGGCAACAAACTATCGTGTTGCTGTTCGTTTCAGAAAAAACTTTCATCGAAGATGGCTGTTTTATGAGGTGTCACCCGAATTGACCTGGCCAGTAACGTTAGATGAAGACCGTCAACTTATAGTAAAAGGCCGGCGCTCAAAATGGTTAATATTTTTTCGTTTTGAAGTGCATTTTGGTAATGCTCATAAGAAGCGCTATGAGGATTATAATTAATTAAAGTTTTCTTATTGGCCCGCTTTTGATTGAATAAATTTAGCTAGTTCAAAAACAGACGGGTTATCAAAAAGATCGGAAATATCAATTTCTCCTGGAAAGGACTCATCAAGTTGTTCATGTATATCGGCGAGTACCAGTGAACTGATGCCTATTTCAAAAAGATTGTCATCAGGATTAATGTTTTTTCCTGGCGCGCTAGATCTGCATATCTGCAGGATTTGGCTTTCTATTGAGACTGCGTTTGCACTTTTATCGATATTGTTACCTGTATTAACAGTATCATTTTTTTCCTGATTGAGAAGCACGTTTATAGCATGAATGGCTGTATCGTATTCACCAGCAATATATTCATTGCTAAGTAAGTGTCTTTGTATTTTTCCACTGGTGGTTTTCGGTATGCGTTTAACCGGAATGACATGGTTTATTTCTATACCGATGGTTTTATTTATTGTTTTTCGGACGGTTTTTAGCAGCGGTAAAAACGATGCAATTTTGCTTCGATAAAGAATAAATATAATAAGTTCATCTTCATTACTTTCTGCTTTTCTGGCGCCGGTTGCAACTACTTTCCCCAGCTCAAGTTCTGTCAGATTATGCAGTATGTTCTCAATGTCATGCGAGTAGAAATTGAGGCCGTTAATAAAAATAATGTCTTTTATTCTGCCTGTGATAATCATCTGACCGTTAACAAAGGCACCGAGGTCGCCGGTATCCAGCCAGCCATCTGTGGTGATTAATTGTTTATTAATTGTATCAGCGTGGTAATACCCGCTGGTCACATTGTCACCTTTTATTTGAATTTTGCCGACCGTATTTACTTTAAGTGGATTATTATTTAAGTCGCATATGCGGACATGGCAGTTGTTGACAGGTTTGCCAACAAAAATAAAATCTACGGCATCATCAAGGCTGGTCTCAATGGTGTCAGCAACAGCCAAATGCGAGCGTTTAAGTTTTATACTTTCTATTTCGTCTTCCGGCCTGGGGAGTGACACGGCAAGACTTGCCTCGGCTAAACCGTAAACGGGGTACATGGTATTAGATTTGAGTCCATAACTGGTCATGGCGTTCAAAAACTGATGACATAATTCGATAGAAATAGGTTCGGCGCCATTAAATATTAAACGAACTCTAGACAAGTCAATCGTTTCAATCCCTTTTGATTGATAAACTTTTAGAAAAAGTTTATAGCCAAAATTAGGTGAACATAATAGGGTTGACTGTTTTTTACTGGCCGCTATTAACCATAACAGGGGGCGGCGCACAAATACGCTGGTATCCATAATGCTATGATTGATACCTAGCACGACAGGTGTAAGGTGAAAACCAATCATGCCCATGTCATGAGTTAGCGGCATCCAGCTGAACGTACTGTCATTTTGAGACATTTTCGCAGCTTCGATAATGGCACGAATATTAATCAAAATATTATTATGGGTGAGTACAACACCCTTGGGCTCGCTGGTAGAGCCGGATGAAAATTGTATAAATGCAATATCATCCGGTTTGACCGGAAATGTTTCGCCGGGAGTAGATATATCTTCTATATCATCAATCAGTATACTTTTATGTGCAAATTGTTCTGCTTCTGCTGCCATATTATTTGCCTTGCAGAATAACAGTATTTTATCCAGTGTTTTTTTGTCGGTATAAAGCCAGGGAGATTCAAGTTTTTTAAAGATACGAATAAGTTTTAAGCGGTGCTCGTCATTGTTTGCCGTGGCCACGGGTACAGGAATAATTCCGCCATAAAGTCCAGCCCAGAAAACATCAAGAAAAAATTCATTATTATCAGTATGGATG
The DNA here is from genome assembly GCA_963803185.1 of uncultured Gammaproteobacteria bacterium. GTDB lineage: Bacteria > Pseudomonadota > Gammaproteobacteria > SZUA-229 > SZUA-229. Next base: position 129,602 of record CAWDMF010000011.1, on the reverse strand, counting down.
ATGAGTTGATCGCCTGCTTTTATGCTTTTTTGTTGCAGGTTAAATAATATACCTAAGGCACGCTGTTTCAGGTCATTAAAAGTAACATCAGTGTCTTCGTTGTTACTGCTCAGGTAATTTATTGTGTGTGATTCACTGAGGTTGTTATCAAGAGCTTGTGTAAGTGTTGCGAAAGACATAAGGCGTTTGGGCTGTAATAATAAAGTGTATGAATTTTAACTTAACGAAGACTTATCTGCATCAGTATACTTTTTTTGTAACTGAATAATGTCGGGCTGGATTGCTCTGGCAAAACACTCAGTTTGAACCGCTTGAAGGCTCATAATGTAGCAGGTGCATACTTCGGGCCATGGGCACTATCGGGTTTATAAGCCGCCTGGAATCTGCGTTTCACTTTCTCTGTATGCCATGTCTATAATTATCGCCATGGTTTAATAGTGCGCCATAATGTAGAACTGCATTAAAACCAGGGCCATAAGTAATTAATAGTGGAGCTGTTAAGACACCTTTAGAGGAAAATAGTAGAATTTAATTGTTATGAATAGTGTTCGCTTATATTACATTAAACACCAGGGAGAGAGTGATCTGGCGCAAATCGACGCGTTACGGATGGAGCAATGGCTGTCTGAGTTGTCAAACCATAAACAGGCCTCCATTCAACGCTTATTACATTACCAGAACCGTGTAACTTCATTGCTTGCACTGCGTTTGCTCAGCCTGTGTGCACAGGATGAAGGTATTAGAAGTTTTAAATTAAGTGACGTGCAGTATCCGGATACAGGTAAACCCTTCTGGGAAAATAATAATTATTTTGATTTTAATATCTCACATTCAGGTAACCTTATAGTGATAACAACTAGCGCTACACTAAAAGTAGGTGTTGATGTTGAACAGATCAGGCAATTAAAACGATTAAATTTTAAAATGCTAATGTCTTCGGATGAGTTAGCTGAAATTAAGAAAACACCGGTGTTATTTTTTGAATTGTGGTCAAAAAAAGAAGCGGTAGTTAAAGCCGCTGACACAGTTGGCCTGGCACGTATGTCGGATGTTTGCTTAAAGCAGAGTATGGCTACATTAGATGAAGAACGGTGGTTTTTGCACAGCATAAACCTGGATAATCAATATGCGGTTAATATGGCAACATCTAAAGTTGTTGATGAATTAATCGTAAAACAAATACAGCTAAAACATTTAAAGTAAATTAGCCCGGATAACTCATAGGGATGCAGTTTTTTTCAAAAACGGCCACTACTGTCCCGAATGGCACTAAGTTAAGCTATATTTGCATGAATCCGGGACATGAACCGGGCGCAGCCAGCAACGACACGCCGTGAAGCCATCCATGGTGGCTCAACACCCGCATCCCTGCGGGTGATGGTCGTTGCCAACTGTGCCCAATTCACATCCCTTGCAGTTAACATGACAGCAGTTTATGTCGCCAAGTTGTTGAAAGGTCATGCTAAGCACTCTTAACTTAGTGCCATTCACTACTGTCCCATAAATATGAGAAGCATGACTTTTGTGTTACCACCAGAGACCGTCAGCCGCAGGGATGCGGATGCCGAGCCCCCATGGATGGGTTGACGGCGTGTCTCAGCGAGGTACCTCCGGTTCATGTCTCTGACATTTCCACCATCCTCTGGCGGCCGTATTAGGGTAACGCATGGAGCAAGTTACCGAGAGACAATTACCGAAGAGAAATTTTTCAGCGTGAATATTTGCTAATATGCGATGATTAATATGCTTAAGGTCACGCAGAGGACACAATCAATTCTTAACGGCGGCCTTAAATCATTTAATCAGCGTTTTTATGAATTATCCGGGTTAATGTTATGACTAGCAATCCTTACGGTAAAAAATCAAAAGAAAAGGCATCAAATGAGCCTTTAGAAAATAATGCTATAAAAAAGGCAGCTGAAAAACAAACAACAAAAAATAATAAAAATCAGCCGCGTCAAATGACGTTTAAAAGGAAACTGACTTACGCATTAATGAAGCCGGTATTAATTTTTACCGTTAATTTTATCTGGTTAAGCTGTCGCGTGAAAGTAATCGGAGCGCAGAACATGGATGATGTTATTAACAATCAGAAAACGGTGATTACCTGTTACTGGCATCAACAGCTTTTGTTTTGTACCCAGTATATGCTGCAACAGGTTAAACGTGGTCTGAATGCTGCTTTTTTAATTAGCCCTTCTGTTGATGGTGAAGTGCCTGCACAAATTGTTTCTTCACGTGGCGCCAGAGTTATTCGAGGTTCATCAACACGCACGGGCGCGCAGGCATTGCGTTATATGTATCAAATAATTGCCAAAGAGAGTGTCTCGCCGGTAATCATATCTGACGGCCCGACGGGGCCAATTTTTAAATTCAAACCTGGAGCAGTAATGTTGTCGCAGATGACAAAAGTGCCGATGCTGCCCATCGCCTGTGCCGCAAAAAACGCATGGTATCTGGGTTCATGGGATCGTTTTATGATACCAAAACCCTTTACCCTGGTCGTTGTTGCTGTGGGTGAACCGGTGCGTGTGGAGAAGACGGAAAAAGGTTTATCTACAGTGCAAAGGCAAATGGAAGAAGCGATTAATGCCCTGATGATACAGGCAAAACAGGCTTTGTAAGCGGATAATTTAAAGCAGAGAAGACATTTAATTGTTTGTTGTACTCCTTTGCACAATGAATAAACACTTTGCGCTCTGCAATGAATTATTTTCGTAAATGGCTTAGCCAGGTATAAGCGCTGCCTGTACACAGCGTAAGGTATGATAATCAAACATGCCATCCAGCGCATCATAAACAGGTTTTAATTTTCTGTTGCCATCATCAACACTTAACAGTGTTTCATGAATAATGTTTATTTCCTGCTGATTTAAATCAATGACATCATTTAGTTTGAGTTCGCCCTGCTCAATACAGCTGGCAAGGTGAGAGTAAACGGTTGTGGTTTTAATATTACGCTGGCTGGCAATAGCGTCCACATTCAGGCCGCTGCGAAACAATAACAGGCTTTCGCTGACTGTATCCGTCACATCCTGTTTTTCATTGTTTACGTGTTCGCTGATTACTTTTAGAAAGGCTGCTGCGTATTTTTCCTGTTTCGTTTTCCCGACACCGTTTAGCTGTATGAATTGTTCATTGTTGGTTGGTTGCAGCTCCATCATTTCAGATAAGGTCGCATCATGAAAAATAACAAACGGTGGCACATTATTTTCATCAGCAATTTTTTTACGGCAGGCACGCAAGGCTTCCCATAATGCATTGTTGGAGGCTTTGTCTGTGTTGTATGGCTTGCGCCCTTTGCGAGAGGTTTTTGCACGCCTGCTTTCTTTACGCAATAACAGGGTTTCCTCACCGCGCAAAACTGCGCGGCATGCTTCAGTCAGGCGCAGGCTGCCATGGCCTTCTACATCAACGGCGAGTAAATTACGACTGATTAACTGGCGGTAAATATTACGCCATTGTTTTGTATCATATTCAGTGCCAATGCCGTAAACGCTGAGCTGGTTGTGGCCGAATTGTTTTATGCGTTCGTTATCTTTGCCGGTTAATACATCAACCAGATAGGTAACGCCAAAACGTTGTCCTGTCCGATGCACGCAGGAAAGTGCCTTTTGTGCGGCCACACTTGCGTCCCAGGTTTCAGCGGGTGTTAAACAGTTGTCGCAATTGCCGCAGGGTTGTTTGAACTCTTCATCAAAATAGTTGAGCAATGCCTGTCGTCGACAAGCGGTTATTTCAGTAAACCCCAGCATGGCTTCCAGTTTATGCTGTTCAATACGTTTGTACTGTTCTTCAGCGGTTGAGGTTGCCATCATTTGTTTGAGTGTAATCACATCCTGCAGGCCGTAACTCATCCAGGCATCAGCAGGCAGGCCGTCACGCCCTGCTCGACCGGTCTCCTGATAATAAGCTTCCATGCTCTTAGGTAAATTAAGGTGTGCCACAAAACGTACATCGGGCTTGTCTATACCCATACCAAAAGCAATGGTTGCAACGATAATGACCGCATCTTCATTGAGAAAGCGCTGCTGGTTCTGTTGTCGAATAGCAGAAGACAGGCCGGCATGATATGGCAGCGCGGTAAAACCTTTTTCGGTTAACCACTGTGCGGTGGCCTCAACTTTTCTGCGTGACAGGCAATAAACAATACCGCAATCATTTTCGTGTTCATTCTGAATGAAACGTAATAGTTCCGTTTTCGCATTACCCTGTGTTTCTGTTATGCGATAACAGATATTGGGTCGGTCAAAGCTGGAAATATATTCATTTGCCTGGTTTAGTGCCAGTCGGAATTTGATTTCGCTTCGTGTTTTTTCATCAGCCGTTGCGGTTAAGGCAATTCGGGGAATATCTGGAAACTGTTCATGCAGCAGTGACAGCTGGATGTAGTCGGGGCGGAAATCATGCCCCCATTGTGAGACACAATGGGCTTCATCAATGGCGAAAAGTGAGATCTCGGTCTGCGCCAGTAAATTAAGGAAACTGCCCGTTTTCAATCGTTCTGGCGCAACATATAACATGTCCAGTTTGCCACTGATTAAATCCTGCTCAGTCTGCCGCGCTGTTCGCGCATCCAGTGTTGAATTCAGGTAGGCAGCGTTAATACCCAGTTGTTGTAATGCAATGACCTGGTCATGCATAAGTGCGATAAGGGGTGAAATGATAATACCGGTACCCTGGCGAACCAGGGAGGGAATTTGATAGCACAGCGATTTACCGCCACCCGTTGGCATAAGTACTACTGCATCACCGCCATCAACTAAGGTCTGGATGATTTCGCCCTGTTGCAGGCGAAAGTCAGAGTAACCAAAAGTATTACGTAGATAATTGAGCGCAGCATCGTCCATGTCTGTTACTCCGGAATAGATTAGACTTGATAGTTTAGATAAGGGCAATAAAATTCTACCTATAAAAATGGACAAAAGGAAATAGAATATGTGCTGCTTCCAACAGGGCTGCAAAAATTTAAGCAGATAGTCTATTTACATTTCCACCATCCATGGTGGTCATATAAGAGGCGTGAGCATATCATCAATGCAGACAATGGTATTTATTGTTTTTAAATATTTGTCATTACCTATTCAACTATATCTTACAGAATGACCGACATATCAAACTTTAATATATCTACATAGTGGACCTTCATAAAAACCAGCTAACTGGGTGAAAAATGGACCATTGACAGAAGTGGACATTCAATCAGCAATAAAAAACTAATGTAAATGTCATAACTTTAATTAGTTTTTTCATGATTTCGCCGATATTCAATGTAATCACATAAAAAACTCACGCCTAATGAAAAGTCATAAATATGACTATAGTCAAACACATATTCAACAAAAAAATCTTTTATTATATAATCGCTGCCAGCATTAACAAAGAATTTGTTCTAGTAGTCCATATCGAAGTCATCGTCATCTATGACAATCTCATTGGACGTTTTTGACTCTTCTTCCTGCTCTCCTGTGTCAAAGATCCCGCCGATGCCGGAACCGATTCCTTTGACAGTTCCTTCAACGACACCGCCAACCCCTTTTATAACACCTCCCACCGCTTTGCCAACATCACTTAATATAGGAATGCCGGCTTTTTCAGCCACCATGGAAACACAGGGATTCTGTCTGCCACCGCTCAAATCCGAGAATTTAATCAGTGCTGATGGCGGGTAAACAATGTTGGCCCAGAGCTCGCCCGTCTTTAATATCGCATCGGTTTTCTCAATTTCTATACCTGGTTTGTTCAGCCTGCCATGTAAACGCACCGGATAGGCAACGCTAAGTGTTACCCCCTTTGCCTGTGGCGAAACTTTTATATCCATCTGCTCTTTCTTCAAATCTACCTGTCCATCGGCAAACACCGTCGAGTACTGCGTATCCAGGACAATAAGCTGAGGCTTAAGTATACCGTTTGTAAACTTCAGATCGCAGATGGCGCAGTTGATCTGTGTCTTAGATGACTGCTCAGCGAACATCGTGCCAACCATTGCCGTGACGCCACCGACTAACATATCGATGGCTTTTGCATTGGCACTGCCTTTTTCCATCAGCAGATAGACATTTCCGTTCAGTGAGCCCATGATCTGGGCCAGGCTGCTGCCCTGCCCGAGCAGAGAAATGTCAATAGCCAGCGGTCCCTCAACTGCAGCTGAGCCATCACCTACCGTAAGTAACTCGCTGAGCTCTAAACGGGGTGCTTTAAATTTTATCATTACCGTGGGCGCTCCCTTACCGCTGGTATCGATCACGATATTATTGTCAAGTTCACCATGAAATGCGGAATGTTTGAGCAAGGATGCAGATAATTTTCCTTTCTGCAGATTAATTTTTATTTCGGCCTCTTTCAGTGTCTCATTGTTTCGCAGCAGATTGGTTGCCCGTAAAGTCATCCTGACATTTGCCCGCGACAGGTTGTCAAATGGCAAGGGTTCAGCGGAGAAAAGTTTTTCTTTAGCAGGTATCGTGGCAGCTTTTGCTTTGCCTGTTTTTACCTTCGCTGCTTTTTTCTCAGCTGGCAGCAACTTGTCGATGTTTAGATCCGTTAAGCTAAGATCTGCCTGCAAGTCCGGTATGAGCTTTGCTGTATCCAGTGTCAGCTCACCGTCAATACGACCTTCGTCAAGCAGAATGGCTAATTTTGAAATATGTATTTTTGATTTCTCGGAGGTGAGAAACGCACTTAGATCTACTTTTCCCGGTGCCGGTACAGCTTCACCAAATGCCTGTCGCAAGCCTGCCATATCAGCCGCGTGGGCTTCAATAGAAAGATCCAGGCCATTAAAAGTATAGAGATCTGCGACCTTACCCATAATCTTGCTGGAGACACCGAAGGCCTGTAATCTCAGGTCGACCTGATAAGATTTTTTGCTCGCCAGGAAGCCAGTGAGTGGCGTGATATTACCGCGCAATTCTATTGCATGACCGTCTATGCGGCCATCGGCAATCATAATAAGCTGAGGTTTTCCTGTGGTTTTATTTTTAGCTTCACGCGTAAGGTTTATCGAAAGCTCTTCTTTGCGTTTAAGATTGCCGTAGTCCAATTTTACACTGCCCTGCAGGCTTTTAATTAGCCCGGCAATATTCTCGCCTTTTGCTCTGAGTGAAATTGCCGCTTCAGCCTGACTGTCAGTAAAACGTTTGTTTGTTGAAAGTGGTGCCAGCCTGGATAGTGCAACAGATGTTGTGTCTAGCTCAAGCCGGACTGTCGGCTGCTTACCTCTGGCATCCAGAAACAGATCCGCGCTAACTGATCCGGCATCAGTTACCAGCTTCAATTGATCAATTTTTAAACTACGGTCCGCAACAATGAATCTGCTTTGCAGACTTTTTATCTTTGCCTGCGGCAGATTGATGCGCTTCGCTGTCAGCATTACGTTAGCGTCAAATGCCTGCAGCCAGTCAAGTGGTATTATTTGATCAGATTGCTTTGCTGATATTTGCAATGCAGCGTTTGTCTTTTTTACCGATGTTTCGCCTGGCTTATCGTTAAATAGCGGGGCCCAGAGAGTCACTAGATCAATATCCTGGAGTTCAACTTTACCGCTTATATTTGGCACTGGCTCCTGCCGCTGTAAAGTTAGTTCGGTTGCCAGTTTAGCTTTGCCGGCACTGGCGTTGAGCTTGAATATTACCGGTTGCCCCTGGTCGCCTTGAACCTCCATAATCAGTTCGACAGGTTTCACCTGTGGCACAGCTGCACCAAACACCTGCCGCAACTGTTCCAGGTCGGCGGCATGGGCGTGCAAAGCAAGATTGACGGCAGGTGCCTGAACAGCCCCTGTAATGTTGCCGTGTGCTTTGGCTGTCAGACCCAGTGCTTTTACCTGCAGCACAATGGGGACATCGACACGATCAGCTGAGAAAACCGAGGGCAATACCAGTTTGCCATTTATCTCGAACGGCTTCTCGTTCACCTGCCCTGCGATGTCTATCAGGGTTGGTGAAATCAGGGTGTCTGCGCCCAGCCTGGCATGATCAAGTTTTGTTAAGATTTCTCTACCGGTCTGGCCATCACGGTAGGTGAACTCCACGTCAACGATAGACACATCACCGATCCAGGGCAGTTTCATCTCTCCTGTTGTGACCGAGTCATCAGCAACCGCAACATCATCAGTTGGTTCCGCCAGTATCCAGTTACTTAAACCACTGCTATTCGTTTCCATCAATGCCTTAACGCCCTGAAGATGAAAGCGCGGTATATGGATATCTCCGCGCAACAAGGATGGCAGCTCGATGCTGGCTTCGATGCGATGGATCGAAAGCATCTCCGGTGTTGACGCCCACGCTGCATTAGCTAACACGATATCAGTAACAACAATCGAAGATATTGACGAAATATTCAACTCCAGCTCGCCGTTTAGGCTTAAACCTCGCCCTGCTATTTTGCTAATGTTGTCGGCAATAAAGTCGCGATGTTGTGTAAGGTCGGCGGTACTGAGGAATAGCAGTATGGCAATAATAGCTAAAACAGGCAGAAAGATTACTGCAAACAACGAAGTCAGTACCCATCTCTTGCGCATTACGGCTCCACCCTGGTGTTCGACAGATAAAAAACAGTTAATAAAAATCATGGAACCATGCGGGATGTTTGTCAAGGTTTAAAATCTGGGCCGTCATCCCGTTATGCTTCGAATAGGTATTGATGATCATGTTCAGGATCCTGCTGGTGTCGTATAAGGGTATGCCGTTTCAATCACCCTGTTTGAAATACGGGTTCACTGGCAGCAGGGCTGCAACAGTTCAACACGACGTGAGTATACTGTCGCAAAATTCCCGTATGACTGCGATATAATGGCCTGATTGTGAGCATTTATAAGAATAAACAAATTCTCTCCTGGGCTTTCTACGACTGGGCTAATTCAGCTTTTGCTACTACCGTGTTAGCTGGTTTTTTTCCATTATTTTTCAAGCAGTTTTGGTCAGCGCAAAATACGATTACCGATAGTACCTTTCAACTTGGTCTTGGTAATGCGCTGGCCAGTCTGATTATTGTTATGTTGGCACCTTTTTTGGGTGCTATTGCGGATGCGGGTAAGCTGAAAAAACGTTTGCTTATTATTTTTTCATTACTGGGTATTTCAGTAACGCTCGGCCTGTATTTTGTTGAACAAAATTCATGGTTATTAGCGATTAGTTTTTTTGTCTTAGCCACTATCGGGTTTTCAGGCAGTATTTTATTCAATGATGCATTATTGACTAATATTACTGAAGAAAAAAACTATGATCGTGTGTCAGCATTTGGTTATGCCATGGGTTACCTGGGGGGAGGAATATTATTCACCATTAACGTTACTATGGTAACAAAACCAGAGTGGTTTGGTTTTTCTTCAGTTAATGATGCCGTTCGTTTTTCATTTATAGCGGTCTCTATCTGGTGGCTAGTGTTTTCAATTCCTTTGTGGTTATTTGTGCATGAAGATAAAACCAGGGAAAAATACGTAATTACTCAGCTTATGTATTCTGCAACAGGACAGCTTGTTAGTACCTTTAAAAAAATTAATAAACTCAAAACGGTTGGACTTTTTCTCCTGGCCTACTGGTTATACATAGATGGTGTTGGCACCATTGTCAGAATGGCAGTGGACTATGGCCTTGCTATTGGTCTTGACGGGTCAGACCTGTTGCTGGCTTTGCTTATGACTCAATTTATTGGTTTCCCTGCCACTTTGGGATTTGGTTACCTGGGGGAACGTATAGGGGCAAAGACTGCCATCATGTTAACCATAGTGGTATATTTAGCCGTCACTGTTTTGGCTTACAGAATGAATTCAGTTGAAGAATTTTATGCCTTAGCGATAATAATCGGTTTGGTACAGGGCGGTATTCAAAGTCTTAGTCGTTCGCTTTATGCACGAATAATTCCCAAATCTCAATCCGCAGAATTTTTTGGTTTTTACAATATGTTAGGTAAATTTGCAGCGGTTTTAGGGCCATTAATGATTGGTATAATTGCTGCAATGACGGACAGTTCTCGACTGGCTATGTTTTCCGTCAGTATCCTGTTTATTAGCGGAGGAATCCTGTTATATTTCGTTGATGAGAAAAAGGCTGTACAGTTCGCTGAAGATATAGATACTCAATAGGTAAAGATGCTGATATGAGTAAAGAAGATAAAAAAGTGCTGAGTATAATAAGTTAGTGATACCAGGGTGCGCCTGCAGACTCGAATTTAAGCCATTAACCCGGATATTTCATAGGAACGCTGCAAATTTCACCTAACACAATGATTATTATAAGAAATAGCAGTATATTAGAAAAGTACAGTATGTACCCGACAACGCTATGCAGTTTTTGGAAAAATATCAGCGGCCCCAGGATTAATTTATTTTGGGTACGATTCACCTGTAACCATAGCTTATGTACAGGAAGTACGGACAGATATTTGCTCCTGCAATATCTGCACTTCCACCATCCATGGTGGTCGTACTAGGGCAATGCATGGAGCAGCGAAGCGGTGTGCCGAACGGCTATGCTTTAATCACGGGCGTACAAACGACCGCCACGGATGGGTTCACGGCGTGTCTTTGGCGGTGGTACTAAATTCATGCCCCTCATATTTATGAGGCAGCAGTGAATGGCACTAAGTTAAGAGTGGTTAGCATGGTCTTTCAACAACTTGGCGACATAAACTTCTGTCTCGTTAACTGCAAGGGATGTGAATCGGGTGCAGTTGGCAACGACCATCACCCGCAGGGATGCGGATGTTGAGCCACCATGGACGGTTTCACGGCGTGTCGTTGCTGGCTGCGCCTGGTTCATGTCCTGGGTTCATGCAAAAATGGCTTAACTTAGTGCCATTCGAGGCAGCAGTAGGCTTAACTACAACCTTTTGGTCGTGGTAGCCCTGCTATTTTATTAGCGCACTTGATCAGGCCGGTGGGGAATAAAGAATAAATGTACTTCTGATCGCTGCGATCTTTGCCGTACTTTTTCTTCATTATTTTTGAGAATGAGCGTGGCTCACAGACAGTGCCATTCTCATGAAAATATTCGCGTGCTTCATTGATAATGTCCCAGTGCTCCTGCGTAAGACCATCGACAATTTTTTCGTTTTTAGCGATTTCAACAGCGAGTTCTTCGCTCCATTCATCGAGATTTTCTAACCAGCCAGCTTCGCTGAGCTGAATAATTTTACCGTTAACTTCTGCTTGCATTGAGATATACCTGTAATAATAACCTAGTAAATTGATCAAGTATTATAACGAATATTAGAAGAATTATAAATAGCAATGTTTGTAATGGTGCTATTAATTATAACCTTTTGTATTTATTGTTATTATTCTTTAACGAACAAGTTGCTGGTTTACTTCCTCACGTTTTATTTTGCCTTCTAGCAGTTCAATTAAACTTAAAGCAAACTCCATTGCGGTGCCAGCGCTTCGGGAAGTAATGATATTGCCATCGATTTCAACGGCGTTTTCTGAGATGTCGATGTTAGGATTGTCGAGTGCCGCTAATACGCCGGGAAAACTGGTCGCTTTTTTGCCTTCTAATACGCCTGCCTGAGCCAGCGCTTTAGGTGCGGCGCAGATGGCGGCAATATATTTATTATCTGCCGCCTGTTTTTTTAGCAGTGTCTGTATTTGTGCGTTGTCACGCAAATGGTCTGCCCCGGGCAATCCTCCGGGAAGAACTATAAGGTCGAAAGACTGGTTTAGAACTTTATCAATACTGGTATCCGGGATAATGGTGATGCCGCGTGAAGCTTTTACTGGTTGATCATCAAGGCCGCAGGTGGTCACGGTTATTCCTGCGCGCACCAGTAAATCGGTTATGGTTATTGCTTCGAGTTCTTCACAGCCCTGTGCAAGGGGTACCAGTACATGCGACATGATTGTTCTCCCGTTTTTTAGTAGCTTTACGAATTAATTTTGAAACCGGTAGTAATGTTATACCCTGCTCGTTTAATTCTTTTAAATTATTTTGTAGAAAATCTATAGTTTTTGGATATGGATGTGCAATAGCTATGGCGTAACCACGTTGTTGTACTTTTTTTATAAATCGATCAAATTGTCGACGCAGGGTGTTTTCCCTGTCGTCGGGATCAAGAAAAAAATCACGTGACAGGTTTGGTATATTGTATTCTATTGCAACTTTTTCAGCGACTGACTTGCTGCTGGTTCTGCTGTCGATAAAATACAGGCCGCCTCGATGTGAAAGTTCATCCATTAACCAGCGCATGTGGCCAGGATGCCGGGTTAGTAGACTGCCCATGTGATTGTTTACACCGCGCACATAAGGTACGGAGTTTAAATTTAACCGTAACTGCTGGGTAAATTCGCTTTTTGTCATGTGTAAATCAAGTGTGCCTGGTGAATGCTTATGGTGTTCAACTGATTGCATGGGCAGGTGCAGCATGACTTCTTTATGGTTTTTTGCTGCGAGACGGGCTAACTGTTTTGCGTAGTTTGTCTTTGGAAGAATGGCTATGGTTAGTGCAACGGGCAGCTTGATGATGTCCTGCCCGTTTTTTAAATTATTGCCTACATCATCAATGATGATACTGGCAAATTTTTCAGCGTAAGCGGGTGCATTTGTTAAAGCAGCAATAGTGAAGACAAATGCAGTGAACCGCGTGGCTACTAACACGGGCCGGCACATGATTTTATTTTTATATGGTTATTTAACGTCCCTGTTTGATTGGCAGATTTGATCAATACATTTAAGCGCAAATCGAGTTAACAAGTATTTTACGATCTACTTAAAATGTTCAGGCCTTTTAATAATAATAAGGCTTCATACAACTGGAAATCTTCAGAAGCTTTAAGTTTTGGATGTTCTTTGTCTTCCTTTTTACCTTCTTCTTCTGCTTTTTTTATGGCTTCCTGCGACTTGGTCGGGTTGCTGATACTGTGCGTTAAATCGGCTTCTTTAATGCTTAAAGAAGCCTCGTCATTAGAATCTTTTATTTCATATTTTTCAAGCAGAATATCAGGAGTAATGCCCTCGCCCTGTATGGATCGACCACTTGGCGTGAAATAACGCGCTGTGGTTATTTTGACAGCGCCACCACTTCGTAATTCCTGAATGGTTTGTACTGAGCCTTTACCAAAGGATTTACTGCCCATGACAACAGCACGATGGTGGTCCTGTAATGCGCCGGCAACAATTTCTGATGCAGAAGCTGAGCCACCATTAATTAATACAACCAATGGCAATCCATTCATAATATCACCAGGTTTGGCATTAAATTCAAACTCGGAATTATTGATGCGGCCTTTTGTGTAAACCAGCATGCCATTATCAATAAAAGCATCAGAGACATCGGCAGCAGCGCTTAAAACACCGCCGGGATTATTGCGTAAGTCGAGAACCAGTCCTTTTAATTCATTTTTATTGTCTTTTTTAAGTTTGCTAACTTCATTTACCAGGTCACGTGCTGTTTTTGACTGGAAATTACTGATACGTATGTAGCCATAATCGGGTTCAAGAATACGGCTTTTTACGCTTTTCACCGAGATGATGTCGCGGGTAACAGTAAAAGGAAGAGGTTTGTCTGCGCCTTCGCGTATTACGGTTAACTCGATATCAGTGCCCGGATCTCCGCGCATAATTTTGACAGCATCGTTTAATGTCATGCCTTTAACTGATTTATCATTAAGTCGAATAATCAGGTCACCTGCTTCCAGGCCAGCACGAAATGCGGGGGTGTCGTCGATGGGGGAAATGACTTTAACAAATCCATCTTCCATGCCAACCTGAATGCCCAGGCCACCGAATTTACCGGTAGTGCCGATTTTTAATTCTTTGTATTCGTCGGGGTTTAAATAGGTGGAATGCGGGTCCAGTCCGGTTAACATGCCTCGAATAGCATGTTCCAGCAGGGTTTTATCATCAACATCCTCAACATAATCGGTTTTGATGCGAGCAAAAATATCTGAGAAATTACGTAGCTCGTTGAGAGGAAGGCCAGTGGATTCCTCGTTTTTTTTCTCTGCCAGTACGCTACTGGTTAATGACACTGAAACACCAACAAAAATACCAAAGACCAGAACCAGAAAGGTCTTATATTGCTTACTCATAAATAACTCCGGTAAATACCATTTTTAAATGGATAAAAAATCTGTACTTTTGAATAATGTCTTAAGAACAAATCGGTTAATAGGTAAATGATAGTGCTTAGAGCACATTAATGCTAGCTTGTTCAACTATTAATATTATTGGGAAAACAAGCATGAAGCATCTTTTCTTGGTAACAGCATTTAAAATGTTCTCAAAATACGCATTATATTCTATAAAGAAGTACTTTTTACTCCAGACTCCCTGCATTATGCCTGTTTGGCCAGCAGACCTGTTCAATTTGCTGCAGGCCGCACGTCGACACTTTATTTTGCTGAAACAGCAATAGGTATGAGCGCCGGCCCCGGCAAAGCGTTGATCTTGTGTAATTCACTAATTATGAATCATTAGCAGCGTGTGTAACTTTTGAAGTGCACCATTTTGCAGGATTCACCGGTTTGCCGCGGGAGCGAATTTCGAAATAAATACCACTTTGAGGCTGTCCGCCACTGTCCCCGGCGGTTGCAATGACGTCACCAGCACTGACCCAGTCACCTGTTTGCTTGAATAAGGACTCACAGTTGCCATATAAGCTCATGTAGCCATCGCCGTGATCAATGATAGTAATAAAGCCGAAACCCTGCAACCAGTCTGAAAAGGCAACACGACCGTGGCTGATAACTTTAATCGGAGCGCCAAAATCAGCTTTTAGTAATACACCGTTCCATTTTAGATCGCCCTGATTTTTAGATTGACCGAATTTGCTGAGAAACGAAGCCTTTGCTGGCCAGGGCAGTTTGCCTTTTTGAGCCACAAAAGGCTGGTTTTCTGACGGGTTGGTGGGGATGTCTGCGAGCAATTCTCCGAGTGTTTTGAGCAGGTTTTCGATACGGCCGCGACTGCTTTCCAGGCTGGATAAAGTATTTTCCTGGTTTTTAATTTTATTGCTCAGTTCGGCCAGCAGGCTTTTGCGTTGTAACCGTTGCTTTTGTCGTTTTCTTTCCTTTTTCTTTTGTGTCTGCAATAGCGTATTTTGAGTAATCAAGGTTTGTTTGAGCTCGGATTCCGTTCGTTTTTTTCTTTTTATGGTTTCGGTGAAGCTATCGATTTGTTGTGTCCGGCTTCGATTAAAGTAGTTGAAATATTCCTGCGTTCTACCTAATAGTGCCGGGTTTTGTTGATTTAACAGCATTTTCAGGTTTTGCTGATGGCCCATGCTGTATGCTGAACGCATTTGTTCTGATAATGCCGTTTGTTGTTTGTGCAGTTGTTCGGTTAGCTGCTTTAAGTCACGCTCCAGCTTTGTTTTCTGCCTCCGTATTGCCTGTACCTCTGTCGATAACTTGTTAAGTGTTATGGCGTTTTTGCTGATTTTAGATTCAAGTTGTTGAAGCTCTGTGAGCACGTTGCTACGTTGTTTTTTACTGCCTTTGAGGTGATGTTGTATTTTAGCGATACTTCTTTGTAGTTCTTCGAGTTTGTCCTGGTAATGCACCATATCTTCATTTTTTGATGCATAAACAGTGTTACAGCAGAAAAAAAGACTTAAAAGTAAAAATATTGAATAATATGTGCGCAATTCGGTGTCTGTAGAATACATGGTTATGGTGAATGTTCTATTTGTTTTCGACCGATTTTGAGAATCGAGTAAAAATAATTACTCAATTTTCGGGGTTTAGCTATTTCAATTCAAAAAAAAGTGTATTAATGTATGCTTTATTAATTATATTATTAATCAATACTTTTATATTGAGGTAGAAATTATGGCAATAAGCCCAAATAATCCCGATTTAATGTCACGTGAAGAAGATATTAGTCGTGCCTCACGATCTCTTAAAGCAATGTCTCATCCCCTGCGTTTAAAGATTTTATGTACCTTAGGTGATCAGGAAGTGAGTGTACAGGATATCGTTGATGCTGTCGGTACCTCACAAAGCAATATCTCTCAACACCTGGCTATATTACGTGATAAGGGCATTCTCGCATCCAGAAAAGACGCCAACAAAGTGTATTATCGTGTCGGCGATACACGTACCTTACGTTTAATCGGTATGATGCAGGAAGTATTCTGTTCTGCGGCTGTGATTTAGTAATATTTCGCTTATTCAGAAAATCAATGGCTGTTTCCCCTGGAGTCTTTAGTAAAGCTCTTTTGTGTTTTATAATTTTCTTTTAATCATGTCCCGACAGGGCAACTTCATTAGGTATTATCGTGGAGCATCTCACTGAATTTGTAACGAACAATTTACTCTTATTTGCCGCCCTGCTTGGGGTGTTGGTGATGCTGATAAAAGCCGAATTAGACCATCAGGTCAATAAAGGGCTGTTAATCTCGGTATCAATGGCTATTCGCGAAATGAATAATAATGATGACACGTTGATTATTGATATTCGATCAGTTGCTGACTATAAAAACGGTCACATCAAGGGCGCTAAAAACATCCCTTTAAAGGAATTTGCATCAGCTATTGATGGTTATTCTAAATTTAAAGATAAGCCGGTGTTAATTTATTGTAATTCAGGTAATACCGCAACGCGTGCTATAAAGTTATTAAAAAATGCGGGCTTTGAAAAGATTAATAATCTGGAAGGCGGCATTGCGGCTTGGAAAGAGGCGAATTTGCCCATGTCTAAGAAATAGGTAGTTTTGGAGTAATTACTCAGGCTCCCCTGGGTTTCCCATGTGTTAAGTCTATTTAATGCTTATAGTGGTTGATAATCGACAATTTTTATCTTGTGAATCTGGCCCCGGATTTAGAACTTCCCTGAAAATGCATTACAATAGTGAAGTTTTCAAGCAATTTTATAATATTCACCTAATCAGGAAAAAATATGAGTGAAGAAAAGCAGCAGTTTGCAATCCAGAAAATATATCTAAAAGACGTTTCTTTTGAATCACCCAATTCACCGCAGGCATTTACTGATGGTGAATGGAAGCCACAAATCAATGTGCAGATAAACAGTAGCCATCAGCTTATTTCTGATGACACGCACGAAGTTCTGCTGAATGTT
Organism: uncultured Gammaproteobacteria bacterium; assembly: GCA_963803185.1. Lineage (GTDB taxonomy): Bacteria > Pseudomonadota > Gammaproteobacteria > SZUA-229 > SZUA-229. The sequence goes on along the minus strand of CAWDMF010000011.1, from coordinate 112,593 downwards.
ACGGTGACGGCAAAACACAATGAACAAACCGCTTTTCTTGCAGAAGTTAAGCAGGCCGGTATTTTTACTATGTCTGGTTTTCCACAGGAAAATCTGGCAGGTATGCTTGGTGCGTATTGTCCGGAAACCTTGTTTCCTTATGCTAGAGAAGCCGTTTCTGAGCTAATTACAAAAGGTGGTTTCCCTCAATTATTACTCGCACCGGTTAATTTTAATGCTCTTTATAGCCAGCAGGTGCAACAACAGGCAGAAGCGCAGGCTGACCAGGGCGCAGCGCACTAGCAGGCTGTTGTTCTATTTTTCTGGTCACCAGAAATAACCAGAGGCCGCTAAAGATTTATGCCAGCCGTTGATCAAAAACACCCCATTGTTGTACTGGGTGCGGGATCCTGGGGGACTGCACTGGCAATTCAAATGGCCAGAGCAGGCCACCATGTTCTACTGTGGGGGAATGAGCCTGAGCATATTCAGCTTTTAAAAGAACAACGCTGTAACCAGCAATTTTTGCCGGGTATTGTTTTTCCAGAGCGACTGCAATTAACTGCAGACCTTGAGCAGGCATTGGCCTCGCCAGCGTGGGTTCTCATAGTAATCCCAAGCCATACTTACCGGTCTTTTTTGCGAAAAAACAAACATTTGTTTAATAAAAACATTGGTCTTGCCTGGGCCAGTAAAGGTCTGGAGCAGGGCAGCGGTAAATTGATTCATCAAGTTATCGCTGAAGAATTGCCACAGTGTAAAAAAACAGCTGTGATGTCGGGCCCAACTTTTGCTGCTGAAGTCGCACGAAATTTACCCACCTCTATTACAGTCGCCTCTACCTCTGAAACTTTTTCCAGGCAAATTAGTGATGATTTGCATAGTGGACATTTTCGCGTGTATTTAAGTACCGATCTTATTGGTGTCGAACTTGGTGGTTCATTTAAAAATGTACTGGCGATTGCGGCCGGCGCGGCTGATGGCCTGGGTTTTGGTGCTAATACACGCGCGGCATTAATAACCCGTGGCCTGGCAGAAATGATGCGTCTGGGTGAAGCCATGGGCGGCAAGCGTGAAACATTTATGGGTCTGGCTGGCATGGGAGACTTGATTTTGACCTGTACCGATAATCAGTCACGTAATCGGCAAACCGGTTTGTTACTGGCGCAGGGGAAAACGCTGGAGCAGGTGCATGAAGAGATTGGTCAGGCAATTGAAGGCATTAAAACCGCAAAGGAAGTCGTGAATCTGGCGCGGCAATATAACGTTGAAGTGCCGATTAGTGAGCAGGTTTACCGGGTTTTATATGAAAATTGCCCGATAGAAGAAGCGGTAGATGCGTTGTTGATCCGTAAAGCTACACAGGAAACTGTTTAGATCAAAAACTGAAGGTCTAAAGCTTTTTACCACAGAGGCACAGAGGGCACAGAGTTTTACTTTGTTAACAGCACCTGCGGCGCTGTTAACAAAAAAAGTAGTTCTCTGTGCCCTCTGTGTCTCTGTGGTGAATCATTTTTAAAGTTTTTGACGTTCGATAATTCAACATCGGAAGTTTAGCCATTGATGAATTAATTCAGATTGCAGAACTGGTTCTGCCGTAGCGCTTCATAGGTTACGATGGCAACAGTGTTGGAAAGGTTCAGGCTACGACTGTGTTCCCGCATGGGTAGACGCAGGATGTGATCCTGGTTCAGCCGATTCAGGTATTGTTCAGGAAGTCCGCGGGTTTCCGGGCCAAACACCAGGTAGTCGCCAGCATTAAAACGTGCCTGATGATAGTATTTTTCGCCTTTGGTTGATAATGCATAAACACTTTGTTCTGGTTTTAGTTCTTCAATATTGTTATACGTTTTAATGTCTGCCCACTCGTGGTAGTCCAGGCCAGCACGGCGAAGTTGTTTATCTTCCAGTTTAAATCCCAGAGGTTCAATCAAATGTAAATAACATCCAGTATTGGCGCACAGACGAATAATGTTACCGGTGTTGGGCGGGATTTCAGGCTGGTAGAGAACAATATTAAACATGGGGATTTAATCTACTTAGCGCACAGGCAGCGAGAAAAACCGTAATTATATTCGATGTTTATCGTTATTGCTTACAATAGAGGTCGGATGCGGGGTTCAAGCTATCACGGAGGGGTCTACGCTATATATTTTCAATTCACATCAGCCAGGTTATTTTCGGACGGCATAAATGAAAATTATGACATGTTTAGCGTTGTATTAGTTTTTTGCAAAGCAAATTTATGGATGATTTTATACGTTTGAAATAATGGACTTAGTCAGCGTTTTCATAAATGGTTGGTAAATCTGGTTTTTCACTGCCACATGGAACAAACATGGCAGCATTTCTGCTATATAAGGTGTGATATCGATATAAAAAAATTTGGGGAATCTGATGTCAGAGAATGAACAGCATAATATATCGGCAAATGCCGGCGATTCAGAAAAAGTACCCGCCAGTTTATTACTGGTTGATGATGACCCTTTGATTATCGAAGGTTTGGGTTTTATGTTGCGTAAACAATATAATCTTATTACCGCCGAGTCTCGTCACCAGGCAATCCAGAAAATTAACGAAGTCCAGGGTCTGCCCGGTCTGGCTTTGATTGATCTTGGCCTGCCGCCCTACCCACATAAACCGGATGAAGGTTTTGCCCTTATTCGTGAGTTATTGTCCTTGCAACCAAACATGAAAGTACTGGTATTGTCGGGTCAGGATAATGACGTAAATATACAGCATGCTCTCGCTATCGGCGCGGTCGACTTTATCGCCAAACCTGCAGAACCTGACCTGTTGCTGGCACGGCTGCAGCATCATCAGCGGCTTCACGAAATTGACAAGCAGCGTGACGCGCAAAAAACCGTTTCGATTATTGGTGACAGTGTTGCCATGCAAATGGTGAATAACCAGATTTCACAATTCGCTGATTCACCTTTTCCTGTGTTAATTGAAGGTGAATCCGGTACCGGTAAAGAACTTGTTGCCCGTGCCTTACATGAGAGAAGTAAACGTAGAGACGAACCTTACATGGCGATTAACTGTGCTGCAATTGCGCCTGATTTACTGGAAGCGCAATTATTTGGCCATGCTAAAGGTGCATTTACCGGTGCCGCGCAAGCGCATAAAGGTTTTTTTATGGAGGCAGGTGAAGGCACCTTGCTGCTTGATGAAATTGCTGAATTACCGATGGCGCTACAGAGCAAACTCTTACGTGTCATAGAAAGTGGTCAGTTTTATCGCGTTGGTGAAACCAGAGAGTTGCAATCTCAGGCAAGAATACTGGCGGCAACGAATAAAAACCTGTCTGAAGAAGTGATAAAAGGTAGCTTCAGAAATGATTTATACCATCGGCTAAGCATCTTAAACATACAATTGCCAGCGCTCAGTTCAAGAGGTGATGATGTCTTCCTGTTGTTAAACGTTTTTATTGAAGCGTATGCTGATACCGTATCACCTTTTGTTTTAGATGAAGGTGCCAGAAAGCTTTGGCAGCAGTATGATTATCCGGGTAATGTGCGTGAGTTAAGGAACATCGTTATCCGCCTCGGTACAAAATACCCTGGGCAAAGTGTTAATAAAGCGCAGTTAACAGATGAATTAGAGACCCGGTTGTCGGCTAGCGAGTTAGTTGAAAATGCGACATCAGTAAGCGATGATATGATTATGCAGAAAATAGGTGCTGATGAATTTGATCTGGATAAGCTAATAAATGAGATTGAAAGTCGCAGCATACGTATTGCCCTGGAAATGAACGATAACAACGTCAGCAAAGCGGCAAAAGCACTAAAAATTAACCGAACTACGTTGTATAGCCGTGTGCAAAAACTAGGAACTAGCTAGTGTACCAGGAGCATTTTGGCCTAACCCGCCCGCCTTTTAAAATCACGCCGGATACCAGCCTGTTCTTTGAAGGCAGTCAGCGCGGCGCGGCGCTAGACGCCTTGATGTATGCCATTAACAGTGGTGAAGGAATTATCAAAGTTGTCGGTGAGGTTGGCAGCGGTAAAACCATGTTATGCCGCATGTTAGAAGTTAGGTTGTCCAACAATATCGATGTTATCTACATCGCCAATCCAAGTTTGTCTCCAGATAATATTTTGCATGTCATTGCCCATGAGTTACATCTCGATGTGAGCAGTGAGATGAGTAAAGTTAGTGTTATGCAGCAGATACAGACGCATCTGTTAAAAAAACATGCTGACAATCGACAGGTTGTGTTGTTTGTTGAAGAAGCGCAGAGCATGCCGATAGAAACCCTGGAAGAGATTCGGCTATTAAGTAATCTGGAAACCGATGAAAACAAATTATTACAGATGGTACTGTTTGGCCAGCCAGAACTGGATGAGAAACTGTCAGTGCCACAGATACGCCAGTTAAAGGAACGTATTACGCATAGCTTTAATTTATCACCGTTCCTGCCGGATGATACATTACAGTATCTGAATTTCAGGTTGCGTGCAGTCGGCTATAAAGGGCCGGATGTGTTTAATAAAAAAACAGCAGGCGTTGTAAAAAAATATTCTGCTGGTTTGACTCGCCGTATTAATATAATTGCAGATAAATCATTATTGGCTGCATTTTCTGAAGGTGGTCATACCGTTACCCCGTCACATATAAAGTTGGCCGCACAGGATAGCGAATTTAAAAAGACGGCAATTAATAAAAATAATTTGTACCTTGCGGGCGGATTTATTTTGCTTGTCGCTGCCTTAATCACCGGGTACTTCATGGGAAGCCGGAATCTGGAAAATCAGATACTGCCAGGGATGGCAGGTAGTAGGGCAATGCATATGTACAGGACGTACGGTAGTAGGGTAACGCATGGAGCAGTTACCGAGGAGCAGCGAAGCGGTGTGCCGAACCTTGTAGAACAGGAGCAGGTAGAACCCGGCTCAGACTTTGATCCGATAGAGCAGGAACGATTGCAACAGGTACTACCTGATAGCACGCAACAGGCAGCAGTTGCGCCGGTAGTGAGTGCTCAATACTCACTATTAATAAATAATAACAGGCAGAATCAAACAATGCGCAGCGGTATTGCTGAGCGACTTGAAAACACAAAACAATGGCTGGCTGAAGCGATAGAAAATCACTACAGCATTCAATTGTTTTTGGCTCGTACCGGCAGTGCGGATAAAGTCGAAGCATTTCTAGAGAATGTCCCGGAAACGCTTGATTTTACGAAGATTTACATCTATGAGACAGTAATAAACGGGCACGAATGGTATAGCGTTCTGTATAACGATTTTGCTACGCATAGTAATGCGATTGAAAGCCTTGATAATTTGCCGCCTCCCTTAAAGGCAAGTGGTGCATATTTACGTCGTATCGGGGCACTGAAAAAAGACAGCGCGCGCAATAAATAATGATAATAAAAAATAAAATAAAACAAATTCAACATCTATGTTTTACAGTGGTTATTGCCATAACAGTTGTGGCATGTGGCGCAACTAATCCACCGACGATTTCACAAGGGCACATTAAATCGACGTCTGACAAGGCCACGGATAAAGCGTTAATTCCGCAACCGGTATCTCAGGTGCCGGCTTTGCCCCGGCCGGGTAAGCGTAAAAAACTGGAAACTTATACCGTAGTCGTGAATCAGGTTCCGATTCGTGAATTGTTATTTTCCATGGCGAGAGATGCCGATCTAAATCTTGATATCGATAATGATATCTCAGGTAAGATCACGATGAATGCGATCGATCAAACCCTGCCAAAAATACTGGAGCGTATTGAGTCTCAGTCTGCGATAACTTACTTTCTCGAAAATGGCACGCTAAAAGTAAGAGCAGATAAACCATACCTGCATGTTTACAATATCGACTACCTGAATATCAGTCGTGCCAGCAGCGGAAATGTAAGTATATCAACAGAGATCGGGGCGACAAGTTCAGGCGTATCAAGCGCCAGTGGTGGCGGCAATAAAAGTGGTGGTGGCAGCGGTGACAATAAAGCCAGCTCCAGGATAGAAAATGAAAGCATCAATGAATTCTGGAGCACAATAACAAAAAATATCGGTGGTATTATCCAGCAGGAAATCAACTCCGGGGCAGGCTCAAAAGTAGAAAGCAGCAGTAATATTATTGTTAACCGCGAAAGTGGAATCATAGCGGTACGGGCAACGAGTAAAAAACATAAATTAGTCAAAAAATTTATAGACCAGGTTGTCGGTAGCGCTCAGCGCCAGGTTTTGATTGAAGCAACGATCGCCGAAGTTCAGCTAAGTGATAATTATCAGGCGGGCATCGACTGGTCACTGGTAAGTGAGACTGCAACTGTGGGTGGCAGCACGGTGCTAACCAAAGGCGGCATACAGGATGTGATTGGCGGAAGTTTGGGTTCCTCTCCTGTTTTCCAGTTGGCAACCTCGGGCACTGTAAATGGTAACCCGTTAAACATTACCTTGAAAGCACTGGAAACGTTTGGCGATGTTAAGGTGTTATCAAGCCCGAAGGTAATGACTTTAAATAACCAGACAGCAATATTGAAAGTTGTCGATAACGAAGTTTATTTTAGTATCGATGTGAATGTTGTGCCGGGTAACACAAATACCAATGCTGTGACAACGGTCGATACTACGGTAAATACTGTGCCAGTAGGTATCGTAATGGCAGTAACACCATTTATCGATGAAAGTGATACGGTCACATTAAATGTACGGCCAACGATTTCAAGAATTATTGATTTTGTTGATGACCCTAACCCATTGCTTGCTGATGCAGGTGTTGTCAGCCAGATACCGGTGATACAGGTCCGTGAGATAGAGACCATGTTAAAAGTTGATGATAGCGAGACAGCGGTTATCGGTGGCTTGATGCAGGATCAAATTAATAAAGAAAATCGGGGCGTTCCTATTTTATCCAGCATTCCACTACTGGGTGCATTGTTTTCATATACTGAAGAAAAATATGTCAAATCTGAGCTAGTAATCTTTATTCGTCCTGTGGTAATAGAGAATGCCAGTCTTGATGGTGATCTAGCTGATTATAAAAAGTATTTGTTAGAGGATCTTCAGCAGGCCACATCGGAAAAACTTTCTGATCAATAGGAATAGTTCAGGTAACGATCATGAGTTTATTACTAGATGCCTTAAAAAAAGCCGCTGACGACAAACAAAAAGCGTCACAGGGTGAAACACTAAGTGACGAACCTGCAGCTGTGTATGCCGTTGATGAGGATACTTATCGGCCTACAGAAGGTGAAGCATCATCGGCAAATGATGCATCGAGCTTCAGTGAATCGTTGTTACAGGAAATTCCACGGCAAGCTGCTGCAGATGATGCGAATAACAGAGAAATATTATCGCTTGATCCTGTCGAGACCATGCAAAATGAATCAGCTTTAACACTAGATGAAATCGAGGTTGAAGCCGAAAGCGCTGGTCCTGGGCAACAGGCAGAAAAAAAAGATAAAAAGCCAGCCGATAGTAAAGGTGTTCGTCACAATAAAACTGTATCTGATGAAGCCCTTTCATTACTGATACATAAAACAAACCGTGATGCGAAAAAGAGTAAGAGGATTATAGTTATAAGCGTTTTGCTTGCAAGTCTCGCTGTTGTGGTTTCTGGAGGTCTTTATTATTATTTTGAAATGCAGGGAGAGATTGCTTCTTTAGAGCGTAAGTACCAGATCGCGATGCAACAGATGCGTTCAAAAACCAGTGATGAGAAAGTGCCTGGAAAATCAGAAATAATACGCAGCTTTGTCAATAAATCTGAGCCGGAGGAGAAAGTGAAGCTGGCAAAAAAACAGATAGTCAGTGAAAGGCAGGCCAGTGAAAAAAATTCACAGCAGAAAATTGAATCAAAGCTTATTGCAAAAAAACAGACAAATAGCGCAGGAAAAAATACGGTAAAAAGTGATAAGTCTGTCGTTTCAATAAAGAGAACAAATAAATCAGATCCACTAGGTGAAAAACTTGATGCTGCCTGGCAGGCATATGAAAACGGTCGGTATGATGATGCTGAGAAATTGTACACGGAGGTCTTGTCTCTGGAAAAAAATAATAGAGATGCAATGCTGGGTCTGGGTGCAGTCGCTATTGTTAAAAAAGATAATGAGACAGCAAAAAAATATTATCTTACGTTGTTAAAACTGGATCCGCGTGACCCGATAGCCACTGCAGCAATAGCAAGTTTGCATAGTGACAAAACTTCAATCGAATCAAATGAAGAATACCTGCTGACTATGCTCGAGAGTAACCCGAAGGCTGAGCATTTAAATTTTGCTTTGGGTAACATTTATGCGCAAAAAGGAGAATGGAAAGCAGCGCAACAGTCATATTTTAATGCCTGGCAACAGGATAGCGAAAACGCAGATTATGTTTTTAACCTGGCCATTAGTATGGATCAGCTGGGAAAGCGGCAACAGGCATTGAAGTTTTATACAGAGAGTCTGCATAAGTCCGTGAATAAGCAGGTCAGTTTTTCACGTGAAGCGGTACAACAACGTATTATGGCGTTAAGTGATCTGTGATCTGATGAATGCACCTAGCCTAATCAATGTGAAAAAAAAGCTTGGCCAGCAATTACTGGAGAAGGGTTTAATCACGATAGACCAGCTTGAGATTGGATTAACCGAGCAGAAAAAAAATGGCCGCCTGCTAGGGGAATTGCTGGTTGGATTGGGATTTGTTTCTGAATCCGTTATGCGTGATGCATTAAGCCAGGTACTGGGTATTGCCAGTGTTGACCTGGCCAGTGTCGTGCCCGATAAGATGGCACTGGACCTGATTGAAAAAGAAACGGCAGAGCGTTATACCATTGTGCCGGTTAGTTTTGATGAAGATCATCAGCGATTAAGTATAGCGATGAAGAACGCTTCTGACTTAATGATACTCGATAGAGTACATGCGCTTGTTGGACGAAAAATTGAACTTGTCCCTATGGTGGCAGGTGAGAGTGAAATTAAAAAAGCGGTTGACCAGTTTTATGGCTATGAATTATCGGTTGATGGCATATTACATGAAATTGAAACCGGTGAAATTGATTACCGCAGCCTTGATGCAACGGAAGATGAGTATAGCCAGCCACTCGTCCGCCTGGTGGATGCTATTTTGGCTGATGCGGTAAAACGTGAAGCTTCGGATATTCACTTTGAACCCGAAGAAGGTTTCCTGCGATTACGTTACCGTATTGATGGCGTGCTAAGACAAATTCGTAGCTTACATAAAGATTACTGGTCGGCCATTGTGGTGCGTTTAAAAGTAATGTGTTCAATGAATATTGCAGAAACCCGGATTCCACAGGATGGGCGTCTAAGTTTGCAGGTTCAGGGACACCGGGTTGATTTTCGTGTGTCGGCGCAACCAACAACACATGGTGAAAATATAGTTTTACGTGTACTGGATCGCGCGAAAGGTATTGTACCCATGGATCAGCTGGGTATCCATGAAGATACTTTAAATGATCTAAAGCTGATGATGGCCAGGCCTGAGGGCATTATTCTGGTTACCGGGCCTACAGGTAGCGGTAAAACCACCACTTTATACTCGCTATTAAATTATGTGAAGTCGGAGCAGGTGAATATTATGACACTGGAAGACCCGGTGGAATATCCAATGGATATGATCAGGCAAACATCGGTTAATGAAGTTGCACGTATGGATTTCGCCAACGGCATTCGCTCCATGATGCGCCAGGATCCGGATATTATTCTGGTTGGTGAGATTCGTGATGAAGATACCGCTGACATGGCATTTCGTGCTGCGATGACAGGGCACCAGGTGTTATCGACACTGCATACAAACTCTGCAGTTGGCACTTTTCCAAGATTGCTGGACATCGGTGTTTTGCCTGACATTATGACGGGTAATATTATTGGTGTGATTAGTCAGCGATTAATTCGATTGTTGTGTGTGAAATGCAAAGTAGAAAAGAAGCCGGATGAAATAGAAAGTAAATTGCTGGATATTGAGATCGAGAATAAAAGTCATCGTATTTATGAAGCAGCTGGTTGTAAGTTCTGCGATAGTACCGGTTATAAAGGTCGCGTTGCTATCATTGAAGCCTTAAGAATTAACAGTGAGCTCGATGAACAAATTGCTAAACGAGCAACATTGGGTGAGTTAAAAGCAACAGCAAAAAAGACCGGTTATAAAACACTGGCAGATGATGCGGTTCGTTGCGTACTTGAAGGCAGAACATCATTAACTGAAGTGTCGCGCGTTATTGATCTAACGCAGCGCTTAATTTGAGTTAGCATTATGCCAGATTATAGTTTTAGAACAATTGATGCTAGCGGTAAGATTCGCAGCGATACCATGGTTGCAAGTAACCCCATGGAGCTGGAAAAGCGCCTGGGTACGATGGGTTTTGATTTATTAAGTTATAAAGAGCATAGCAAGATAGCAAAAAAAGCATTTCGTAGCAAAAGCATCAGTCGACGAGAGCTAATCAACTTTACCTTTCATATAGAACAGTTAATAAAATCAGGCGTACCGTTAATTGATAGCCTGAAAGATATCCGTAACAGTTTTGATTACAGTCATTTTACTGATATTTTGCAAACGGTAATTGATGATATTGAAGGTGGTAAAACCCTGTCATTAGCACTGGCGGAGCATCCTGCAATATTCGATAAAGTTTATGTCACCCTGGTTCGTGTTGGTGAGGAGACTGGACAGTTAGCAGAAGTGCTAAAGGATCTTGCCGAAACCATACGCTGGCAGGATGAGCTGGTTTCACAGACAAAAAAAATAATGATTTACCCTGCAATTGTATCTGTCATTGTTTTGCTGGTTGTTTCTTTTTTAATGATGTATTTAATGCCACAACTGTTACCTTTCATCAAAAATCTTGGATCGGAAATTCCGATGCATACAAAAATTCTAATTGTAGTATCAGATATATTTGTAGAGTACTGGTATTTAATTTTTAGCTTGCCGGTGGTCTTTGTCTTCGGCCTGAAATTCCTGGCGAGAAACAATAATAAAGTTAAATATTATATTGATGACGTAAAGTTAAATATTTGGCTGTTCGGCCCCTTGATGACTAAAATTAAACTGGCACGATTTGCTAATTACTTTGCCATGATGTACAGCTCGGGTATTACTGTTCTTGATGCCTTAAGAATATCAGAAGATATGGTTGATAACCTTGTGCTTGAAGCCTCAATAAATGAAGCAAGAGCCAGTATTTCTGAAGGCGTGATAATAAGTAAAAGTTTTGAAGCGGTAGGTGTGTTTCCATCGATGATTGTTCGCATGTTAAAGGTGGGTGAAGACACTGGCGCTATGGACGATGCATTGTTGAACGTAAGTTATTTTTATAACCGGGAAGTTAAAGAGTCGATTGAAAAAATTGAACCGGCAATATTACCCGTACTTACAATTTTGCTCGGTGGCATTATGATGTGGATAATGATGGCAGTGCTAGGCCCGGTTTATGATGCTGTTGCCGGAGTTAAAATATAGTGTTCTATCCTTGTGATAATTACGTATTCAGCGTTCCTGTGGTGTTTCGCAGCAAGGCGCAGTATGAAGGTAATGGCTACTCCCTCGACAACTGCTCCTGCGTTGTCCTACTACCGTCCATCCGCCCCACATGGACGTGGGAAGTGCGGAAAATGCAAGGAGCAATTATCTCCACCATGGACATATTGCCGTGAATATTGACAAGCTAACTGAACACGCAATTATCACAAGGATAGAGCACTAATGAAACGACTGTTCTATTTTACCGGTTATCGATTAAGTGTGTTGCACTGGAAAGGCAGGGAGCTGGTGGGTAGCAGCTCTTTTGAACCAACAGAGTCCGGCCTGGACAACTTCCGCAATTACTTAAGGCAGACTGAAAATATTCCAGGGAAATTTCTTGTTGATGTTATTGAAGAAGACTTTAGAAATGAAAAAATACCGCATGTAGGAAGCAAAGACAGAAACTCGGTCATTAACAGATTGATTGATCGTTATTATCGATCAAGCCAGGAATATTGTTATAGTGAGGTTATTGGCAGAGTAAAAGACGGTAGAAAAGATGACATCGTACTTATCAGTGCGATAACAAACCCGCAGTTAATTCAGCCGTGGTTAAGTGTTCTGGATGAATGTGAAGTTCCATTGTCAGGCATATGGACGCTGCCTCTTATAAGTAAAAAACTACTTAAAACTATAAAAATGACAAAAGGCGTTGTTTTACTTGTTAGTCAGCAGGTTAACAGTAATGTCAGGCAGACGTTGTTTAGAAATGGTAAATTGATTTCCAGTCGTCAATCCATTATTAACCAGGATATGAGTGACATATCGGGTATCGGTCAACTTGCAGCGCCAGAAGTCAATCGTACTATGGAGTTCTTACGTGCACAAAAGCTGGTTGGTATCGATGAAAAAATCAACTTGCACATCCTTGGTAGTAACCAGCAACTGCAGTCACTGCAGCAGTCATTTAAAAGTGATGAACGGAAAACGGTTGTAATCCACTCTATTGCAGACATTCAAAATAAGTTAGGTCTAAAAGGTACAGGCGAAAAATTTTCAGATAATATTTTTGCATGGTTATGTGTGAGTCAGAATTTATCTGTTGCTCATTACGGAGAACGCCAGTCCTTTAATCGTTATTTCAACAGGTTGGCAGCAACGGCACTGTATGTGGCAAGTTTATTAGTGGTGATTGCCGGCGTGTTAATAACTGAATCAAATATTTCTGATGCGCTAGAGTATGAAAAGTCTATTGTATTGCTGGCACAGGAAGAAAAAAATTATAAAGATTTGTATGCAAAGAAGTTTAAAGATTTTGAAGAAGTATTTCAAAATGCCGGGGTAATGAATTCTGCCGTCGAGCTGGCTGAGCAAATAAAAATAAACAGTTCGACTTCACCGCTGGATTTTTTAATTAGCTTAAGTAATATTATTAGCCAGCAAGAAGTTGGCACTGTACATATAGACAAAATTGAATGGCAGGCCAGTAGCGTAAATGAGAAGAATAATAAAGCAGGTAAAGCAAATTTTACTGCAAAGCTGCCGGTTAAGCACAGTGCTATAGTGACCGGGCGCATTGCTCAGTCAGAACACAATTATCGTGAATCTATTGAGCAGATACAGACAATTATTCATTCTCTAAAATCTAATCCACGAATTGAAACTGCCGAAGTAATAAAAATGCCGGTTGATTTACGATCAGAAAGCAAGTTTTCTACGGAGTCAGGCGTGGAGATTAAGCAAGGTGTTAAAGGGGAAATATCCGGTGGTTTTAGCCTGAAAATAACCATGAAGGCCCCGGACCATGTTTAACAAGCTGACGCCAGTGTTGATTCGCGCAGCAGGCATTTTTGTTTTAATGCTGATATTTAGTACTATTATTGTATCTGTTTCATATGTCTATATGGACGGTATTTACCAGGACCAGCAATCAGCAAAGCGTGCTATGCGTAAGTGGCAGGCAAAAATCAACAGTTCAGTTGAAAACAATCAGATCATTGGTGAGTTCGAAAGTAATTTTATAAAACTGGTTAATCAGGGCGTGGTTGGTGCGGAAGATCGTCTGAGCTGGTTTGAGACGATTCAAGATACAGCTAAAAAACGTGGTATGCCATTGGTTAAGTACAGTATTTCTGAGCAGAATGTATTACAGGAGAGTAATTTAAAAAATCAATACCGTGGTATCGATGTGTTTAAAAGCGTGATGACACTGGATATAAAAATGGCGCATGAAGGGGACCTGTTTGCATTATTAAATGATTTGGAAAAAGCGGATGGACTGTTTGCAGTTGATCGTTGTGATATAGAAAAAATCAGCAAAGACGTTATTGATGTTAATAACAATTTGAAAGCTTTTTGTGAGCTTGGCTGGTATACGTTTAAAGGTTCAAAAGCGAAGAACAGCCGTAACAGCCCAGGCTAACCCGGATATTTAACAGGAAAACTATTTTATGCCGCTTAAGCTAATTATAACGGGACTGTTTTGTATGATTTGCAGCAATGCTTTGCATGCGGATTATGACGAAGCTGATTTGCAGAAACTTTTTACCGATAAAAAACAACGTGCACGGATAGATGCCACACGTTCAGGTGATTACACTGAATCTGGCACCAGCAGAAACAGACAAGCAAAATAAAAGTCTCCGGTTATGTTAAGCGAAGTAACGGTAAAAGTGTGGTCTGGGTAAATAATAAAAACACACTGGATAGTTCAAAGATTGGTGATGTAAAGTACATCACTCCAGTATCGGTAAAAATAAAAAAGTAACGGTTAGTGTGGATGGTAAAACAAAACAGCTTAAGACCAGGTGAAACCTGGTATAAAGAAACGGGTAAAATCATTGATAACTATTAATCAGCAATTAGTTAAAAAAAAACAGAACGGTATAGCTTTGCTGGTTCTGGTTATTGCAATTGCTTTAACACTCTCTGCTTACTATTTTTCATCAATTTCAGTTGTTGATATTAAAATTGATAATCTTGAAAAAACTCGTATAGCTTTAAAGCAAGCGAAGCAGGCGCTAATTAATTATGCAGTTATGCATGCAGATGGTGCTGGTAGTGGTGATTTAGGAGAATATGGTTACCTACCATGCCCCCATACAAAAATAATACCTAGTTTTACAGAAGAAGGAGTTCAAGATGGAAGTTGCGGAGGAAAAAATAAAAACAGTGTGGGATATTTACCCTGGGACTCTCTGGATTCAAATGTTCTAAGAGATGGTAGTGGTAGTTGTTTATGGTATGCCGTAAGTGGAAGTTATAAGAATAATCTTAATTCAGATCTGATTAATGAAGATACAAATGGGATGTTTCAACTAGTTGATAGTAGTGGTGCAGTAGTAACTGGTAATGCAACCGAGGATAGAATCGTAGCTATTATTTTTTCACCTGGATCGGCATTAGCCAGCCAAAGTCGTACGATTGATAATGCAACAAATTGTGGCGATGACGGTACTAACCCGTCTGCGTATCTTGAGGGCAATGGTGTAACTAACAATGCTGATCTATCTGGTGATGTCGATACAATAGACCAATTTATACATGCATCAATAACATCTGATTCTCCAGTGCCACCATCTATAGTGCCGCCTTATAATGACTATTTTATTACAATTACACGTGAGGAAATCTGGTCAGCTATTATTACCAGAAACGATTTTAATAATAAAATGACTGTTCTTACAGAAGAACTTGCAAAATGCTTGAAGCAGTATGCAGTTATCAGCACAAAAGACCGCTTGCCCTGGCCCACACCGATGAATCTCGCTGATTACCGTGATGAAAGTAACTATGACGATGCCAGTGGATATACTGGTCGCTTCCCTTTTATTATCACGGACTCAAATAATGCAATTACTGTAGGCAGTAATGATGAGCTATTTACACAGGCGGCATGTAACATCATAGGAGGTTTGACAGTTGACCTGATAGATACAGCAAGCGAATACAGATATCTATGGAATAACTGGAAAGATCATTTTTTCTATGTGCTTTCAAAAGATTTTGAACCGACGGCAACAACTGCCAGCTGTGGTTCTAATTGCATAACTGTTAATACTGTGCCTATGGCAGGCATTGTGATCTATTCAGGTTCCAGCCAGGGAGCACAGATTCGTAACGGTGCCGTGGCAGATGGTGATGTTAGTACTAAAGACGATATCAGTAATTATATTGATGACGCCATTGTTAATCAGCCGGCTTTTATAGCTGCTACGGGCAAAGGTGCTTATGTTACTACCGGTGTTAATGACATAATGTATTGCATAAAACCAGATTTAACGGTTGCTTCATGCTGACGCTATTCAGCACATTTCGAAAGCAGCAATCAGGTTTTACTCTTATTGAGATTGCAGTTGTACTGGTTATAGTTGGATTGCTAGTTGGCAGCTTCATCGGTACATTTGCCAGCAGAGTTGATACTACACGACGTGATAATACAAAAAAAGAACTATTAGAAATAAAACAGGTGTTAATGGCTTATGCCTTTAGCAAAGGGGCAGTAGCCTATTTACCCTGTCCAGATATAGATGTGCCACCTGATGGTTTTGAAAATCGCACGGCTGGTATTTGTGATGCAGGTAATGCCGTAGGTACTTTACCATGGGGTAGTTTGGGTATTCACAGGGCTGATTCCTGGGGAAACCAATATCGTTATTGGGTTCATGCAGATTATTCAAATAATGCGGGGTTTTCAATAGGGTCTGTTGATATGGGGACAGGAGATATAAATACAAGACAGGGTAATGCTCCACAAATTATTGCTTTAAATGCTGTTGCAGTTATATTTTCACATGGAAAAAATGGTTTGGGTGGTGTCAGTGTTACTGGCGTAAACCGACCTGCGATACCTGCAATAGGCAATGGCCATGATGACGAAAATGAAAATGTTGATGCAAATTCTGTTTTTATGTCACGTACACCAACAGAAGAAGGGGCAGCGGCAACAGGTGGTGTTTTTGATGATATTCTTGTCTGGATTAATTCGTATGAGTTAAAAGCAAAAATGGTCGATGTAGGTGTGCTGCCGCCTTAAGTTGATATAAGTGTGAAGCAAACGTGACCATCAAAATTACTATTAATACCCTTCAATACTTAATTTATAACCATGATTTTTTGCCAGTTCATTACACTGGTACAGGCCAATACCAAAACCATCCTGCGAGGAAACAACTTCGTTAAATAATTGCTGGGCAATTTGTTCAGTTATCGCGCTACCCGTATCGCATACAGATAAACATAATTGCTTATTTATGTTGGAAAGTTGAACGACTATTTTAAGTTCAGGTTCTCGCATTCGCTTGCTTCTAGCATTATCTAACAGGTTTTCAATAACAGTGGTAAAAACATCAATGGGTATTTCCATGTCTTTACTTATGTCAGTGGAAAATTGTATATGAGGCTCGGTATAGCGCTGTTGCAGCTGGTTCCACCAATGCAGTAATGAACCGTTTAAGCTTTCTGTTACCAGGTCAGTATTTTGCGGTGCACGCAGTTTTTCCAGGGTTGTGTTCAGGCGCTGCGTTAATAATGGCATTTGTTTTTTCAGGACATCAATAATCTCTGACATTTGTGAATCGTTATCATTAATAATTTGTGTCATGGTGTGTGTGGACTGTAAAATATTTTTCATATCATGTGTTAACTTGGAGCCGGTTTCATAAATTGCCTGCATATGTGCCTGTTTGATGAGTTGCTGTTCATGTAATTTAGCTCGATAGTAAAAAGTTAGGATGCTGAGTAATAATTTTGCATGTAGCATTAATGAAGGGCCGACCGGGGTGTATGTGTGCAGGGTTAATCTTAGTTTTTCATCATTGATGCTAACCTGGTACGATGATTCTTCACCTTCAAAACCATCCGCAGCGTTTGTTTGCCAGTGGACACCACAGATCCAGTGTTGCTGCATCAGGTAATGCAGGCTTGCGGAAAGAAAATTATCAGCCCCGAGTCGGGTATCGGCTTCCAGTGTTGCTACATGCGTAATCCATTCCTCAAAAGGGCCGCCAATATCGAGAATGTATTTTTCCCATAATCGCGCCAGTCCGGCGAATCCACCACGTGGCGTCCATAATATTGCGGTAAGTAATAAAAATAAGCTCAAAATGATGACGCTAATCGCTAATGATTCAATATATGCCTGCTGAGCGGTTAAGCTGATTAATACACTGCTCATACATAAAAAGATAACTAACAGCACCACTAAAAAACCACGAATGAAATCGATCTGTTTTGAAGTGGTGTCGGTTACCGGGATGAACAGTAAGCTGAGCGGTAGTATCATTAATACCATACTGAAAGTTGACTGTATTGTTGAAGAAAGCGCGGCAAGATGAAATAGTTCCGGGGTAGTAATTAATATGAGTTCAAGAAAAAGAATAATGACAGCGAAGCCATAAGCAGCGCGAGCAAGACCACGAGCAAAAATTCGCCCGGTTAATAATGTCAGCAACAGTAAAGACCAGAAAGCATTCAGCCAGGGATTAAACCAGTAAATAAAAGCAAAGATCAAAACCGATAAAATGATGAGTTGCCTGGTGTTAAATGTGGACTGCTTTTTAACAATGGGTTGCCAGAGAAGAAAGACACCAAAATGCACAATTAAAAAACTTAGTGCAGTGGTGTCGCTATCGCCCAGGTGGATAGCCGCCAGTAAGCTAAACAGCATTAACCCTAATAAGCGATGTTCATTGTTGATTAACAGTTGTTTGTCTACGGTCATATGTGATTTTTCATGATTTTTTAGGGCATTTCATAATATTGTAGAACATCTAAAATATAGTTGGCAGTTTTAAGCAGGCAGTTTTCAGTTTTAAAAGCTTTTTCACCGCAGAAGCGCAGAGAAAATCTTTGTACCGTCAGATACACCATAGGCACAAACAATAAAAGATCTCTGTATCCTCTGCGGTTTATTTTTTGTTTATAAGCTGATAACTGATAACTGCCAACTAACGCTTTTATAGCTATAATCAGTGCAGGCACTATCTACATAAGGTATAAATGAAATAAATGTTTGCCCAGGTACTTACCATTTCCAGATTTACTATTATTGAGTCGTTAAGGAATCGACTATTATTACTGGCGTTTCTGGTTATCGGCATCAGTTTTGCGCTGGTTGAATTTATCGGTGAACTTGCTATTACAGAACACCGGGTAACGCAGGTAGCTATTCTTGCAGCCTTTTTGCGAATAAGCGCAGTGGTCATGGTTACCTTGTTTGTTGTTTCCAGTACGGTGCGAGAATTACAGGATAAAACCCTGGAAATGATTCTGGCAATGCCAATACACCGGGGTAATTATTATCTTGGAAAACTAACTGGCTATGTTTATATTGCTTTGTTGGTGTCAATAATATTTGCGGTTCTGTTATTACTGTACGCAGATGCTGAGCAGGTTTTTATCTGGATGATCTCTTTATTTTTGGAGCTGATTCTAGTAGTTGCGCTGAGCCTGGTGATGTTATTCACTTTTAACCAGGTGCCTTCGGCATTAACCGCTGTGTTTATTATTTATGGTGCATCACGCATTGTCACCTCAATTTTTTTAATGGCAAAATTCCCTATCATCGCTCATACGTCGATGGCGCAGAAATTTATGGACAGTGTGATTGAGTTAATGACCTGGTTATTACCTGATTTACATCGTTTTACGCAAACGGAGTGGCTAACCTATAACACCGCTGAATGGGGGGTGCTGTTGCCTTTGTTTGGACAAACCATGGTTTATCTTATATTCCTGTCTTTTATCGCATTGTTTGATTTTTACAGGAAAAATTTCTAGGGAACCTCTGATTAAGTCATGAATCGACATCTTGTGGTTAAAATGTGCCGTTTCCGCGTTGAAGAACTTCGCAATAGCCCTGCTATTACGCGCGTTCCACGCCTTGAAGCAGAACATTTTAACCGACAATCTGTTCGACCCAGACTTAATCAGAGGTTCCCTGGCCTGGATATTTCATCGCAATGCCGTTGTTTGGGGCATACTGTACTTTATTAATGTACGATGATTTTTTATTATATTTAAATGTTTACCTTACCTATTAGTGTTCTCATGAAATATCCGAGCTAGAGACTGACTGTGCATTATCACCATTTTTTACATAAAGACAGGCCCGTGTCTGATGTTCCCAAAGCAGTAAAAGGCTTTCTTGTTTTAGCGCTTATTATGCAATTACTCTGGCACAATATGCAGGAACCTGTTGTTGCCAGGGCAGAAGATCTGCCGCCGCCACTATCAACGCGTACCTATGTGTTGAGTTCTCTGGGTGAACCAATAGCAGCATCCAAATTTTTAAATCTCTGGTTGCAGGCCTTTGATAATCAACCCGGTGCCAGTATTTCTTTTCATCAGCTTGACTATCATCGACTAACACAATGGCTGGACACCAGCCTTGAATTAGATCCACGGGGACATTATCCGATGCTGGTCGCCGCAAGGGTTTACGGCAGTGTAAAAGATCCGGAGAAGCAGCGCATTATGATGGATTATGTGTTTTATAAATTTAATGAAGACCCGAACAAGTACTGGCGTTGGCTGGCGCATGTGATAATTACAGCAAAACATGAGCTCAAAGATCTTGATCTGGCTTTAAAGTACGCTAATGCCCTGGCAGAGAAAGCAACGGGTGAACACGTACCCTATTGGGCAAAAGATATGAAGATTATTGTATTAGAAGACATGGGGGAGGTGGAAGCGGCAAAAATCCTTGTCGGCGCACTGATTGACAGCAAGGTAATAACCGACCCATATGAAATGAGCTTCCTGACACAAAAAATTGCGGTGCTGGAAGAAAAACTGTTGAAAAAACGTCAAAGTGTTGAAAAATAGACAAATATTTCTATAAAAAGCCGATATATTTACTACAAAGCTGTATTTTATGGGCTATAAAGGTTGGTATAGAAATTGCAACGTAGTCAAATAAGATAAAATAATAAGAATTATGCAATTAAAGCAGAGACTAATGTCATGAACAGAGTATCTAAACAAAAAATGCTAGCACTACCAGATAATAGATTCCTCGGCAAAAAAATTTCCAGTACAGCACAAGGTGGTTTCACCTTAATTGAAATTGCTATTGTGTTAGTGATTATCGGTCTTTTGTTAGGTGGCGTGTTAAAGGGGCAGGAGTTGATTAACACTGCCAGAGTTAGAGCATTAAACAACACTGTTGATGGTATTACCGCTGCCTGGTTTAGTTTCCAGGACCGTTATCGTGCTTTTCCGGGGGACTATAAACAGGCAAGCATCAATCTGCCAGGTGCACCAACTGATGGTGATGGAAATGGTTTGGTCGGTTCTACTGTTGCCGAAGCTGCTGAACGCCCTAATGTCTGGATACATTTGGCTGCTGCTGGTTACATAACCGGTAATTTTGATGAAGCTCCTGTTGCAGTAGATGCATATAATTGCGACGTTACCACTTGCCCTGACAATGGTTTTGGTGCGGGCATGAACTTATCCTATGGAACCTCAGTTAAAGGCGCTGCAGGTGCGGATGCACATGAGTTGATTACGGGACGGGGTATTCCAATTGAAGTGATAGCAGAATTAGATAGAAAAGTGGATGATGGGGTGCCTCAGGACCGGTGCTATGCGGCTTGGCGCAAACGGCACAGGATGGGCTGTATCGGATGCCTGTGAACGAGATGAAACGGCTACTGTTGGTTCATTCGTATACGAGGTGCAAGCACCAAGTTCTGATTGTGCCGCTGTATTTAGAAACTTCTAATTAAATATTTTTTCCGTATAGAGTTAATGTAAAAAGAGTCCGTTTGGACTCTTTTTTTTGAGAAAATATGATTATTAAGTGCCAGCAAGTAGTTAAACGTTATGCCAGTAAAGTCGTTCTTGGACAAGGTCGACCTTGAAATAAAACAGGGCGAATTTTTTGGCCTGGTTGGTATGAACGGCAGTGGTAAGTCAACCCTGATTAAATCTATTCTAGATTTAATTAGTATAAATTCAGGAAATATCACTATCAATGGATGCTCGCATCGAAAGGTGAATTCACGTGAAAATGTTGCTTATCTTCCTGATCGGTTTTCACCTCCCGCGCATTTACGTGCTCAGGACTTTATTCAATACATGTTGCGTTTACATGGCAGTGATTATAACCAGCAAAAAATAGAACAGGTGCTTGATGGACTGGAGCTGGATAAATCCATTATGCAGGAGTCAGTAAATAAACTGTCAAAGGGCATGACACAGAAGCTAGGGCTGGCATCCTGTTTGTTAAGTGGTAAATCTTTATTGATTCTGGATGAACCTATGAGTGGGCTTGACCCTCGTGCGCGTGTATTGTTTAAAAAACAGCTGGCACAACTAAAGCAGCAGGGAGCGACCGTTTTTTTCAGTTCTCATGTGCTTGCCGACGTTGAAGAAATGGCCGACACCATGGCGGTGTTACATAACAGCAAAATTTATTTTTCAGGATCGCCAGAAAAATTCAAACAGCAGTATCATGGTGAGAATGTTGAGCAGGCATATATGAACTGTATAGAAAATAAAGTTGAAAGTAGTAAGTAGTAAGTACAAAGTTTGTAAACTTAAAACTTAAAACTTAAAACTTAAAACTTAAAACTTAAAACTTAAAACTTAAAACTTAAAACTTAAAACTTAAAGCCCAAGTTCCTTAATCTTCCGGGTTAAAGTGTTCCGTCCCCAGCCTAGTAATATGGCTGCCTCGTTTTTTCTGCCATTGGTTTTTTGCAATGCAGCGCCAATTAAAACTTTTTCAACTTCTGGAATAACCTGTGCAGCTATCTCAGTTTCGCCTGAGAGTAATTGTTGCTGCACTTTAGCGCTGAGTTTTTGCTGCCAGTTTTCGCCTGATTCAATATCTACAGATTGATTTTCTTCTATTAATTCTGCTGGTAGGTCAGAAATATTTATAACCTGGCCGGACGTCATGACTGCAAGCCAGTGGCAGGTATTTTCTACTTGTCTTACATTGCCCGGCCAGTTAAGCGAGCTTAGATAAGCCATGGTGTCATCAGCAATGGTTTTGCTTTCTGTTGTATTATCAGCAGCGGCGAGTTCTTTTAATGCGCGTTGTAGAAATAAATTGAATAATGCAGGGATGTCTTCTCTGCGTTCTCGCAATGGAGGGAGTTGAATGCGAATTACGTTTAAACGATGATATAAATCTTCACGAAATAATCCCTGTTTAACGTGCTGCTCAAGATTTTGATGTGTAGCAGCAATCACTCGCACATTAACTTTAATCGGAGTGTGTCCGCCTACACGGTAGAACACGCCTTCAGCCAGCACACGTAATAAACGAGTTTGCAGCTCAGCTGGCATGTCGCCAATTTCATCGAGAAACAAAGTGCCACCATCGGCCTGTTCAAAGCGACCTTTTCGTAATGCCTGGGCACCGGTAAAGGCGCCTTTTTCATGGCCAAATAATTCAGATTCTAACAATTCTTTTGGAATAGCTGCGGTATTTAAAGCAATAAAAGCATTATCCGCCCTCGGGCTGTGTTTATGAAGTGAGAGTGCAACCAGTTCTTTTCCGGTACCGGACTCACCGGTAATTAAAACACTGATGACAGACTTTGATAAGCGTCCGATGGTGCGGAAAACTTCCTGCATGGCGGGTGCAGCACCAATGATTTCGGGTCGTATTATTATCTGCTGTCAGCTGATTTCCATATAACTGTTTTTTATTACAGGCACGTTGAGCGACTGCTATGGCGTCATCGATGTCAAATGGTTTAGGTAGGTAGTCAAATGCGCCACCCTGATAAGCAGAAACAGCGCTATCTAAGTCGGTGTGCGCGGTCATAATGATAACAGGCAAATCAGGGTGATCAGATGAAAGCAGGGAAAGTAATTCCAGGCCATCAATACCAGGCATACGTACATCAGTAATGATCGCGTCTGGTTGTTCCTGTTTTAATTTAGCTAAAATAGTGTTGGCATTATCGAAGCTGGTAACAATGAAACCAGCGCCTTCAAGTGCTTTTTGCAGGACCCAGCGTATCGAGTCATCATCATCAATAATCCAGATATGCTTTTCTGAGGTTATGTGCGAAGTCATTCATGTGCTCCATTTTGTGTCTTAACGGGCAGCAAAATAGTAAAAACAGTTTTGCCTGGTTTGCTGGTGAATTCTATGATGCCATTATGTTGTTGTACCAGTGATTGCGCGATGGATAAACCCAGTCCGGTGCCTTCTGCATGACCGGTTATCATCGGCATAAATATTTTTTCCAGTAATTCTTTTTTGACGCCACTACCATTGTCTTCGATATCGATTCTGGCGACTAAAGGGTAGGTGTGTAAGCCGATAGTGCAATTACGCTGGGTTCGTGTTTTAAAAATAATTGTTGGTTTATTATTGGTAGTTGAATTGGACGTTGCAGCTGTCACTGCGTTCCGGGTGATATTTAATATCACCTGTATCATCATTGATTCATCAGCGTGTAACTCGGGAACGCTGGGGTCATAATCAGCCGATATTAAAATTCGATCATTTTCTGCTAGCACCAGTTGGCGCACATGTTCTAATATTTGGTGTATATTGACATCACTTTTTGTAGGAATATCTTTTGGTCCAACCATCCGGTCGATCAGGTTTTTTAAACGGTCGGCTTCATTAATAATGATTTGAGTAAACTGTTTGTTTTCGCTGCTATTTGGGCCATTTTCAAGCTCTCTTTCGAGTAACTGTGCTGCGCCTCGAATCCCCCCCAGTGGGTTTTTTATTTCGTGAGCCAGTCCTCGTAACAGACTTTTACTGGCTTCATACTGGCGGAGTATGCTTTCTTCTTGTGAAAGTTTATGCTGTGTTTTTAAACGAATAAATTCTAGTAATAAAAATTTTCCTTTATCCTGGTATTGAATCGGTGATACAGAATAATCAACATCGATAACCTGGTGATTATGCAGGCTTAGTTGGTCTTCATGCACAGTATAAGGGTGGGTCGAAAGAAGTGATCGTTCCAGACGATCAAAAAACTCATGTTCATTGATGATTAGCTGACGAATATTTTTTTTAACTGCTCGATTGTTACTGATATGAAATAACATTTCAGCCGCCGGGTTGATGCACATAATTTGCAGGTTTTCGCCAATTACGATGACGGCTGAGTGCAGGTTATCAATGATAGTTTGCGGAGAATGGTATTCAGGTGCGATCATAGCTAGTTTTATGCAAGAATTGAACCAGAATTTACAGGAAGATTTTAGTATATTTTATTGCTGTTATTTCAATAAGTTATATTTAATAAGCAGTAAAAAATATCAATTCAATAAGATGTCGACAGTTTACCGCACTATAATGGTGCGTTACTAGTGTTATTGCATAGTAAGTTGTTTTATTTGTGTGAATAAATGGTGCGTAATATGCATCATTATGACGATAAGGTTTACTAAGAGCGCTTTGCACAATGTAGGCTTTCATTGTAGCAATGCAGTTGTGTTTAAAAGGTGCAGTTTACTGAATGTAATTGAGCATTTTAAGGCCAATTTTAATGCTTTCGCATGCTCGCAATTGCTGCCTGCATTGCCTTGTTACCGTACCGCCAGTATATGTTCTCGCTCCCCCTTTAACGGCCTCGATGCTGGATGTGCCATGATAATGAAAAAGAGGCTTTATGCAAAGCACCCTGCTAATTTTTCTTAATCATTGATTAACGCGCTGCTTTTCCAGGGATAACGGTATTTTTAATGTGTACAGTGATTGATTTTGTGCGTTTGATGATCTTGCCTTGTTTATTTCTCACCTGTGCCTGAAGTGTGTGGCTGCCACGGTCAGCACGGCCAATAGGCAGTGACAGGCTTTGACTTTTTTTAACCAGCGCTTTGCCGTCCATCATTAACCAGATGTTATGGCCTTCTGAGGTGGCTAGTGCAGGATTGAGCTGTAGAGAGACCATTAGCGCAGGCTCATTCCAGATGGATTGGTCGTTTTTGGGTGCGGTGATACTAAATTTTGTGTATTTCGTTTCTACCTGTTTTTCTTCTGCAATAACTTTCTGTTCAGGTTTAACTTTAGGTGCGTCAACAACGCTTAAAGGTGCAGGTGTGATTATTTCAGCATTTTCAAATGGTGTGTCAGAATAAACCACATTACCCCTTTCATCCAGGCCTTTATATAATCCTGCATGTGAAGTAAAGGTAAATAAAAGTAATGCTGTCAGTAAACTTTTTAAAATAGTATTTTTCATTGTTTCAAGCATAGCTTTTGTTTAGCTTTATGGCAACTACCGCACCGCCATCCCTGGCTCCTTGCGGAATACGACCCACATGGAAGTGGGAAGTGCGGAAAATGCATGGAGCAATTTTCAGTCCGTACATCCTGTACATAACCGCACCGCCATCCCTGGCTCCTTGCGGAATACCGTACATCCTGTACATAAAAGGCCTCACACATAAAACTATGTGTGAGGCCTTTATAATTAGCGGCAGTTCTTCAGCAGGTCTGTTCACAGAATAAATTCCGCAGTTTAGTCAGACCCTGGCATAAGAACTTAGCTTGCTCTTATACGCTGTAGTACATATCAAATTCACAAGGGTGTACAGAAGCACGGTAACGCTGAACTTCTTCGCTCTTCAGCTTAATAAAGCCATCGATTGAGTCATCGTCGAATACACCGCCCTCAGTCAAAAAGGCACGATCTTGATCCAGTGCTTTTAATGCTTCATCAAAAGAGAAGGCAACTTGTGGAATTTTTGCTTCTTCTTCTGCTGGCAGGTCATACAGATCTTTATCTGCAGATGCACCTGGATCAATCTTGTTCTTGATGCCATCAAGGCCAGCCATCAGCATGGCAGCAAAACACAGGTAAGGATTCGCTGTATTATCAGCAAAGCGAACTTCGATACGTCGACCTTTAGGGCTTGATACGTGTGGGATACGGATAGCAGCAGAACGGTTCCGAGCAGAATAGGCCAGCATTACAGGCGCTTCGAAACCAGGAACAAGACGTTTATAACTGTTGGTTGAAGCGTTAGCAAAGGCATTAAGCGCTTTAGCATGTTTGATGATGCCGCCGATGTAGTACAGAGCGGTCTGCGATAAACCACCATACAGGTCACCGGAGAAGGTGTTTTCACCGTCTTTAAAGATAGACTGGTGAACGTGCATACCGTTGCCGTTATCACCTACCATAGGTTTAGGCATGAAGGTCGCAGTTTTGCCATAAGCTTCGGCAACATTATGTACAACATATTTGTAAATCTGTACTTCGTCAGCTTTACGAACCATGGTGTTAAACGCTGCGCCGATCTCACACTGACCAGCAGTACCAACTTCGTGATGGTGTACTTCAGTCATCGTACCCATCTCTTCCATTACTAAACACATAGATGATCGCAGGTCCTGTAATGAATCGATTGGAGGAACCGGGAAGTAACCGCCTTTAACGCCAGGACGGTGACCCATGTTGCTGCCATCGTATTCTTTACCGGTGTTCCATGCCGCTTCTTCAGATTCGATCTTGTAGAAAACACCACCCATCTCGTCGCCCCATTGAACGCCGTCAAAAACAAAAAATTCGTTTTCAGGGCCGAAGTAGGCGGTATCACCGATTCCGGTTGAGCTTAAGTAAGCTTCAGCACGTTTAGCTATAGAACGTGGGTCACGGTTATAACCGGTCATATCTGTAGGTTCGATAACATCGCAACGCAGGTTCATGGTGACTTCTTCGCAGAACGGGTCGATAACCTGTGAATCGCAATCCGGCATGATGATCATGTCTGATGCATTAATGCTTTTCCAGCCCTGGATTGAAGAGCCGTCGAACATCTTGCCCTCAACCAGTACGTCTTCATCGATAGTGTGAGAAGGTACAGAAACATGCTGCTCCTTACCCTGTGTATCAGTAAAACGGAAATCGACGAATTTAACGTCTTTTTCCTTAATCATATTCATTACGTCGCTTGCAGCCATTATGTAGAGCCTCTAATCAATTTATAAAAAATAATCCGTGCAGAGAACGTATTGCACCTTTGCTGATGCTATTTGGTTGCCGGCCCGGCGTTTGTTTTTTTGTGTTTACCCGGAAGCCAGTCGGTGAGCCTTCCGGATAAAAGAACCTTTAAACAATTCTGTTCACTTTTTACAAAAAAGTTATATGAAGCAGAGCGTATCATAGGCCCTTTTTTACAGGGGTAGATTTTGCACGAAACGCGCCAATAAAGGAAACCCCATATTATGGGCTTAATAGCCGGTATATCATAAAAAAGAAGACTGAAGGATCATCCTAAGTGTGTGAGCACTATTTTGGTGCGCAAATGGTAAAGATTTCTGTGTAATTAGCTGAAATGCAGTTGGCTTCTACCTATATAGCTTATATGGCTGTTCAGCTCATTAAAATCCTGTTTGAGTGAGTCGGCATCTTTAAGCTCCTGTAAATAATGAAGTGGTAAACAGGCTTCAACATGA
The DNA here is from genome assembly GCA_963803185.1 of uncultured Gammaproteobacteria bacterium. GTDB lineage: Bacteria > Pseudomonadota > Gammaproteobacteria > SZUA-229 > SZUA-229. The sequence goes on along the minus strand of CAWDMF010000011.1, from coordinate 84,802 downwards.
ACGTGGCCATCAAGATAATGCAGGGTAACATCATCAATATTTTTAAATACATCATGTTTTGTCCATTCATTGCTCAGCATAAGCAGTAATTCGCTACGTAGTGGCAAATGTTTACAGCTGGCAGAGGTTTCATCATCTTCAGGGTCGATGTGTACCGTTACGTCATTAATATCTTCAAACTTATCCTTCAGGCTGGTTTCAACTGTTTCGGTGATGTGGTGCCCTTCAGAGACGCTAAGTTTGGGGGAGACCTGTATATGTACATCAACCAGCGCATTATGTCCCATACGACGAGTGCGTAACATATGTAGCTGGCGGACATCATCTATGTCTAAAATAGTTTGTTTGATATGTTCAACCATTTCAGGTTCCAGTGCGGTATCAACCAGCTCCTGTATACTTTGACGGCTTAAATCCAGCCCGATTTTGGCGATCATTAATGCCACCAGAATAGCGGCAACCGAATCAAGTACCGGGTAACCTATATAGGTTGCACCAATGCCAATAAGTACCACAATGGATGATACTGCATCGCTGCGATGATGCCAGGCATTGGCTTCGAGTAATGGCGAGCGGATTTTTTGCGCGACGACACGTGTGGCGTGATACAGGCCTTCATTACTAACAATTGATATCGCAGCGATAATCAGTGTGAACAGAGCTGGTACGGCTATTTCATCGGGGTGTTCAAGCCGAAGTATGGCATCGTATGCGATACCGCCAGCGACAGCGATTAATAAGATGCCAAGCGCTACCGTTGCCAGGGTTTCGTAGCGAGCATGGCCGTAAGGGTGATCTTCATCAGCATCCTCACCTGCGTGTTTGACTGCTAACAGCACCATGGCGTCACTGGCAAGATCAGAAAGTGAGTGAATACCATCTGCCAGCAGGGCCTGGGATTGCCCAATGAGGCCGCCTGCAATTTTTATCACGGCAAGAACAAGATTAACCGCAACGCCCCACAGGGTGATACGGTTGGTTTCCTGCTTACGCTGTTGGGGGGTGATATCCATCGCGGTATTTTGATGGCCATGGAAAGAGGGTGCAAGTTTTAATTTCTATAAAGCCTGAAAGACTAAGGAATAAAATAACGGATGATCAATAATCAGGATAAAACTTTCGCTATTGTGCATGCAAATCCCTTTTCTCGGATGAAGGATGGTTGCGAGTACGGTCTTTTTCAAATAAACAAAGACATGCACTGTTAAATCTTCATGATCTTATCCTGTTATTCGTATTCCACTGATAGAACTCGCTGTTCAGTCGAGTTTGAATCTCAGACATATCTTCACCATAAAAAATAACCCGGCAATCCATATGTTGAGTTAAACCCTCACGCTGGTTTGCATTAATGACTGGATGCCAGGAAACTCTAATCAATCGCCCGCCTTCATCACCACGAACGGCATACGCTAAACTGTCGACAAACCAGAAAGCATTCTTTTCAATGATGGCAAGATATTGCAGCGAACGAATAGGTTTAAATATATGATCTGACTGGCTTCGTTTAAGTAAAACATGCGCTAGATTATATGTCTGTGACAATAACCGGGTTTCCTGGCAAAAAAACTCATCAGACGTGAAAAATGATTTAGTATCATGAGCAGTCATACTATGAATTGTAGCACCATATTCCGCCTGTATTAAGGCGCCACTGATTAACTATCCTGAGATAGAGGGGGTATTGAGATTAATCCAGGCCGCCTGCACGTTTACCCCTGCCGCCAGCAAGAATGATGCAGCTAACATGCGTTGCTGATTTATACATTAGAATTGCGATTCATGAAATAAAAATGATCAACCAGACAATATTACCAAGTAATAAAATCCCGCTTAATTGCCATTATTTAATAACCAGTTGTTTGTCGCGGTTAAAACTTTTGCACCAGAGGATTTGACTGAACACGTTTTTGGTGTGCAAGTTATCGTTGAGAAAACTTTTAACACAATATTCGCTGGCTTCCTGTGCATTAGTGCAGCTGCCCATACCATCGGTAATGCCTTTGTTATCAAAAGAGGAGTCTTCGGTAAGTAGTCGCCGTAAAATATTTTCATTACAATTCTTGATACCTTTGTCTGTACTTTGACCAAGGCTTATTTTAACTGGGAATGCATATTTAATGTTAACCGTTAAGCGTAATTATAATTGTCATGCTGACGCAGGAAGACAACGTTTATTTAAGGTAATTTATTTATGAAACATCAGTCATCTGCACGCTGTCATCAGGGAACTGAACTGTAATTAGATTGTAGCTGATCGAAATTACTGCGGTGTAACGGAATTAACGGGAATAAATAGGTAATACGATGTTAAATCTTATTATAAATCTAGCCATTAGTGCACCAGTAAAAAGCATATGAGAAAACCGCTTTAGATGAAAAAGTCTGCACATTAAAAGTGCATTACACGCTGAGTTTGTTAACAAACGGTGCGTCATAATGATGTGACGCTATAAAATCCCCGGTTTTACTGCTTTATTTATCTATTATTTCTGGCATGTATTTTGCAAACTTTAAATTCGTATGATTATAAAGAACACAATTTAATGGACCTGATACTTGTCGCGAACAGCTTTGAGAGCACGCAGCCGTTATTGCGGGTAGCGTCAAAGTCGGGTTATCGCATATTGAAACTGATCGAGTCGAATAATGATGCCAGCGGTTATGTCGTATCGTTGCGCCCTGATGTTCTGATTTTTATTCGCGATGAAATTGACCAGTCGCTGTTGCGGCAAATGCGAGCGATTACTGAAAAGCAACCGACGCCAATGATAATTTTTACACGAGACTCGCAGCCTGATTCGATCAATGCTGCTGTCAAGGCTGGTGCATCAACCTACGTGGTTGACTGTAATGATGCAGAGCGCCTGGGGTCATTGCTGGCTGTTGCCAAAGCGCGTTTTAATGAACAGCAACGTTTAAAGAGTGAATTGAAACAGACCAAAAAGGCATTACATGAACGTAAGAGTGTTGAAAAAGCCAAAGGTATTATCATGAAAACGAAAAGATTGAGTGAAGATCAGGCATACAACGCCATCCGTAAACTGGCAATGAATCACAATAAACGAATTGGTGAAATTGCTGAGCAAATTATTTCTGCAGCTGAAGTGCTGGTATAAATCGTCATTATTCTTTAATAAAACATTAACAATTATTGGTATAAATGATGGCGGTTTTATTCTTTCCATAATTATAAAATATAGGGATGAAAAAAATGGGCTGGCTGGATGATTCTATAATTAAACAACGCAGTTTTATCGAAGGCTTATTGCTTGATCCTTTAAGTTATTTGGCAGATATTTGCAGAACTAACTGGAATGACAGAGATGCACTGGATCAGGAATTAAAAAACTTTTTGCAACAAAAAACAGACCATCGTTGCCGTTTGTTGTATGCCATTGATGATCGTGGTTTACAGCACAGCAGTAATGTCTCCGATGAAATTATCGACAAGACAATAATCGGTCAGAACTTATCCAGTCGCCCCTATCTGGATAATCTTGACCGGGGGGAAAATACAGCACTGTTGCTGAGTGATGTTTATATTGATAAACAGACACGCAAGCCCTGTATAACGGCACTGCACAGTATTAAATGTGGTGATAAGGTGCTCGGATATATTGCAGCAGATTTTGGACTGAACGACCTGCCGCTAAAAAATGTCAGTGGCGTAGAGCCGCATCAATGGCGCCAGATAAAAGGTGATCCTTCAATTCGTAGCACATTGTTTCAACAGACGCGTAGTCGTAGTGCTATGGATGAGCAGCTGGATGAAGTACTCGACGTGGTCGAGTCATTGATAACCGAGCAGGGCATCTTTCACGCCGAATTATATTTTTCCAGCTCGCGTGCGACTTTGTGGGCCCAGAGTGATCCATATTGCTATCGTCTGCATGTGCTGGATGAAATAATCAACCCAAAAGTCTGCCTGGTTTATGAAAAAACGCCTTACCCGGAACAGGCTGTCACACCGGTTGAGATGATACACAATGTATTAAAGGCATTTAAATTATTAAGAGAAGAAGACGAAACAATTTATCTGCGCGCGGCTTCGCTAAACATTATGAACGGTCTGGTCGGACTTAACTTCTCCTGTGATGGAACACACTTTATGGCTGCCGATGAATTTTTAGATAAAGACATGCATTTCTGGTTTGGTAGCAACGTGATATGTTCTCGGGAAAGCAGGTAAGCAGCAGGGTGGTCAAATTTTAATAATATTTACCATGAGGGTTTTGCTTCACCAGGACAAGGGAACAAAGGGATTGTTTTTTTATAATTAGCACTTTGTTAAATATAATTTTGTATTATTGAGGTTTGATTGACAATAACGTTAGACTTTGTATAATACCTGTAGCTTAAAAGTACTACTTATATTTATGCAACACCGTTTCGATGTCACTTCTTTAGTCTCTCGTCCTGTTCTTCATATTTAATAACAACATTTTTCAGCCAAATGGTCTTATGGATTTATTCATCAGGCCAAATTACATTTAAATTTAATTAATAGGAAATAACTATGTCTACTACAACCGGCACCGTAAAATGGTTCAACGAATCTAAAGGTTTTGGCTTTATCGAGCAAGAATCTGGTCCAGATGTTTTTGCTCATTTCAGCGCTATCTCCAGTTCAGGGTTCAAAACTCTGGCTGAAGGTCAAAAAGTTGAATTCACTGTTGCGCAAGGCCCTAAAGGTCCTCAAGCAGAAAACATCGTAGCGCTTTAATTTATAAATCGCTATATAAGCTGTATGGTAAATAATGCAGCTTATGCTCACATCCTTTAACGGGTGAGGGTTAAAAAGGGCAAGACCTGCAGGTCTTGCCCTTTTTTTATGGTTGATGAATTAGACTAGAGTAATTTATAGTATTTTATTAGTGGGTGAAAAATGGAATACGAGCAATTCTTATTTGTCACTGAATCTGCTCTTTATCATTAAGACTTGAAGCGAAACCTTGGCAGGCTGATATTAAATTTAAGCGCGAGCAGGCGGGTAATAAAAATACCTGCTCCGGCAATAGTGGCTGCAAATGTCGCGTCCAGATCCAGGTATAGTAGAGCGATAAACAGTAATGAGCCTCCCCATGATACCGTGGCATAGAGCGGGCTCTGGAACACGACCGGTGGTTCATTGCTTAATATGTCCCGAAAGATACCGCCCATGGTGCCGGTCATTACACCCATAAAACTGGCGACCAGCCAGGGTGCACCTACCATCAGCGAGACCAGTGTTCCGGCAATACCGAAAGTCGCCAGACCCGCTGCGTCAGCCACCAGGAAAAAACGCGGTGAAATGGCTGTCAGGCGTGCAGAGATAAAGATGAAGATCGCGCTGCCAAGTGAGGCGATGAAAAACACCTGGTCACGAATCCAGAACACCTCGCGATCCAGCAGCATGTCACGCAGCGAGCCACCGCCCAGCCCGGTCGCGATTGCAATAATTATCACACCGAACAGGTCAAACTGTTTGAAGCCGGCCTTTAGTACCCCGGAGGCAGATGAGACGATAACAGCTATCAGGGTAATCCAGTATAAGCTGTCTAACAGAGCAGGTGTTGGGTTTGCAATCATGATTATTGGTCTGTTTGAAAGTGATAATGCAAATATACCAAATAAATAAAAAGAGCAGCACGATGGCTGCTCTTTATTTAAGGTTACATAAAGCCCAGTTATTTTCTGAGAGTGCTTATCTTTGTTGAGTGGTATGAAAAAATTGTTAACTAAAGATGACAGTTCTGTGAATTTAGTAGGCGGGGTTTTTACAGGGCTACACTTACCACCAGGCATTGAAGTAATGCCTGGCAAGCTGCTCTTAAAGGTGTGGCTGCCGCTAATTACTTGATTTGTTGTTGGGCCTCGTGATCAAAGATATGAAGCTGGTGGAAAAAGCCGTGTACGCTGAATGGCTGATGGGCTTCGCTTTGATGTGGCGGAAACACGATGGCAATGGCCGTTGCACCGAGCAGACAGGCAAAACCACACAGTGAAAAGGCCAGCGGGAAATTGCCCATATCACCGAGCATGCCACCTAATACCGGGAATACAACCCCGCCTACACCATAAGATAAAAACACATAAGGATAATTTTGTCCCACAGTGTGGTTACCAAACTCATCAGCGGTTAGCGCAGGAAACAGTGCGAAGTTACCGCCGAAATTAAAACCGATCAGCGTTGCCCCAAGATACAACAGGTACTCGTTGCCAGCCATGGTAGTGAATGCCAGTAAAATCAGCCCCTGGCTGGCTGCCATCATCATCACCGAGTATTTACGACCGAGTTTGTCGCTCAGGGTGCCCCAGACAATTCTGCCGATGCCGTTTGCCAGGCTGAAGAATACCGCCATCGCCGTACCAGCAATAGCACTGGCCTCCAGTTCACTATAACCGGAAGCCTGCAGAGCCTCCATGGGATAAATCTTCATCAGCCCGATAGACATTAAGCCCGCACCCGCGCTGACTGCAAAAGTAAGAAAGATCAAATAAAACTGAGGGGTATTCAACATCTCACCAACACCGAAATCCTCGCTTCCTGAACCCGAGTTTTGTTCGGGTGCCTGATATCCGGCTGGACGCCAGCCATTAGGCGGCATTTTCATCCACAGGCTACCAATGAGCACCAAAGCAGCAAAAGCAATTCCGTAAACAATAAAGGTTTGTGCCAGACCAATGCTGGAAATCAGGTTTCCCCATGCACCAGCCAGTTTAACCCAGGCCATAGCGCCAAAACCAAAACCGGCCACTGCCAGCCCGGTAATCATGCCTTTATGATCGGGAAACCAGTTCATGCCTACCGCGATAGGAACCACATAACCAAGACCAATGCCGATACCACCAATCACACCAACACCCAAAAATACTGGCCAAAATTCAGTGCCACCGGACAAACCAGCCAGCACATAACCGGCACACAAGGTCAGTCCCCCCGCTATTGCCAGCCTGCGTGGCCCCCAGGACTTTAGCTTGCGTCCGGCAAAAACCATCGTTAATGCAAAAGAAGTCAGGCCCGCCGCGAATACAAACTGAGTATCCAGCTTGCTCCAGCCCGCAGCTATCAAGGCTGGTGTATAAACGGACCAGGCATAGATGGAGCCAAGGCAGAGTTGTATAGTAATCGCGCCAAAAACAACGAGCCAACGATTCATCGGTTTATTCTGTGTCATGGTTAATATGCTCTGGCAACAAAGGCGGGGTAATATACATTATCCATATTATTGTTCATTGACAAAAATCAAAAAGCTTATGCGCTTGCGCCAATAAATCGTTCGTTTTACTGGCGCAAGCTCTTTTCTTAGAAAGACTATAGTCTGTATTTATTTAAATGTATCCGTGAAACGGGGAAGGTTAAATATTTTTTATCAGATTAAATTGATCCGGGCTTTTTTAATTTAAGATAAATTATCTTTCAAAAATCAAACAAAACTGGATTCGAAATCAAGATCTGAAACATCAGGATAATTATCGTGTCTTTCAATTTATTCAGGCTCTACCATGCAGTCATAGAAACATGCGTCTATGGCATCTACTAAGCTTTGGAATGTATTCTGCGAACAACCATCTTCAGTAATGAGTGAAGCTGTTTGCTCAGACCATTCGTTCATATAATATTGCATAAAACCTCTTATCCACAATTTTTCAATAAAGGATAGCTCCTACAGGTCTGTAAACAGTAATTATTAAAATGAAGGATTTGTTATGGTTTGTCTACATTATTGTTACACGCAGGTTTTCATACTGTAGATCACTATGATAAATTGCAATAGAAAGCAGACCTGTAAATACTCCGACCTAGCTGGGAAAATTTTTCTGTTTTTTTTGATTTCTGGCAAAGTTTAATAATGCGATAGTGTTAGGCTATTATTTTACTCGTTGTTTCAACCTATATTTCTCAAGACTGTTTTTTCTGGACATGAAGAAATAACCAGCAAAGCTTGCAGAGAGAATTAATCAAATGAAAAAAAATCCTGTTACCTTGAGCTGGCTGCTGTGGCCAGCAGTTATTGTGATTTTGATGTCTAAAGGCGCTTTTGCTGCTGAATGCTTATCTGATATCAAGGCTGTCACAAATACAGACGTAAAGGTACCTGTTGCAGTACTGTCGCATCGCGTCAAACCATTGACAAAATGCGAGCTCGAAGCTGAAGCGCAGGCATGGCTATTGTTGTTACAGAAAAAGGTCTCTGAAATCAGCGATGCTGAAGTAGCGGCGATCTACAAGAAGGAGGAGATAAAAACGGCCAAGAAGGTTGAGAAGGCACTGGAAGATGTAAAGCAGGCAAACGATGAAACCGACCGTGAAGAGACAAAAGAAGCCACCAAGGAAGCAAAAGAAGCTTTGAAAGAAGCAAAGGAGGTTGAAAAAAAATCTACTCGGGATGCCTCGGTACAGAAGGCTATCAAGGCTGCTGAAACCAAGGCTAAGGAAGAAGGTGAAGCTGTCACTGCCGCAGATAAGACAACAGAAGCGAAGGCAGATCTCAAAACTGCATTACTCAAGCATGTTACCGGTTTAATGGCAGAAAGAACGGCGCTGATCGATCGCTTTAATATTGTGTTGGCAGAGCTGGATGCCAAAGGTGGCGACAGCAAGGAATACGATACCTATATTAAGGCCATATCCGGTATCAAGGTTGACGTGACGGACGCGAGTGCGACCTGGACAACGATTACCGGCTGGTTGATGTCGGCAGAGGGTGGTTTTCGCTGGGCCCTCAACATAATCCAGTTTGTGGTTATCATCGTGGTATTTTATCTGCTCTCAATCGTGGCTGGAAAAACCGCTAAAAACGCATTTTCGAAGTCAAAGCATTTCTCAACATTATTACGTAAGTTCCTGGTGATGACAGCGCGTCGACTTGTTTTTTTAATTGGCCTCTTTGTCGGCCTCTCGGCGCTGGAAATTAATATTGGACCGGTGCTCGCTATTATTGGTGCTGCCGGTTTTGTCATTGCCTTTGCACTGCAGAACTCACTCAGTAACTTTGCCAGTGGTATTCTTATGTTGATTTATCGACCATTTGATATTGGCGATGTGATTAATGTGGCCGGTTCGCTTGGCAAGGTCGAGTCTATGAACTTGTTATCAACGCAGTTAAGAACGCCGGATAACCAGCTTGTTATCGTGCCTAATAATTCGGTTTGGGGTGATGTCATTGTGAATGTTACCGGCATCACGGAGCGTCGCGTAGATCTGGTTTTTGGTATCGGTTATAACGATGATATTGATAAGGCGCAGAAAATTCTGGAAGAAATTGTGAACGGGCATGAGCTTGTTTTGAAACAACCTGAATATAAAGTGAAGCTGCATGAGCTTGCAGACTCATCGGTTAACTTTATTTGTCGCCCGTGGGTTAGACCTGATGACTACTGGGATGTTTACTGGGATATTACGCGGGAAGTTAAACGCCGCTTTGATGCTGAAGGTATTTCTATACCATTCCCGCAGCGTGATGTTCATCTTTATCAGGAAGCAATTGAAGGTGGCGGTGATAAATTGAAATAAAGGCGCAAAATGTATTTAAGGGACTGTGATAAATGGGAATTTTTTCCAGTTAGCTGTTCCTGGTTTGCATTGCCTGCCCCTGTGTGTAATCCCTGTATTTCTGTTTATACCTGATAAACCTGTGGTTTAAGTCGACCATCACCAGCGCCTAAATATTCTCCATACAGATCTTCTGCCCGTATTTAAAAATTGGCGAATCAAGCAGAGTGTTAATGATTTTTATATCGATTCCGGTCCCTTCTAATCAAAGAATCTGACATAGCTCAAAAAAGTAATAAATAACTGCAGGCAGGTCGGCGTAAGAGAGTAGAGTAATAGTTAACTAATCTGAGGATGTAATAACCATGAAACCAATAATATCTGTTGAGTTTTCGGCTAAAGCTGGAGACCAGGAATTTAAAGAAGAAAGCGTGTCCTTCCACAATCCAGAGGAGCTGTTTTCATTTGTTGCTCCAGGTGGTGGTTGCGATAGTATTCCCGATGAAGTTGATGAAATCCAGATGGTATTTTTTCAGCCTGAAAATTTGAACATGCAGAATCCGATTGAGGACAAAAGGGTGACACTTGAACTTGGCATGGTATTTTTAACCGGACCCTTATCGGAGATTGTGCAGACAGCGGAACAGCTCATTGATAAAGCCGGGCGTGGAGAACTATCTGATTCTTTTCTCCGGGTAATTAATGTAAAACTGTAAGATTAAAATAAAAGATCTGTGATTTAGCCCTTTTAATCAATTACTGTTATCTGTTCTTTTCATTGTTATATTACTACATGAGGCCTGAGTACAGCTGGTAGACGAAACATCATGTAGCGTCGCTGATATTTGGTTGCCATGGATTACCCTGGCTTAGCTGATGTTATAAAGTATTTTTCCATTATTTTAACGTTATATGAACAGGATTCTCAAATATCGCGTAACCCTTACAGTACGCCATTTTGTAATTCATTTAAATAAATAAAATCTGGTGTTTTAACCCCTGCTTGTTTTCTGATTTTAATTATTTCGGGAGACTCAAAGAATAATTTCGCATTGGATATAGATGACCACTTCGAAAAGTGAACAATTTTATTTAGGTCCTGCTCGTATCTTAATATTTGATAACTTATTTCGCCTGCTTCCTTTCTGATGGGTGCGGCTATATCAAATATCACTTTCCATGCATCGTAATCTTCTACGTCATGAGTAATTAATACATATGCCATATACTTTTCACTTTAGTGTTACAAAGATAATTAATAATTCGATTTCGCATTTGAGGTGTAAAAACTAAAACTAGCTTAATTGAATATATTTAAAACACCCAAATGAAGAACTAACCATGTTTCATGGTATAAGCAGTATACTTATCCCTGTTATTGTGTACCAAAAATTTATTTTCCAGATTGGGAGAGTAATGTCGCTTAAGTAAGCGGCATTACAGTTATAAAGTTAAATGGATGAGCAAAGAAATTAGTGTAGTACGTCAATTCATTAGTAACAGACAAATTTGTTTTTACCCTTCTCTTAGCCCAATTGCAAGTCTATGCACCAATATTGTGCATTGCTTCTATGCTGTGCTTTTATTTAGCGTGTTCTGATTTCGATGAAATGTTTTGATTTGCTGTTATAGCTATCAATATAGCCATTTATACGAGTTGGCACAGAACCTGCCTTGTATCAGGTATGTGTGCCGGCCAATGGCGGTCGGTTTGATCATAGCAATCTAAAACACTGAGTAATGGCGCTCATCCCATTGGCAGGCTCTGCCTGTTGGGATGAGCGCCTTTTTTTTGCCAATTAATGTTAAATCCATTTGGAGAAGCCAATGCAGCTTTTTAAGACGTCTGAACATACTACTGATTCAGTACGCCCTGTAGATAAACACTCACTTTTTAGAAGTCTGGCTGCAGGCATCGCTGCCTCAGCAATATTGCTAAGCGGAAGTTTTTCCGTTTATGCAGAAACCGAAGGACAGGAAAAAGAAGTACTTAAATTTGGCTTAATTAAATTGACCGATATGGCGCCACTGGCGATAGCATACGAAAAAGGTTACTTCGTAGATGAAGGCCTGTATGCGACTATTGAAGCGCTGCAGTTCCTCTACCAGCGCCATCCTGGAGTAGTAGCTGGTGAAGTGGCCACAGAAGTAACCACTGAACAGGATGATGAGTCATCGCCGGCATAAAGTGTCGTTAAATAGGAGGCGGCATGACATAAGTAACCATTTTGCACGCAAAAAATAGAACTCGGTTTCCTCCGCAGCTGTATTGCCAGGGATGGCTTTTATCGGCCGGCAGCATCCGCTGTCGGCCACATTGGGATCATTGCACATAGCCGGTGCAGTGGTGCTATTGTTCGCACTTTATTGGTGCGAATCTCATTTAATCAGATTGCAGATGTCTTGATATAGGGTTTTTTAAAACATGGCATGAATCTTGTTAGTGCATTACCAAATATTAATATTTATCTGTGCGCAACGAGGCGATAATGAAAGAAAAACTGGTTTTAATCGGCAATGGTATGGCAGGTGTTCGTGCCCTTGAAGAGCTGTTTAAGCACAACACTACAGAAGAGCACGGCAGCGATCAGTATGATATTACGGTCATCGGCGCTGAGCCGCATCCTAATTATAATCGTATTATGCTGTCGCCTGTACTGGCCGGCGAGCAGACCATCAATGACATCATTCTCAACAGTGTGCAATGGTATGAAGAAAACGGTATTGAGCTGATTACCGGTGATGCGGCGGCAGTAATCTCCCGTGTTAAAAAAACGGTAATAACCGAAAGTGGTAAAGAATTTCCCTATGACCGTCTGCTGATTGCGACCGGTTCAAATCCATTTATTATTCCTGTTCCCGGCGCAGATAAAGAAGGTGTTTTAGGTTTCCGTGATATCCACGATGTTGACACCATGCTACAGGCAGCTAAAGATTATAAAAAAGCCGTGGTTATCGGCGGTGGTCTGTTGGGGCTTGAAGCAGCCAACGGTCTGATGAAGCAGGGCATGGATGTCACCGTTGTGCATCTGCTTGATTCATTAATGGAGCGTCAATTAGACAAACCCGCGTCTGCCCTATTAAAAACGTCGCTGGAATCACGTGGCATGAAGTTTCTTATGGAAGCTTCAACGGCAGAAATTGCCGGTGACAAACGGGTAAGTTCTGTGAAGTTTACTGACGGCTCTGAAGTGGAGGCTGATCTTGTTGTTATGGCTGTTGGTATACGGCCAAGTATTGAACTGGCACAAAAAGCCGGTATTCATTGTGAGCGCGGTATTGTTGTAAACGATACCATGCAAACTTTTGATCCGGTGATTTATGCAGTGGGTGAATGTGTGCAGCACCGTAGTCAATGCTACGGCCTGGTTGCGCCATTATTTGAACAGGCAAAAGTTGCTGCCAACCACCTGGCACAGGTGGGCAGCATGCGATATATCGGTTCGATGACATCGACAAAATTAAAAGTAACCGGCATCGATCTGTTTTCTGCAGGCGAGTTCAATGAAGAAGAAGGTGATGAAGTTTTACAGATGCAGGATGTATCCAGCGGTGTCTATAAAAAGCTGGTACTTAAAGACAATGTTATCAAAGGTGCGGTTATGTTTGGCGATACCATGGACGGCACCTGGTATTTTAGCCTGATGCGTGATGCGGCTAACATCGCAGATTTCCGCAGAACCATTTTATTTGGCCAGCATGACCTGGGTGATGCCGGCCACGGTGATGCATCTGCTGTCATGTCATTACCGGATAATGCAGAGATCTGTGGCTGTAACGGCGTTTCCAAAGGCGATATCGTGCATGCCATCAGCAGGAACGGTATCTTCACCCTGGACGAAGTGCGTGCTCATACCAAGGCGTCTTCTTCATGTGGTTCATGTACCGGCCTGGTGGAATCTATTCTGGCATCAACGGTTGGTGAAGGTTATGACGCGACACCTAGCAAGAAAGCAGTGTGTGCCTGTACCGATTGTAGTCATGATGAAGTGATCAATGCGATTAAAGACCATGAATTAAAAACTATGGACGCGGTTCGTGAATTTCTCGAATGGAAAACACCGGATGGCTGTGCGTCCTGCCGTCCTGCTCTGAATTATTATTTATTAGCACGCTGGCCTGAAGAGTATAAAGATGACGCGCAATCACGTTTCATCAATGAACGCGCGCATGGCAATATTCAAAAAGACGGTACCTATTCAGTGGTGCCGCGAATGTTCGGCGGCCTGGTTAAGCCAAACGAGTTGCGCGCTATTGCTGATGTCTGTGACAAGTTTGATGTGCCGGAAATGAAAGTCACCGGTGGTCAGCGTATCGATATGTTCGGTATCAAAAAAGAAGATCTGCCAGCGATGTGGAAGGATCTGACTGATGCCGGGTTTGTCTCCGGGCATGCCTATGGTAAAGCTATGCGTACAGTAAAAACCTGCGCCGGCAAAACCTGGTGCCGATTCGGCACACAGAACTCAACCGGTCTCGGTGTGAAACTTGAACAGCTGACATGGGGTTCGTACATGCAGCATAAATTCAAACTTGCAGTATCAGGCTGTCCGCGTAACTGTGCCGAAGCAACCATTAAAGATTTTGGTGTGGTCTGTGTCGATTCAGGTTACGAATTACATATAGGCGGTAACGGCGGTATTAAGGTCCGTGTCACTGATCTGCTGTGCAAGGTCGAAACGGAAGAGGAAGTGCTGGAATACTGTGCGGCCTTTACCCAGAAATATCGTGAAGAAGCACACTACCTGGAGCGTACAGCGCCATGGGTAGAACGTGTGGGTTTGACCTATATCAAGAATTGTATTCTCAATGATGAAATAGAGCGTAAAGCCCTGGCGGAACGTTTTAGAATAAGCCAGAAAGTTGCACAGGTTGATCCCTGGAAAGAGCGTGCAGATGGTCAGGCTTCACATGAATTTACACAATTGAAAATTGCAGGTTAAGCCATGAATACGAATGCACTGAAAAAAGAATTAACTGGGGACAACGATATGAATGACTGGACTGAGATTGTCGCGCTGGAAGATATCCCGCAACTAGGTTCACGAGTAATTGCAACAGATACCATGAAAATTGCTGTCTTCCGTACTGCAAGTAACGAGGTGTTTGCCATGAAAGATGAGTGCCCGCATAAGCAGGGCCCGCTATCGCAAGGTATTGTTCATGGCACATCAGTAACCTGCCCACTGCATAACTGGAAAATTGATTTAGCCAGTGGTAAAGCATTAGGCCCCGACGAAGGTTGTACTAATGTTTATCCAGCCAGGGTTGAGAATGGTACTGTTTATATTGCGTTTTCATAACAAGACTAAAGAATACGATTTATAAACAACATTTACCAACGAGGGTATTAATGAAAGTACAAGATATTATGACAACTAATGTGCGCACTGTTTCTTCAGATAAAAAACTGGGCGAGGTGGTTTCGCTGATGTGTATATATCGATACAGCGGCATACCCGTAGTTGATGATGGCAAACTTGTCGGTACGGTGTCAGAAAGTGATGTGCTGGGTAAGATGTTTCCAAAACTCGAAGACCTGATGGACAGCATGTCAGGTGTTGATTATGACGCACAGATGGATCAATACAGTAATGTAGTCAGTATTGCGGTCAGGGATGTGATGACACCTGTGGTTATCTCGGTGAAACCCGACATGCATATTCTGCAGGCCGCTTCGATGATGGTAGGCAGAAAATTCCGACGTATTCCTGTGGCTGTTGGTGATAAGTTGCTGGGCATGGTGAGCATGGGTGATGTGCATAAAGCTATCTACCAGAGTACCCTGGCAACTAAATTTTAGAGAAAAAACACTAGTCCGCGAATATACGCAAATAGACGCAAATGTTACAAACATAAAAAAGTTCTTTTCGCGTTCTTTGCGGACTGATAGCTTTTAAAAGTTTGAGTAAATATGTTATTTGGTCGTAAACAAAAAAACCCGATAAAAATCGTCGACAAAGGTATTGTCGAATGGAAATATGCCACCTGTGGATATTGTTCGACGGGCTGTGCTATCGAAGTGGGATTAAATCAGCAAGGTAAGCCAGTTTCATCACGCGGTGTCGCTGACGCTGATGTCAACCGTGGCAAGTTATGTCTGAAAGGCATTTATGAGCACGAGTTATTTGACTCTGCCGGACGAGGTACGGTGCCGAAGAAACGTGATCATTGGCATGAGGACTGGCAGGATACCGACTGGGATACCGCGCTGGATACCACACACGATGAAATTCGCCGTATCCAGGAAGATCATGGTCGTGATTCATTCGCTATCATTTCCACCGGCCAGATGCTGACCGAAGAGTTTTATACGCTTGGAAAACTGACTCGCGGTCTGATCGGCACCAATAACTATGATGGCAATACTACCCTGTGCATGGCTTCTGCTGTATCGGGGTACAAACGTTCATTTGGTTCTGATGGCCCGCCTGGCTGTTACGAGGATTTTGAACATACCGATTGCCTTATCGCCTGGGGGTCTAACCTTCCCGAGCAGCATCCGATTATTTACTGGCGCATGAAAGACGCGCAGGAAAAACGCAAGTTTCCGTTGATCGTTGTCGATCCACGCGTCACCATGCTGGCGCAGTTTGCAGACATTCATTTACCTGATCACGCCCGGTACCGATGTGGTGCTGCAAAACGCATTGATGCATGTCATCTTCGATGAGAATCTCGAAGATGCAGATTACATCGAAGCCAATACCAATGGTATAGAAGCCTTGCGCGAAGAAGTCGCTAAATACGATCCGACCACGGCTGCAAAAATATGCGGTATCGATGAAGACACGATTCGCAGCGTGGCACGCTTATATGCAAATGCCGGTGCCGCCATGTCTATCTGGACCATGGGTATCAACCAGTCAACACACGGCTCCGATGGTGTCGTCGGCATTAACAATCTTTCATTGATTACCGGCAACATCGGCAAACCCGGCGGCACATCACTCTCTATAACCGGGCAGTGTAATGCGATGGGCACAAGAGAGTGGTCTTCCTGTTCTGGCCTGCCTAATTATCGCGCGCTGGAAAACGAACAGGATCGAAAAGAAATTGCTGAATTCTGGAATATCGATGAAGAGTTTTTGCCTAAAAAACGCGGTATGTTCCAGACCGATATATACCATGCGATCGAAGCAGGGCAGATCAAAGGTCTGTGGTTGATCGCGACCAACCCGCTGAGTTCATTGCCTAATTCAGAGCGCGTACGCCGCGCCATGCAAAAACTCGAATTCTGTGTGGTGCAGGACTGTTACGAAGATACCGAAAGTGCACAGTATGCACATGTCTATCTGCCGGCAGGCACCTGGGCTGAAAAAGAAGGCGTCATGACCAATACCGAACGCCGCATTAATTTAGTTAAACCGATCGTGGAACCACCGGGTGAAGCGAAGCCGGACCTGTGGGTGTTTAACCAGATGGCAAAGCGATTCAATGCAGAAAACAAGGTGGCCTTCCCGGAAAAAGCAGCGGATATCTTTCTTGAGATGGCCGGCATATCTAAAGGTCGCCTGGCCGATATATCTGGTATGAGCCATGACTTGATCGAAAAGCATCGCGGCGTGCAATGGCCTTACACTGACAAGCAGTTAAGTAACAACGAAACACCGCCACAGGGCGGTAAACGGCTTTACACAGAAACAGCCACTTTTCGTTATGAAGATGGCAAGGCCAAACTCATCCCTCTGCCCTTTATCGATAACAATGAAGTGCCAGATGAAAAATTTCCGATCTGGCTTAACACTGGTCGTTTGATCGAGCACTGGCATGGGCGCACTAAAACCGGAAAGATTGGCAATAATAATAAATACAGTCCGATACCCTTCATCGAAATTAATCCCGATCTTGCTGCTGAGTTAGATATTCAACGCGGAGAGTATGTGCGCCTGGTCTCTCGTCGTTCAGATGCAGTGGTCATGGCAACACCAACTCAGCGTGTACCAAAAAATATGATATTCCTGCCGTTTCATTTTCATGACTGCGCGAATCGTTTAACGCTTGGTTTACTTGACCCGTACTCTCGTCAGCCTGCTTATAAACAATCGGCCGTACGTATTGAAAAACTGGATGACCAGAAGGCGGCGGCAAAACTTAGTATGGAAATGCGTGCATTCTAAATAAGGTCATAGGTGCCCTAATGTTTGAAAAAAGAGAGAACGAACCCGAATACGCATTATTGAACGATCCGAGTTGTCAGGCGTTTAATGTTTACGGTGATTCTATCGATACCGTGTTAGAAGACGATTGTCGTCGCGATCAATCATTGAATATCAACGACGATAACGCTATCGGCAATAACCCTAACCGCTACAGGCAGCATGGTTTTTATTTTAATGCGGACAACTGTATTGCCTGCCATGCCTGTGAAGCTGCATGCAGTGAAAAAAATGATAACCCTGCACATATTTCATTTCGATCTGTTGGCTTCATCGAAGGTGGTACCTATCCAGCGTATCAACGTCTTAATATCTCCATGGCCTGCAATCATTGCGATGACCCGGTATGTCTGAAGGGTTGTCCGACTCGTGCTTATACCAAGTTCGCTGAATACGGTGCGGTACTGCAAGATCCCGACATCTGTTTTGGCTGTGGTTACTGCACCTGGGTATGTCCCTATAATGCGCCACAACTTGATCCGGTGAAAGGTCAGGTAACTAAATGCAATATGTGCGTCGACCGACTCGAAGTGGGTTTGAAGCCCGCATGTGTTGCAGCCTGTTTGGGTAACGCGCTGGACTTTGGTGTGGTCGAGAATATACCTGAAAACCGTACCCAGGCCAAGACTGAGATTCCCGGTTTTCCACGAACCGATATCACCCATCCGAACATTCGTTTTCAGCAGACACGTACCCCGCAACGTGAGATGAATCGTGTTGACCAGAATCCGGTGAAATATCATCGTGAAGAAAGTTCTGAACAATTCAAGCCAGTGGTGGACGTGAAGCAGGGCGCCACGAAGTATGGCGGTATTAAGCAGGGAGTTGGGCGCGAATGGAACTGGGCCAAGTTATTAGGTTCGCACGAAAATGCACATATTGCTTTTACCCTGAGTGCACAGACCGTGATGGCTGCTTTTTTGATATTGCTTTCGGGTTACTGGTTTGAACCGATGAAACGAGTTTTCATCGAGCAGTGCGATGTTGCCAGCCCTGCTGGTGATGATTTTGCTTGATGAGTTTTGGTCTGTTCAAGCTGAACATGCACCTGGGTAAGCCGCACCGTTTTTACCGTGGTTTCTATAATCTGAGGCATTCACCGGTCAGTCGTGAGATTGCAGGTGTGTCTGCTTTTTATACCGGCCTGCTGGGTTACGGCTTTTTTGCATTGTTTGCCTCGTTTGATACTGGATATACGAGCTACGCGCAAGTATTGCAGATGCTGTTCGCGGCTATCGCTGTGCTGGGGGCTGGTTTCGGCGGTTATTTCATGTACCGCTTATACCGTATCGAAGCCCGTCCGTTCTGGAATCACTGGTATACCGCAGCAAGCTTCTCTGCCACAGGACTAATTCTGGGTTCCTTATTAATAGCCATTCTTGCGTTATCCTTTTCTGTTATGAGCGCCGGTCTCAGTGAAGTATTGTTGAGTCTGACTACAGTCGGCCTGATAGCTGAAGTTGCAGGCTTAACTGGTCATGCACGAAGCCTGCAGTCGAGCAGCACTGAAGGCGCAGCATCGTTCTATCTGCAAACCACCCGATATGGCAAGACTTACTGGTTGCGAAATGGCTTGCTGGTACTGGCTTTATTGCTAGCGGGCTACATGTTATTTAGTGGCAATCAATCGGTATCTATTTATAGCGTATTAATCGTCATTGCACTGGCGAGCAATATCATCAGTCGCGCATTATTTTATGTTGTGGTTATTCCCACCACGATGCCTGGTGCTTTTTTCTGGAAAAATGATGGTTTCGTTGAACATGCCAGGGAAGTGGGTCTGGCCGATATGCCACAGATGGGTGTGGCATATGAAAGACATCATGCTTTTAACATTGCTGAACTGCTCGAAACAATTAAAACGTCAACTATGAAGCAAAAATTATCACAGTTCCGTAGTATCTTTACTGGTTAAGTGATTGCTTTTGTGCTCTGGATTTTTAGCAAGGTTATTGTTTCATGGAGCGTCATGATGAATTCAAAGTGCCTGTTTTGAGTCCTGTCAATGTAGTCCAGAGCATCGTATATTTTTGCACAGCTTGATTATAAAGTGAAAACCGTCAAAGACCATGTTGAAAGTGTTGCTGGTCGTTTAAGCCAGTCGTCACCATTTAGTACGATAGGTGATGACAATATTATTCACGGTGCCCAATGGATTGCAGGTTTGCCGAGCGAGAATTTCACAGTGCAATTAGCTTATGCCAGTAATAAAGACGCATTGTATGAAATCGCACAGTCTTATAATTATTATTTGAAAGACGCTTTGTCATATTTTAAAGTTGATGATAAAGGTACCGTTAA
This sequence comes from uncultured Gammaproteobacteria bacterium, assembly GCA_963803185.1. Classification (GTDB taxonomy): domain Bacteria; phylum Pseudomonadota; class Gammaproteobacteria; order SZUA-229; family SZUA-229. Next base: position 64,864 of record CAWDMF010000011.1, on the reverse strand, counting down.
ATATGTGCTGTTGTCTGGAAATTACACAACACAGAAGCAGGCTATGGCAGCAATAAATGCTATGCCGCGCTACATTGATATGCAGCAGCCAATGGTGAGAAAAGTAGACATTATACAAAAACATATATCGCAGTAATTTTTCAGGAGTATAGGACAGCGCTATTAATTCAAGGAGTTATAGCGCTGTCCTGATTTTTTGTATTAGAAAAAGGCCTGTGTGTCAATTTGCAATTCACGAAAAAATGAATAATATTAGTGACTGATTTTGTTAAACAGGGAAAACAGAGGAATATGATGTCAATAATTAAGCAACAAGAGTATGAAAATATCCGGGCTGCGAGTTTGAGGCAGGGGAAAAAAGCAACAATTAAGAGCACCGGTCATGTCGTAGAGTTAAAGCGAGTGAGTGAGCACGGGGTTTCAATTGTATCATTTCGTGGTGCTGACTATTTTATTTCCAATATATTTTTGGAGCCAGTACTCGATTTGTAAACGTGTTTCATTAAGGGATTAAGATCTGTGCAATTCAGAGCGTTTCTTTACTTGTCTCCTCAGCTTACCACCTGAATCACAATAACAACTTCATCATCGCCTTCGCGGCACTCTTTTACAAGATGACCATTAATGCGACACCATGCAGGGATGTCATTGAGTGCGCCAGGGTCAGTGCACGTTACCTCGAGAATATCACCTGCCTGTAGTTCTGCAATTTTATTCTGTGTTTTAATGACCGGCATCGGGCATAAAGAATTGCGTGCGTCTAAAGTATAATGGCTCATGGATTTGAGATTTTTTGTAAGAGAAAAATCTAAAGGCTATTTTATCCGCAAATGGACGCAAATGAACGCAAAGAAAAGTGCTTTAAGTTTTTAAATATTTGCGTCCATTTGCGTGTATCTGTGGACTAATGTTTTTGATTTTTTTAAATATACCATTCCTGTTTTATCTCAGAAGCCGGCATTGGTAGTATATCAAGCATCTGTTCTTCACCATTTTTACGGGTAACTTTTACAGTAACACTTTCTGCATCACGGCCCTGGCTGAAGCGTGCGGCAATACGAGAAGCAAAGCGGAAATCCTCATCACTAAGTTCACCATCTACCAGTGTTAACGGGCCTTTATCACTTTCTATCTCAATCGTTGAAAATTGTTTCTTGTAGCCTTTTAAAAATTTATTTTCACCGTCTTCACGGCTAATGATTAATTTATAATGCGGCTGCGGGCGCAAATGTCTGCCAACTTTTAACAGCATGATATCGTCCAGCTCGTAATCTTTTTTATTTCTCGCCTGCCATAAATCAACCAGCTTGTCGGAATAGTTTTTGTCAGTAAGGAAACAGCAGCCGCCGGCAGGGTTTGCATAATCTTCAAAACCAAATTTTGCAGCTAATGCCATCTGCGGTTTTCGATTACGTCCGTGGAAATCTTTAAGCTGGTTTCGATCAACCCAGCCTTCACGTTCGGGTAAGGTGGAGGCAAGGTTTTTAGCGCAAAGTGGTCTAAGCAGGCGGTCTTCTGCGCCTGATTCATGGAGCACAACGGGGAGCAGGGCTTTACGTTGAGACATCGGGCGCTGCCCCATGACTTCACCGGTAATAATGAAATCAAAACCGTTTTCATCCATCCACTGCCTGGCCTTGCGCACCATAAAGATCTTGCAGTCCAGGCAGGGGTTCATGTTAGCGCCATAACCATGTTTAGGATTGATTAGCACATCCTTGTATTCTTCAATGATATCAACAATATGTAATTTTATACCGAGCTGTTCCGCGCTCCATAAGGCATTGTTACGTTTAGCTTTGGCTTTATCTTTATTGCGTATAGCGTGGGTATGCCCTTCCACACAAAAACCAGTGTAAAAGTTAATGCCTTCAACATGGATGCCCTGTTCAAGCATGAGTTTGGCTGCAAGCAGTGAATCAAGGCCGCCGGATATCAGGGCGACGGCTTTTTTTTGTTGTGACATAGTGAAAATAAGTATTGGAACAGAGGCTTTATTATACCAAAGCAGTAAAAAAGCACGGTGAATTAATTGCTCTCTGTGCGTTTATCCATTACCTGGATAGTGAATCCAGGTAATTTAACGTCTGTTTTTTCTTCTGAACAAAGCCAGGAAGGCAAGACCGGAGGTAAATAAAGCAACGCCAGATGGTAGCGGTACTGCAGTAACATGATATGCGCCCAGCGCAGCGAGTGCAGGCATGCTGCTATCACCCAGATAAATTCGAATGTCACCAAGAGGTGTAGTTTGATCAAAGCCAAAAAGTTCTAAATCGATCATCGCATAAGAGCTGTAGAATTCATTGCCCGCAATGCCATCATTTTCGTTATAGACAGTAGTTGCGGTGGTAACCCCCATGGGTGCACCGTTATTGAGTGCGGTGCCGCCTACCTCAATGGAAAACAGGAATGGTTCAATGTGGCCGTCCTTGAACCGGGTGCCGTTCCCGGCAAAAAACAGTACCAGGTCAACACCGTCGCCATTGTAGATACTGGTAGCAAAGCTTAAGTCAATATAGGCATTATCAGGCCCCGTGGGCATATGATGATCAGCTGTCCAGGCGTATTTTTTAACATCGCTACCGGTCACCGCGGATGATAGTGATTTTTTATTGATCGGTGAGTTTAAATTCCCTGCAAAAGTTTGGTCCAGAGTATTTGCCGGAGTGACCAGTAACCGAGCTGGCATAAACTGAAACACCATCCTGGATATCATAAATGGTCGCTGCCTGCGTATTATTGAATAGCGCGCAATGAGCAAGAAGAAAATATAGAGGTAAATGCTTCATGGCTGTCTCATTAAATTTTAAATTAAAAAAGTCCATCAGCAGGTCCACCGATAGCTGGTATGGCTGGCGGCATTACTGGCGCAGGTGGTGTAACCGGTAATGGTGCTGGTGGCCGAGTAATGGTTTCGGGACGTGGTGGTGGCGCCAGTGCAGAAATGCTATTAGTGCGCAGTCTTACTTTCGAGTCGCGGGCATACAGCACCTGAGTTGTTTGTGCTTTCAGGCCGCCAGCAGCCGGTTCAATGTCCAGTTCCCATGGGCCCCAATGGTGTACAGAATCTACATATGCGGTATTCTCATTTGTTGCGGCAGCAGATGTTGCTGTCAGAACAAATGATGCCGTAATTAAGCAAAGCCTGGTTAACAGGGTTATGCTCGCTTTACTGCTAGTCAGTTGAGTATTTTTCATCATTTTGATCATTTGGGTTAATTGTTAACGCTATTTGCATAGATTACAAAAGTAATAAAGCATGAGTTGTGCCAAATATACCTGGTGTCTAACAATTTCAATGGCTTAAAGGATGTTTTTAAGTGATAAAGTTATTTTGCTCTGAGCTTTGTGCCAATAACACGACAGTTTTAATGCTTACTGTAAAAAATTATATTTATTACATGTTTTTTTTCTAATATATCCTGTCTTTTACTGGATTGTTTTTTTACAAATGCTCGCTATATAGTTTTCCTGGTTGGCTTCACTAAATATATTGTTATCAAGAGCTTATAGTCTATTGCTGACAGCTGTAAGATGACAGTATTGTTATGTAATGTTTTGTGATTTACTTAATGACATGGTGTGGTGTATGAAAACCCGACGATTGACGGAATATTTAACATTTATATGGTGGTTAGGTTGTTATTTAACCAATTACTATAAAATATGATATTTTGAGACTGATCTGTTGTTGGCAAAGTTTACAATTTATGTCTTGTTTGTGACAAAAATCTGCCGTTTGACGTGACTTGATTAATTATATTGCGAGCAATTGAGTGGAGTTAAATAAAATACCGTGCCAGATTGATGGCAAATATTTTTCTGTCGTAATTATAAAAATCAATATTTGAGTTGTTTCTGGTGTATGAAATATGGGTGTTTAGAGTCCATCCCTGCAAAAAACCGCGGTTAAAGTCATAGTTGTAACCTAGTACATAACGGCTTTCGATTTCATCCCTTATGGTCGGTGGGTTGCTGGCTAGCTGGTCGGCAGCATCGTATTCAAAATGTTCAAAATTAAGATTGAGGTAAATGTTGCTTGTTTCTGCAAACGTTATAAATCCACCGAAATATATTTCTTTGCTGTTAAATCCAAATTGATCATCATCTGCACTTCGGTCGGTGAGCCTGAAACCTGTTTCGAGTCCATTATTGGCTCCACCCAGCAGTCTTGAATAGGCCGCTCCTGCCAATATAGTATTACCATCGCGACCTTCGTCCTGTGGGCGTACAAAGTTATCATCAGTGTAGGATAGTTCGAAGGTGAGGCCCTGGTAGTTGCCCAGATCGAAGGTTAGCAATGGATTTAATGAAATAAATGTGCCGAGTGTTGAGCCGCCGAAAAAAGTCTGGTCAAGCTGTAAGTTGACTGCACCGTTCCAGCGTCCGGTTGAGATAAAAGCGGGACCGGTACTGGCGCTGATAATGTTTAGACTGAAATCGTTATTACGTGTGTAATTATTTCCGGTCCAGGAGACCTGGCTCTGCCATTCGAAATTTGTCGTAGCGCCAGCTGTGTTGAATGGCTTGTTGTCTCTATATCGATGTGAAGCGCTAAAAAAAGTATCAACTCCCGGTGAGGCGGTGTCCTGTCCGTCAGGAATAATATCCGTGCCTCGTAACGGTGCGAAATTAATGTTTGTGTTATACATAATTCCTGCTTTTGTATAATAAGAAAAGTTGTGCTCTGTCTCGGCTTTGGCTTCGTCACTGGTCAACTGTCCAATGTAGGCCAGGATTGCAAGCCGCACTTTTTCCGGTGTCTTAGGGTCATCAAGTACCGTCTGGAATTCACTTAAAGCTTTATCATATTGGCTTGCGCGGTGATAAGTAATGGCGAGCTCAAGCCTGGCACGATTTAGTGAGGGGCGACGGCTTAGTATATATTCAAATTTTTCAATGGCATGATAAACTTTTCCGCTATCACGTTCTTCCATGGCAAGGGTAAAAATATCTTGAGCGCTGTCATCTGAGAGTTCGTCATTTGCTGGCGTCAGGTCGGCATGAGCGGGACTAAAAAATATTAGCAACAGTAGAAAAGAAAGTGTTAGACGGTGATGTTTTGCAGTTATTGCATTCATGAAAACTAAGTAGTGCAGTATGTTTATAAGTTAAGTATTATAGTCGCCAATGGCTAAAAAATCGCTTAATTTACTTTTTGTTATAGTTTTGTTGTCAGGCGGCCAGGCCTGGTCAGCTGAGTCAGGCTCCACTGGCTTATTTGGTTACCAGGAAATTCAAAAGCAGGACCTGAGTCTGTTCCCGCAGTGGTTATCTGTCCTTGAGCGCCATTTATTGAATATGAGTGCTGCCAGTAGCTGTCAGTCAACGCAGTTTAATCAATGCCATCTAAAGCAATGGCAGGTTTTTTTAACAAGTATAAAGCACCTGCCGCTCATGTCCCAGATAACACTAGTGAATAAATACGCTAACCAGAAGGAATATATTCTGGATATCGAAAATTATGCTGTGGCTGATTATTGGGCGACAGCAAAAGAGTTTTTAGTTAACAGTGGTGACTGTGAGGACTACGCAATCATTAAAATGTTATCGTTGAAGTGGTTGGGTTATGATGTTAATGCAATGCGTGTTGTTGTCGTACAGGATACTAACCTGAGAGTTGCACATGCAGTGATGGCGATAAAAATTACTAACGATATTTTTATATTGGATAACCAGATTGAAGAAGTTATATCGCATACAGATATATTTCATTATGTGCCTGTTTATTCGATTAGTGAAGATAACTGGTGGATGCATGTGCCTGTTGCATCAACAAGCCAGGGAGCTTCTGATCAAGTCTGGGTCGATGGATTACTAATTGAGAGCTTTTGAGTAGTGAATAATAAACCGGTTCTTTATGCTTTAGTGTTATTGCTATTATTTATCAGCGGCAGCATCTGGCTGGTACTTGAATATGTGTCAGCTGAAAAGCAGCGTGATATTGATGCCTGGCAGGCGCGATTAGGCGTCATGGCTGAGTCACAACAGCATGCGGTGGAAAGCTGGTTTGACAAGCAGCTTGAAAATATTGCTGCGCTGGCAAGCAACCCACTGACGCAGCTGTATGTCAGCCAACTCTCTTCTGGAGAAACACTTAATGATGAAACGAGTCGCGGACAGATTAATCATTTAAAAAATCTATTAAATGCGACGGTAAATCGCGTTAGTGTTTTTACGCCTGTTAATAAGACTAAAAAAAATATTGATAATAATATTGATGATGGTATCGCCGTCTTTAATGAAAGTAGTATGTTGTTGGCAACACGTTATTTTCCAGTTAAATCGGAGGCAGTAAGTCAGGCATATAAGCGTGCCCTGAAAAATCAAACAATATTCATTTCTAAAATAGTTAACATTGGCAATAGCGCTAATTCTATGGTGCAGCCTCGTCTTATTATTATTGTTCCAGTCAACTCGGTGCAGTCATTAAACCCGAATGATACCAGGGGCGCTGTTGTTGCGGTCATCAATCCCGAAAATAATTTGTTTCAATTATTATTGAAGGAGTGGTTGACCACTGATTCAGAAGAAACATTACTGGTTTCACTCGATGGCGATGGTGTTAATTATTTAAGTATTCTAAAGCAGGGGTTTGAGCTTTTTCATAAACAGGCAAGTTCGGCGAACGCATCGGTGAAAGCAGTAAATAATATTGGCGGTTTTGTTGCTGGGCAGGACTATCGTCAAATACAGGTTTTAGCAACGGCGAGAACGATTCGACATTCAGCAATGTTTCTTGTGCAGAAAATTGATGTTGATGAAGCCTTGCTGGAATCAAAAGTGCATCAGAATTTTATCCTGACAGTTTTTTTGCTGGCAGTTTTTATTATTGCGATCAGTTTTATTGCGATATGGCGACATGCTACAAGTTTGCGCCTGCAAAAAGCAATGCATCGTTTGCAAGCACGTGCTGAACTACTAAACGCGATTGGCGACAGTGTTAATGACCACGCTTTTTTACTGGATCATAATAATAAACTGGTGTTTATTAATGAAACACTGGCAAAATCATTCTCTATCGATAATGTTGATCTGCGGGGTAAAGCCTTAAATCATGTTTTTAATAATGAAATAACGAATAAGTTATTAGCAATAAAGCCGGGTATAAATGAAGATGATGTTCGCAATAAAGAAATGCGGCTGGAACTTAAAGATAAGCGACATGATTATAATGTATCAGTCGTTGCCCTGAAACACCCTGATTATAAGCGGTCACATTTATATGTTATGCATGACATAACAAAAATAAAGGATGTGCAAGGCCGGCATAACCGTTTAATGGAAAGCATTATTTCAACACTGATGCAGCTTATTGATAAACATGACCCTCACTGTATTCATCATTCGCAAAGAACCCGGGAAGTGGCTGTAGCGATCGCGCGTGATATGGGGCTGTCGCAGGAACGTATTGATGCTTTAGCGATGGCTGCACTATTAGCAAACATAGGAAAATTATATATACCTGCAGAACTGTTAACCAATATAGAACCGTTAACAGAAAAAGAAGAATTAATATTAAGGGAGAACGTTAACTACAGCGTAGACATATTACAGGATCTTGAGTTCGAAGGCCCCGTTCTTACTTTTATACAGCAAAAAAATGAGCGTCTTGATGGTGGTGGTTATCCTAAAGGCATATCGGGAAATAATATCGTTAAGGAATCGAGGATTTTATCAGTTGCCAATGCTTTTGTTGCTATGACCAGCTCAAGAGCTTACCGCCCGGGTATACCCATTAAAGAGGTGCTGGATGTTTTAACTTCTGAAGCAGATAATAGTTATGACCGGCATGTAATAGCAGCATTACTTCAAGTCGTTGAAAATCATCCTGACTGGATTAGCTGGCAGCAAGTGAATTAAATGTCAGCGTGTTTCTGATAATAGGTGTGGTAATTACCCTGGATATGTTTGCGTAACGGTGGTTAGTAATGCTGATTGCTATATTTTCTTTTTTAATTGCCAGTGCGATTAGAGTTTATGGTTTACTGCTATTTTTTTGTTTTCTTTAATAAATTAAAAGTACCGTTTTTATCACAAGCAGTTATGGTGTGGGGCGGCTTGCGTGGTGCTGTAACATTAGCATTGGCGCTGTCGTTATCAACAAACCTGGATTTCTGGTGGATAATACAGTCTATGGCTTTTGGTGTGGTGATGTTTTCCCTGTTTGTGCAAACGCCTGCAATGTCTTTGCTGGTTAACAAGTTGTTAAAAAAATTGAACCTGATTAGATGTCTTCTTTTATCTGTGATTTATTGCTGAGTAATAACCTGATTTATTGAACCGAATAAATCATCAGTAAAACAAAAGCAATAAGCACAACGGCCAATAATAATAAAGTGCCCCAGTGCTTTTCCTGTGCATTTTTACTTTTTTCCATGGTAGCTTTTATGCCGGGAAAAAACATAAAAATTACAAATAAGGCCAGTGCGCCAGCAAGTAATTGTTGCCATAGTTCCATGTTGGTACTCCCGTTCTTTAGTTTTCGAACTAATCTTCGAAGATGTAGTGTTTTTCAATGGGCTCAATAATTTTCCACACGCACTTCATGCCTTTAGGAAAAAAAACCATATCGCCTTCCTGAATGGTTATCGGCTCCTCATTTTCAGGTGAAATAATGGCTTTGCCTTCAACGATGTAGCAGGTTTCTTTCTTATCATAAGTCCAGTCGAATTCAGAGACGCCTTTTTCCCAGAGCGGCCAGTCATCGACATATAATACATCGAGTTTTGCAGGAGTAACGTGATGTTCAATGGTGATAGAGCTCATATTCAGGGTTGCCGTAAGTTAAAACAGTGTTTAAATAGCCATATTATAGCGTGAAATTACGTGTGGCGATGTATAATGTTAGCCCGTTTGATTATTAGGCAGTAAGCGTTTTGAGTATAGCGATAATTTTTGATGTGGATTTAGAGCAGTTTGACGACAGGGTGCTGGCCGCCTCACATGAAGTGCCGGTATTAGTTGATTTGTGGGCAGAATGGTGTTCACCCTGCCTGGTTATTGCGCCTTTACTTAAGCAGTTAGTTGAAGAGCATAAGGGTAAGTTAAAGCTGGCTAAAGTCGAAGTTGATGAAGGAGAAAACATGAAGTTGGCAGGCCACTATAAGGTTAGAGGGTTTCCGACTGTTATTTTAATTATAAAGGGTGAAGAAGTTGCGCGTTTTAGTGGTGCCAGGCCATTGTCTTTTTTGCGCAATTTTGTTGATGATAATATAAATAAGCAATAGAGTTTTTCGCTATGCAGGGCTCAGATTGCATTTCCTCCATCCATCGAAGTCAGATGTAACCTGGTAAGATGACGCATGGAGCAGTTGTCGAGGAGCAATTGCCGAGGAGTAATAAAACCTGCCATGCGGGTGATGGTCGTTGATAGATGTTCCTGATTTATGTCTTTAGCCATTAACGGGACAGCAGTGCGGTAATATCGTAAAAATTCACAATGACAACAAACAAAAATAAACGATTGAAATTAGGGGCAGGTTTTATAATACTGCTCCTGTTTTTTGGCCAAAATATTCTGGCAAACGACTTGTATTTTAATGAAGTTAGTGAGGAATATGGATTATCAATCGAGCATCATATTGATATGCCGTTTACCACGGCCAGTTCTGAGCCACGGCTGGTCAGTGGTGGAGTGGCATCAGGCGATTTAGATGGAGATCAGTTTATCGATTTACTGATGGTTCGCGGCACTGCGGCAAGCCCTGTTATATTGCACAATCAGGGCAATGGCAAATTCAGCAAACGACCACTCTATAAGAAATCAGATTACCCACAGGACATTCCGTCCGGTCCGATGATGGCAGATATTGATGGTGATGGTGACCTGGATATCTTACTCGGCGGTGTGGATGGCACACCGGTACGTGTATTCCAAAATAACGGCCAGTTAGAATTTGCTGAAATTACCGAACAAACCGGCCTGATTATCCCGGGCGGGATAAATCATTCATCCCTGTCTTTAGCTGACTATGACCGCGATGGTGATCTGGATTTATTTATTGGCCACTGGGAAATGATTCATCCGGTACCTAACTATTTTCTCTGGCAGAACAATGGGCAAGGGCAGTTTATAGATGTCAGTCAGCAGGCAGGTTTAACATCTTTTGAAAAACTGTTGCGTTACACCTTTGTTGCCAGTTTTACCGATATTAATAATGATCACTGGCCGGACTTATTGCTTGCCAATGATTTTGGCCATTCACGGGTTTTTATTAACCAGAAAAACGGCAAGTTTAGCAACGTAACCACAAATATTATCAGTGATGAAAATGGCATGGGTGCGGTGGCCGCTGATTTTGATAATGATGGTGATATGGACTGGTTTGTTGCCAGCATTAATGACCCCAATAAAGTGGCTGAAGGTCATTGGGGAATATCAGGGAATCGCTTTTATAAAAATGATGGTCAGGGAAAATTCAGCGATGCAACCGATTTTGCAGGTGTACGAAATGGTGGCTGGGGCTGGGCCGCCTGTGCCGCTGATTTTAATAACGATGGTTGGCTAGATCTTTTTCATGTGAATGGCATGGGAATCGAGGGTATAAAATATTATGAAAGTGCTGCAGAATATTTTAATGATGCGTCTGTTTTGTTTATAAATAATGGGCTGGGGAAATTTTCCGAGCAGGCAAAACAACGTGGCATAAACGATCGATTGTTCGGACGGGGGGTTGTCTGTTTTGATGCTGACAGAGATGGTGATATTGATATTTTTGTCACTAATAATAACGGTCGCTCTTTGTTTTACCGCAATGACCTGTCCGCTAAAAACTATCTAAGTCTTTCGCTGATTGGAAAAGACAAAAACACGCATGCCATAGGTGCGCGTATTGAGCTTGAACAGGCAGGTATAAAACAATTTAGAGAAATGCAGGCGAATAGTCACTACCTTTCTAATGACCCGCCGGAAGTGCATTTTGGATTACCTGCAATGAACCCTGTTAAACAACTGAACGTTTACTGGCCGGATGGTGAAGTTTCATCCTATAAAGAAGTAAAAATAAATCAACGACTGGTGCTGAGGCATCCGAAATTAATGTAATGATTTTCGTAATTACATAGCGTAATTTTTATGGGGGGTACAGGTTATTGATTTATAGGGACGCGTGAATACGACCCACATGGATGTGGGAAGTGCAGATATTGCAAGGAGCAAATATCTGCCGTCCATGTAAGCTCTCGACAATTGCTCCTGCATTGTTCTACCTACGCCCATCCCAGGGCTAGTACATGCAACCTCCTGTTGCAGAAGCCTTATAAATCAATAACCTGTATCCTTAATTCTAAACACGCTGCATAGATGCTTATTTTCAGTGGTAAGAAGACTGCATGCGGTTATTTTTTATCCAGCATCATCAGCCCTTTTCTTTTCAGCCATTGCTCATCAGGAAGCCAGGGTTGTAAACAGCTAGCAGATTTTATACAGGGATCCGTCAGCGATTGTAAAAAAGCCACAAGTGCATCAAGCTGTTGATTATCGAGTGTAACTTTCAGTTTCTTTAATGTTTGCGGTTTTTGTTTAAGCTGCTGTAAAGCATAACCAGTATTGGTCATTACATTTTTACTGGGAATATTAGCAGGAAGTTTTTTTATTAACGATTCATTTAAAATAGTGTCAGGTGAATTGTGGTGTTTGATAATATCTATTAGTTTTTCATAAGCCCCATCGTGGCCGTAGGGTTGTGTCAGTTCCACATTTAATAATGCAGGCGTTCTAAAGGCATATTTATCCTGCTGTTTTCCAGTTACCAGATAGCGACCAAAATCATCATCACCATAGCGACCGACATTTTTTCCTTTGCCAATTTGTGGTATGGCAAGTACATGAAATTGTTCGTCACTAAAATGCTCCCCGCTATGACATTGATAACAGCCCGCACCATTATTTTCAATATCGGAAAAAAATAAAATGGCCCCCTGTTTTTGTTTTTCTGTAAGGCTGTCATTATTACCTGCTAAGTAATCGGACCAGGAAGATTTTGTAAAAACCTGTGATTTTTGATAATGAGAAAGCGCCTTACTAATATCGGTGTATGTTATAGCCTGCCAGGGTTTGTTAAATGTCTTTTCAAAAAAGTCGCGCCAGAATTTATCTGGTGATCGGGTAAATCGGGCGTTTTTTCTAAACAGACGAGTAACTAGTGTTTCATGAATTTTATATTGTTGGTCATGGGGCTGGTTGATGTAATTGCGCATTTCGTCCTTGGCAGCAACAGGAAACAGCGCCTGTGCTGCAACGATATCGGAACCTGTATTCGGGTCGGTAAAACCATAGCCAGATTCAGGTGTGGACACTGAGTCATCATCTAATTTTTCGACTCGACCATCCCAGAACATTCGGCTTGTATACAAACCAATATTAAAGGTTGTTGGGCTGTTGCGCGGCACATTATGATGATCGTTAATATCAAGATAGCCATTATCCTCAGGCAAGTCGGGGCGGAGTTTTCTTTCTGGTCCCAATGTATCAGGGTTTTTTGGCATAACGCCAATGGGTAAGGCAAGCTGGTCACCGCCAGCCAGTAACGGGTGGTGACAACTGGCACAGGCAACGTCATTTTCTAAACTTAATGCTTTGGTGAAAAATAGAGCCTTGCCTAAGGTGAATAATGGTGATTTTGTATCAGGAGCTGGATGTTTGGTATAGGTGATATTGTTTTTTGCCAAAATAATTCTCAGCTGCTGTTCGCTTATCTGTTGCGAATGCGATATAGAAGATATTGATACTAGAAAAATAAAATAAACAAAATTAACATTCAGTGGCATAAATAAACTCCCGTTATTAAACATAGATATTATTTTACTGCTGTCCCGTTAACTTTGCTGAGTAGTTTACCGACCTTACACTAACGGGTTCCATTCCATACCTCTAAGAGTTAACGTGACAGCAGTGAATGGCACTAAGTTAAGCTATATTTGCATGAATCCGGGATATGAACCGAGCGCAGCTAGCAACGACACGCCGTGAAACCGTCCATGGTGGCTCAACACCCGCAGCCGACCACCACGGACGGTGGAAGTGCAGGTATTGCATCGTTACATGGCAAGGATTGTTCCTACAATCCTATTGCATTTCCTCCATCCATGGAGGTCAGATGTAACTTATTAGGGCAATGCAGGAGCTATTGCCGAGGAGCAAAAACCTGCCATGCGGGTGATAGTCGTTGCCAACTGCGCCCGATTCCCATCCCTTGCAGTTAACGTGACAGCAGTTTATGTCGCCAAGTTGTTGAACGGTCATGCTAAGCACTTTTAACTTAGTGCCATTCGGGACAGCAGTGTAATATTATTTTAAGTATTGTGACACTATTTATTGAGTTTGAATATTGTTTGTGTCGATCTGCAGGAATGCACTAATGTCGTAAACGCATGGAGCGCATATGTCCATGGATGGACCGTAGTAGGGCAATGCAGGAGCAATTGCCGAGCAACGACTTCATGGCTGATTTTTATTGACGACCCCATTTTTCTCTTTGTATCAGTGGTTTAATAGATTTATTTGTGAATTTTAAAGGTTTTTATTTTTTTGATGTAATGTTCGAGCATACTGTTATTTTTCTGGTTACCATAATGCAGTGTTCGATAAGCTTTAAATATAAAGGCCATATCATTTTTAGTGTTTGTTGGAAGTATGCGCTCGCTATAAATGCGATTTTCGAAATCGACAGGCCCTTCATTCAAATGACGTTGCAGGCCGTGACGTTTTAGTTTCAAGCAGAACAGGTTGTAATGATGCTGTATAATATCTTGTTCAACTGTTTTGTGTGTTAATAAAAACCAGCTAAGAATTACACCGGTGATTGTTAAGCAAATAACTAACAACATAATGAGATTTGAAGAGGTTATATCTTCAAAGCCAAGTGATTTTAATAATTCATTTTGTTTTTTCTGATTAAAACCAATAACCCACTGGTTCCAGTTGTTTTGAAAGCTGTCGTAGAGAAAGGCGACGTTTTTAAAAAGCGCGTTATTTGATACCAGTAATAAAGGCAGTCTGCTGTTTTCGAGTCCCGCATGTAATATACCCTGTTCCACTCGGTCGGGTGAAACAGCTGCTGTCGGATCAACTCGCTGCCAGTTATTGTTGAGCCAGACCTCGGACCAGGCATGTGCATCGGACTGGCGTACAATCATATAATCATCCAGGGGATTCATTTTTCCGCCCTGGTAGCCGATGACCACGCGAGCAGGAATGCCCGCTGCGCGCATCAGGTAGGTGAAAGCGCTGGCATAGTGTTCACAAAAACCGCGTCGGCTGCTAAATAAAAAATCATCCATGGCATCTTCGCCCAGTAATTCGGGGTTCAAGGTATATACGAACTTGTTATTACGAAAATAGGCGAGCACGGTATTTACATATTGCCCGGTGTCGAATTTCGATAACTGAAATAAATCCCTGGCAAGCTTTACAGTCTGTTTATTTCTATTAACCGGCAGTGAGCGGTTTTTATCATCTTCCTGCTGGAATAATGCCTGATTGCTGGCGTTAGTTTCTGAGGTAACATTGTAATTTACAATATTGGTTATTTTACTACGAGTAATCAGCATCGCTTCGCGATTGATCTTATAAGGTTGTTCGTTTCCCGGGCTGATATAAACTTCAGGGTATTCAAGGCTTAGCAACCAGTTTAAATTTGTTGGCTGCAGCGTAATTTTGTAGCGAAATGTGTTTTCACTATTGTCAGTATATTGAATATTTGCCTGCGCTGAATCTGGTGCATCACTGCGCCTCCAGGTTTTGCCATCATAGTATGATAAAACGGCGCCACGCCAGTAAAGTTGTCTGTGTGGTGGTATTGTCTTATCAAACTTAACGCGAAAAGCGATTGCCGATGAACTAATCAGTCGGTTGATACTGCCGGGAGACATTTCTTCGCTTAATCCGGTCTGGCTGGTGAAGGCGTCATCCGGTAGTCCCCATAGTGGACCGGGTATTCGCGGAAACAATACAAATAAAATCAGCATCAGCGGTATGGCATAAAAAATAAATCGTGTCGCCATTGTTAAACGATTTTTTAATGATACGGATTCTAGTTTGTCACTTAAAGCGATAAGTATGGCGACTAAAAAGACTACAACAAAAAACACATAAAAAATAAGCCAGATTGACTGTGAATGGAAAAAATTACTGGCAATAATAAAAACAGCGCTGTAGATAACGATGTAGCAATCCCTGGTGTTATTTGTTTCAAACAGTTTGAGTATGGTCATTAACGTTACCAGCGCTATGCCGGGTTGCTGACCAAACAGGTGTCCGAATGAATACAGTACGGTAAGGATAGAAATTAATATGAACAGTATTTTAATTAATTTTCCAGGCTCTACTCTCTGTTGTTTGATTATAAAAAACTGCCACAGGCTTAGCATCACTATAAGTAAAGTGATTGCTAAAGGCATGCCGCTATACAGAGGTAAGGCAGACAGGTGAATTCCGATCAGTAATGAGAATAGAATATTACGGCCTGGTTTTGCTGCGGCAGATTTCACATCTGATTCTTGCGCAGCGATCTTCTTCATCCTAATGTAAGGCTAATGCAGTTAAACATTGGTGAAAGTGCCTGTCGCCACTATCGGGTTGAATTTGTTTTTCCGGCAGTCGGATGCCGTAACATTGTTGATGTTTTTTTGCGTATATAATTAATGTCGTCATAATTGAGAGGCGCTGCTCGGTGTCGCGAGCAGGTATATCGTTCCAGTTTATCCAGTGAGTTACGGGTTTTGAGCCAATAAATTCTTTGCTGAACAGTTCATCATTTTTTGCCGCAGCTTTCCATGATATACGACTGATGTTATCACCCGGATGATATTTTCTGAGCTGGCTAAAATTTTCCAGCCCCTTGCCGGATGAGTCTGTACCACCGATATCATCGTGATCAAAAATAGCTGGTTTGGTGGTGTTATCAGGTGTCGGATACACCATACATGTCATAGACAGGTCTGCCCACGTCCATGCAATAAATAGTCCGGATGGAAATTCAGTATAGAGTCGAAAACGTCCGGCATTTAATAAGCCGCGTTTGTTTGTCGCCACCTTGAATTTAATTATCTGCTTGCTGCTTGCAGAACAGTCAACAATATCCTGCTCAGTGCCATGCTGGCTTATTGCAATTGAAAAACGATCGAATAACTGGTGGTTAACCAGCTGTATACTGAAAGTCGCAGCCTGGCCTGAAAACACGGGCAGGCTATTGCCGTTTTTTAACTCCAGTCCCGCAATATTACGCCAGGTTGATAACAACAAAATATTTCCAATACCGGTTAACAGAAAAGTTAAAACAAACCCCAGGCTTTTTTCATAATTGATTGAACCGATTAATAAGGTTAGTAGTAACAACGAAAAAATTAGCCCGGCTTTTGTTGGTACGATGTAAACACGGTCACGCGTTAAAGTCACGGCACCATCAAATGGGCCGCTACGTTGTGAAATAAATTTAAAAACCGGTTTACGGCTAAAGTCCGGTAATCTAAAAAGACGGGTCAGGTTTTTTATAAGTGCCGACATTAAACAACACTGATTGATTCCATAATATATTGCGCTGCTGGCAATAGTTGTTTTGAACTGGTGTCTAAATGAACCGGCAGGCGATGATTGGCCACAGCCGGCAAAATTGTTTGCACATGTTCGGGTAATACATATTGTTGGCCATCTATTAATGCATAAGCTTTGGCGGCGTTTAGTAAAGCCAGGCCACCTCGAGGAGACAGGCCAAATTCAAACGCGCTGCTTTGCCGGGTAAATGCAAGTATTGCCTGTATGTAATCAAGTATAGCTGGAGATACATGTAAGCTAGCGGCAAGTTGTTGTATTTTGAATAACTGCTCTTTGTTAAAGACGGGTTTCAGATTTTTTATGATTGTTCGTCGGTCTTCACCTTCAAGTAATTGCCGTTCGGCATTTTTATCGGGATAGCCTAAATCAATACGCATTAAAAAACGGTCGAGTTGTGATTCAGGTAGCGGGTATGTACCAATCTGGTGTGTGGGATTTTGGGTGGCGATGACAAAAAACGGCTCAGGCAGTTCGCGGGTTTCGCCTTCTACTGTGACCTGGTGTTCCTCCATGGCTTCGAGCAGTGCGCTTTGTGTTTTCGGTGTGGCACGATTGATTTCATCGGCGAGTATAAAATGAGAAAAGATCGGCCCGGGATGAAATTCAAATAAAGACTGCTCTCGATTAAAAACGGATACTCCCAGGACGTCGGCGGGCAGTAAGTCACTAGTAAATTGAATGCGGTGAAAATCGAGCCCCATTACCTGCGCCATGGTATGTGCCAGTGTGGTTTTACCAACACCGGGCTGGTCTTCAATCAGGCAGTGTCCTTTGGCGAGTAAACAGGTCAAAGCCAGTTTAATCTGCTGTTGTTTACCCAGAATGACTTTACCTATGTCCTCTATGGCAGTATTGATTAATCCGTTTGAGGCTTCGAGCAGATGGTCGTTTGTCTTGTCCATGAAAAAGCGGGCCTTAAGTGTCCAGATTTGTTTAACTTCGGGGTTAGTCTAATTATAGGATAGTAAGTTTAACTAAGAGTAATATTACAGACTCTTTAAAAAAGTATTGATTCAAGTCATTGTAGTACAAGCAACACTGGCATAGAATGAGCAAGTTCGAAAATTATCCTTGATTGGTGGAGTAAATGATGAAAACAATTTTACGATTATTTATGGCAGTAAGCTTATTGCTGGCAGCTACAGGCAGTTATGCTTTTTTTGGTAATGATAATAACTGGGGTGGTGGCAACTGGAACCCTTATGATGAGTGGGATCCTCGTTACTGGATGGAAGAAATGGAAAATGAGTTTGATGATGACGATGACTACTATGGTCCTGGTTACGGTTATGGTGGTCCATACGGTGGTTATGGTGGTCCTTACGGTCCTCCTCCAGGTTATTATGGTGGCCCAGGTTATGGTGGTCCAGGTTATGGTCCAGGTTATGGTGGTTATGGCCCAGGTTATGGTTACGGTGGTCCAGCACCTTACGGTTATGCACCAGCACCTCAATACGGCCCAGCACCACACCTCAATATGCTCCAGCACCACAACCTCAATATGCTCCAGCACCACAACCTGAATATGCGCCAAGGTAAGTTAGCTGGTTTATAGCTCTGTAAAAGCCCTCTGTTGAGGGCTTTTTTATGTCCATGGATGGACGGTATTCCGCAAGGAGCCAGGGAAGGCGGTGCGGTTATGTCCATGGATGGACGGTATTCCGCAAGGAGCCAGGGAGGGCGGTGCGGTTATGTCTTCAATCTGTAACAATAATTGAAAAAAGTCAGTCTTTATCTGCCGTGTATTTTATTTCATTAATAATGTACGAGCTCTTTAGTTGGCCGTCTTTCGTATCGACAGTAATACTGATTTCATCATCTAACGATTTTCCTAGCAAAGCTTTTCCCATCGGTGAGTCCATGCTGATATAACCCAGCTTCGGGTCGAATTCATCCGGTCCTACTATGCGATAGGTTTTCTCTATGCCTTCGTTATTCTCAATGGTTATCCAGGCGCCAAAATAAATCCTCTCAGTGTCAGATGGTATTCGGTCAACGATGACCATGTCGTCCAGCCTTTTGCGTAAAAAGCGTACTCGCGCATCGATTTCTCTTAACTCTTTTTTACGGTAAATGTATTCCGCATTTTCCGAACGATCACCTTCTGCTGCCGCGGCAGAAAGTATGCGGGTAACTTCAGGCCGTTTCTTTTTCCACAGGTAATCGAGTTCTTCAGTCAGGCGTTTATGGCCATCAGCTGTGATATATTTTGAGCCAACAGGTTGTGGGGGTCGATATCTGCCCATTTGAGTAGTTACTTATCAGGTTCAGTTATTATGAGTATAGAGTTTAACGAAATTCCCGATTGGGTGTGTCAGTGCAGTGCCTTATATTAAATACATATATAGAAAGTCACTAAATATGCTAGTGCAAGGCGTAGTTCGCAGAGAATGGTCATTCCATTCACAAGGACTACAACGAAGCAATGTCGTATGTAGTGGCTTCCCTTCGGGCGAGATGAGAGTGACCACCTGCGTTGTTGCACCCTCTTGAGATAGAATTACTATCTCTGCGAGGACGCGCCTAGCAATTGGCCACTCTCATCACGTCTATAAATGTATTTAATATAAGGCACTGCACTAAATAGCTCAGGATGAAGATGGAGTCTGGTGGGGCTATCAGGTAGAGCCTAATCAGTCACATCGAAGCTGGTACGAAAATGAAGTTGGAAATAGTGTCCGTTTGGCAAAAGAGGTGCAAAAACAAGACTGGAGAGTAACGCTAAAGCGAATCAGGTAATAAAAGATCATAGAGTTACGTTATTTATATTAAACATATTTTAGAAGTGTGCTATAAACAACTGGAACATCAACAATAATAATAAAAAGGGGAAATAATGGAAGTTAAACGTTTACAAAAGGGTTCTCAAGCTAAAATTGCAAGTACTGGTCAAATCGTAGAAGTGAAACGCGTCAGTGATCATGGATTTTCCGTTATCCGTTTTCAAACGGGCGGTGATTACATGATTTTGAACGATCGTCTGGAAATGGTTGAAAGGCAGGAAGTACAGCATTAATAACAGCTTATTTTTTTAAGCTATATTGGGCGATGCCTAAAAGCCAGTCTCTGCGTCATTGTTTTTCACCGTGCCCGCTGTAATAAGCACTGGGCATGCTTTAAAAACAATGTCTTGATCCTGACATTTGGGCATCGCCCGAATTTATGATAATCCGTCTGCATAGCCTTCAGTAAAAAAATTTCAATCGCCTTTTTCTTGACTTCGCTAATATAAAGGCGCTCTATAGTGATTCTCCATATCAGATGCATAGATATCAACTCGAATGAGGAGTCACTATGTCAAAAAAGAGCAGTGTTGCTAATGTTGAGACGATTGAACGCCGTAAACATTGGCGAGATCGTCGAGTGAATGATGATCGTCGAAATCAAGAGCGCTTGCGCCTGGTTTCATATGATTGTCGAAACGGGTTGCCACGTCGCGCAGCCGATTTGGCGGGTGAGCTTGCTTATGGCGAGGTTTGGTGGAATAAGTAAAGTTTATAGCACGCGGCGGGATGTCTGTTCCCTTCTCAGCGTTATTTATTCATCATAAGCTTTGAAAATCTGGCTAACGGCATAATCAATTCTTCTACGAATATTGTCTATCGTTTGTTGCTGCTGTGCATCAGCCGTGGCATGGCCCAGCCAGACAAGGTAACCGCTGCGGGCATCAATGAGCGCGATAACTAGCGCAGCTTTGGGCGCATTGCTGGCTACTTTATGATCACTGTCCGGATTTTCTTTAAGTTCCAGTACCGTGGTATCAACACCTGCCGCAAAAGCAACTAACAAATCAGGATTATTATCTACCTGGATAAGGCCATGGTCACGTAACTCGCGATTAACCACAAATCTCACTTCTTCATCGGTATCCAGTGTAGGTTGTTCCCACTGACCAACAGGGTCAAAAACGATTTGTGCGCTTCCAGCCCAGGCGTATGTTTTATATTTGCTATAGTTTATGCCTGGATCTGCGTGTGTTTCAACTTGTATATCGTCGGTCAAAGTTGCGCATGATGATATAAAAGTTACAGCGACAAAGAAGGAAATTAAAAAACTGTATTTTGTTAACTGGTTCATTGATTATCCGGTTTTAAGCTTTTGCTTTGATGTTAAAAAAGATAGAGTAAAGCACGGGCACTACAATTAGTGTTAATACCGATGCGAATCCTAAGCCAAACATGATCACTACCGCCATATCCAAAAAGAATACATCACTTAATAATGGTGCCATACCGAGAATAGTGGTGCTTGCAGCCATCATTACCGGGCGCATTCTGGAAACTGATGAATCGAGAATCGCGGTATAACTTTCCTTACCGGATTCAATCTGCATATCAATTTCTTCGATCAGCACGATAGCATTTTTAATCAGTAAGCCGACCAGGCTGAGTGAGCCAAGCAGGCCCATAAAACCAAAGGCAACATTCATGCTTAACAGGCCTGCGGTTATACCGATAATCGCCAGCGGCACGGTGAGCCAGATGATCAATGGTTGGCGGACTTTTCCAAACAGCAGGATAACGATAACTATCATGGTGAGGAAACCAGCAGGCAGTGATGAATTAATCGCATTATTCGCATCCATGGAGTCTTCGTATTCACCGCCCCATTCGAGGAAATAACCTGGTGGCAGTTCCATGGCATCAATTTTAGGTTTTACTCTGTTCAGTAATACAGTCGTCAGGCCCTGAGCCGGATCACAGGAAGGTATAATGGTGTAGATACGGTTACGTTTTCTGATCTTTGCGTCTGCCCACTCGGTTTGAAAATCAGAAACAACCTGGCCAACAGGAATCCGATCCTGAAGGATAGGGCTATATACCGGTATATCACGGATAGTGCCGACATCTTCACGTTCGACTGAGGGCGGTATCATGACGATAGGTAATAATCGGATGCCATCTTTAAATAGTCCAACCTGCTGGCCATCAAACGCCGTTAACATGGCATTGCTGACATTTTCACGGGTAATGCCTAACTGGCGTGCGGCTTTTTCATTATAGACAGGCCGTATTACTTTTACTGGCTGGCGCCAGTCATCACGGATATTGATTGCACCGCCATCTTCGGCGAGGACCTGCTGAACCTGTTGTGATAGCTGTCGCAGTACAACGGGGTTCGGGCCGCTCAGCCTGGCTTCGATTTTTGCATCACGTCCGGGACCGATACGCAGTGCTTTGGTCTTTGGCTCTGAGTTTGGAAAATGAGTGGCTGTGTAATCCAGTAGAAGCTTTTCTACACGAGGGATATCTTCTAATGCTTTTGTGGTGACAATTATCTGGGCATAGGCGCTGCTTGGCGATTCCGGGTTATAGACCAGGGTGAAACGTGTTGCGCCGCCGCCGACAAATATTGAGGTATCAACAACACCTTCAAGACTATGCAGGTAATCATCGATCTTGAGGATATCGTCGCGTGTCTTTCGTATATCGTCACCTTCAACATTCCACATATCAAAGAAAAACATGGGGGTATTGGAGTTTGGAAAGAAACTGTGTTTTACATAACCAAAACCAAACAGAGCAGAAGCAAATAATGTCAGTACGATTGCTATAGTGATCCAGCGGAAGTTAATGGCTGAGCTTAGAAAGCTGCGGTATTTTGTAAATAGAAAACCACCATAAGGATCAGCCTGTTTTTTGCCTGTTGCAGTAGGTGGGTCAGGTTTTAGAAACTGCACGCATAATAATGGCGTCATGGTTACCGCAGTAAACCATGACAATAACAGCGAGATGAAAATAACCCAGAATAGCGAATTGGCAAATTCACCGGTAGAATCTTGAGATAGACCGATCGCAGCAAAGGCAACGATGCCAACAAGCGTGCCACCCAGTAAAGCCCACATGGTGGAGCCAACGACTTCTCTGGCTGCTTTGGTTCCATCTTCACCGCGCTTGATCCTGACCAGCATGCCTTCGGCAACAACAATAGCGTTATCCACCAGCATGCCGAGCGCAATGATCAGTGCACCTAAGGAGATGCGCTGCAGGTCGATCCCATAGAAGCTCATGAACCAGACCGTACCTGATACCGTGATCAACAGGACCGCACCGATTATCAGACCGGTACGTAAACCCATGAAAAACAGTAAGACCACGATGACGATAACGAGAGCGGCAACCACATTTATGATAAAACCACCAACTGATTCATCAACGATGACTGGCTGGTTGTAGATGGCATCGAGCTGCATACCAACAGGTGTGACTGACTGCAGTTCATTAAGTCGTATGTCCAGGCGTTCGCCAACGGCAACGACATTTTCACCGGGTAACATAGAGATGCCGATGGTCAGTGCAGGTTTGCCGTTAAAATAATTATATTTGCTCGGGACCTCCTCGTAAGCACGGCGCACCGTGGCAATGTCTTTGATGCGTACCAGGGTATCATTCTTGCCTCTGACCAGAAGATCGCCGATCTCCTGCACAGACATCAACTGGCCGGTTGGGTTGATGCGAATATATTCATCACCAACACGCACGTTACCGGAGTCTGAAACCAGGTTTTGTGATTTTAAGACACGGTGGAACTCCAGGTTGGATATACCAAGTTTTGCCAGATTGGCACGCGAGATATCGAGATAGGCAACCTCTTTCTGGTCGCCATCGATGGTTATTTTCCGAACACCCGGAACAAGTAACAGTTGTTCTTTTAATATGTCTGCATAATCTTTTAATTCGCGGTAAGAGTAATCGTCTCCGGTAAGTGCATAAAACAGGCCAAATACATCGCCAAAATCATCAAAGACGACGGATGTTTGAGAACCCGGTGGTAACAGTGATTGCGCGTCGGTAACTTTTCGGCGTAGTTCATCCCAGATATTAGGAAAGTCGGGTTTTTTGTATTTATCTTTTATTTTGACAGTAACTTCAGAAAACCCGCTTTGAGAGATGGACTCGACGCGTTTGAGCTGTGTCAGCTGCTGAACGGCGTTTTCGATATGGTATGTAATTTCACGTTCCACTTCCTGAGGTGTCGCACCGGGATAGAGTGTATATACCTTGGCTTCTTTGATGGTGAATTCAGGATCTTCAAGCCGGCTGATATCCTGCAATGCTGTGGCGCCGCCGCCGAGCATCAAAATTATAAAAAGCCATGTGGTGACTTTTTTGGTGACAGAATATTCTGCAATGTTCATTTAGGTAATCTCGTAGGTAGTCCCGGTAATAAATCAGGCTTATTTAGCCTGCTCGCCAGTTTCCAGTAAGGTGACCTTCATGTCGTTACGCAGGAACGGTGCACCAGCTATAACTACACGGTCCCCGGGAGATAAGCCATCGACCTGCATGATGTTGCCGATCATAATTCCTGGTGTCACTTTTTTAGGATTAACTGTCATGGACTCTTCATTGACTACCCAGACAGTGGCCTGTTTTTTACTATCTGAAATTACCGCAGATATAGGAATTGCGGCAGTTGTTTTGGACTGTGTTTCGTTGTGGAACATTTCTGCATAGACAGTAGCAGTCATGCCTGGAAGTACATTGTAATTTTCAGGTGTGTCCATCTTTAGAGTGACCTTGAAGGTTTTTGTGTTTGGGTCGGCTTTTGTCGTGGTTTCGATGAAAGTGAGTGGGAATTGCTGATTAGAAATATTATCAAAGACAGCATACAGGTCACGTTTTTCTCCGTTGCTATTATTGATTAAGATCATCAGGTTTTCCGGAACGTCAATCTTTATCTTTAATGCGGATACATCTTCCAGTGAAAACATTGTCTGTGACAGTATCACCTCTTCAAATTTTTCCACGTGGCGCTTAGCGATATAACCATCGAAATTTGCTTTTAATTTTGTATACAGCAGGTTCTGCTCTGCAGCACTTAAGTTGGCTTTAGCGGTATGGTATCTTGCCCTGATATCGTCATGATCGACCCGGGAGATGGCGCCTTTTTCAACCAGCGCCTTGGCGCGATCATAATTGGCTTTTGCAGTATCGTAACTTGCCTTTCGGTCTTTTAATTGAATATTAAAGTCAACCGGGTCTAGCTCAGCCAGTACCTGTCCCTTCTTTACCTGGTCGCCTTCCTTGACCAGGACCTTTTGAACTTTTCCATCCACACGAAAAGAAATGTCAGCCTTTTGAATGGCATCGACTACTGCAGGGAATGTGCGGGTGTCACCCGTCATGTCGTCACTTATGACGATCGTCTTAACGGGGCGTGAACTTGCTACATATGCCTGTGGCGGTTCTTCACAGCCGCTAATGAAAAATAATGAAGCAAGAATGAGTATGGCAAAAGACGGTTTTCGTTTATCCATGATGTTGCCCTAAATAGGTTAAAAAGAAATATGCGCTTTAGAAGTCTGTTGGTTTTGCAGGAGCAACACACCTCGGTCGATTAGCTAAATCCGGCAGATTTCTGGTCATTATATCTGGCTGCTTGATTTAGCAAAGCATAAAACCAGATAAGTTGTGATTCCAGGCCTAAAGGATGTTGCTATTATCGTTAGCTTATCAGTTTGTTGGGACAGATTACCATTAGAAAAACTATGAATCAGTGGTTATTTTCAGCTGGTGACGGAGCCATGTCTGAGTGTTTCAGTGGCTGGATTAATACCCAGGGTTTTACAACCGTCGACCAGAAAGTGGTATTTTTTTGATGCCACTGTCTGGCCTGTTCATCAGAAACTTT
This sequence comes from uncultured Gammaproteobacteria bacterium, assembly GCA_963803185.1. GTDB lineage: Bacteria > Pseudomonadota > Gammaproteobacteria > SZUA-229 > SZUA-229. Next base: position 39,675 of record CAWDMF010000011.1, on the reverse strand, counting down.
AGCGACTTCGCCAGAGGTTAGCCATTTGCTGACGTCTTCTTTGTTGTCCACAGAAAAAGCGACAGCAACATCAAGCAGGTTTGTATTACTGCTTACGTAAATTAACCAGCCGCCAGCAAAAAAACGCTGTAGATCAGACCAGTTGATCTGCGAGGTTTCATTGTTGATATTGGCGCGTAATACATCAATATCGGTTATTTTTTTATCGTTAGACATAGTCATCAAAAGTGGTCATTAGTGCGGGTCATGGTAATTACAGAAATAGGCCTGTCCATAAAAAGTGACAGAAGTGGTAAATGATATGTCATCGCTAACGTAAACAACATTGGCACCCATTGCGTTGGCATTATTATGTATATCGTTTAATGCACCTTGTATAAGTTTTCTGTTGCTGATAAATAAATAATTGTACCAGTGGCCTTCAGAGCCTATTACTTCGCCCAGGTAGCGGCAGTCAGGCGCTTTATTTTCAGCGACAATATTTAATTCATATTTTTGTATCAGACGAACAGGTTTATTGTTCGGGTTCTTCTGAGCAAGGTTGCTACATGAAGAAACGGTAAAACCTATGAAACAGATAAGGTGAATTTTCACGTTATTATTCATTCTGTAAAGTCCAGTATCGGCAAACCGATAAATCATTTAACCCGGACATTTGATAGGAATGCAGAATTTTGGGGAAATCTCAGTGAGTTAGTTTGAACGATTCGCCGAAAAGCATAGCCGTAGCTATGGTTACAGGCGAATCGTACAAAATGGCCGCTGATATTTTTCCAAAAACTGCATAGCGTTGCTAGGTACATAGTGTACTTTTCTAATATACCTATATTTCTTATAGCAATCATAATGTTAAGTGAGATCTATAGTGCTCCTATGAAATATCCGGGTTAGCATCGTCAGCGATCAGTAAAGGCCCAATAGATAAAGTTAAAGTACGACTATTTTGCTTGCCCCAGTGCGAGAAAAACGCTGTTATCCTGCTCAAAATAACCGTTGCTTTATCGCCCAGCATTATCCGCAATACTATAAAACTGATCAGCGGCAGTGCAAACACCAAATTATAATATATCAGTATCCATATCATCGAAGTAGTTTCAAGGTCGGTCTTCAGGATCTGGGCCATGGCTGCAAAATAAGGCAGCGCGTCCCACATGCCGATGATGTTTATGGCTGCGGCCATTGAGGATGATAGCCAGCGGGATGAGTGCAACAGGTGCCGCGCTCATGCTGTCGAGCAGGCTGCTCTACATAGACTTCAACATGTCGACGTCTTCTCTTACCAGTGACGCTGAATTGCTGAACATCGCCTGCTCGGCCTCATTCAGATCCAGCTGGATGATGTCTTCGACGCCATTTTTTCCGAGCACCGCAGGTACGCCGATCGCGATATCATAGAGACCGTATTCACCCTCGAGAAAACAGACGGTTGGCAAAATTCGGTTACGATTATGTACCACGGCATCAACCATCTCGACCACAGATGCTGCAGGTGCGTCATATGCGCTGCTGTTCTGTCGCAGGGCAAGGATCTCGGCACCGCCGTTTCGCGTGCGTTCGATGATCGAGTCAATCCTGTCCTGAGAGATGAATCTTTCTATCGGGATGCCCGCGATGGTGCAATGGCGCAACATTGGCACCATGGTATCGCCATGACCGCCGAGCACCATGGCATAGATGTCCATGATCGAATAGCCAGTCTCCATGGCAATAAAACTCGCCATGCGGCTGGAGTCGAGCACGCCTGCCTGGCCAAATACACGGCTTCGCGGCCAGCCGGTTTTTAAAACAGCGTGATAGGTGATGACATCAACAGGATTAGTCACGAACAGTAAAATGGCATCCGGTGCATATTTCATGGCACCGTCGATAATGCCATCCATTATTGGAATATTGATAGCCAGTACGTCAGAGCGTGACATGCCGGGTTTACGCGGTAAACCGGCAGTGATGATGATGAGCTCGGAGTCCGCCATCAGGGCATGGTCGACGCCGCCCGTCAGTCGCGTATCGTATTGGAAGAGTGGAGATACTTCCTGGATGTCCAGGGCTGCACCTTTTGCTGCACCTTCATTTATATCAAGCAAGACGATCTCGCTGCACAGGTTTTTGGCGGCTAAAAACTGGGCAGTTGATTCACCGACGCGTCCAGCACCCACTATGGTGATTTTATTCATAAGGCATGCTCCTGTTATCTTTTTTATTGCTTATTTAGGATAGTTGTAGCATTTATATCTAGAGACTTTTGAAATACAGATAAATTCAGTGAATTAAAAAATAACAATAAAACGGATGGTTACGCTGTTAAATGTTAAAAACAACATGTAGTAAAAATTAAAAAAGGCATATGGTAAACCTGTACAAGTAAAGCTTTCCTGACAATTTATATAGATGAATATTTGTTGCTATTTTTTTACCGCTACCAGGTGGGCAGGGAACATTATGGCCAACTTAAGGGTTTTTGTGAGTGATATAATCAGAGGTTCCCTAGTTTTTTACGGTATTTCGCTTATGGCTGCTCTCTTTAACTTTAAGAGCTGATGATGCTTGTCAGTAGTGATCACTTTTTATAGTGCGTCTTCAATAAACCAGGCTGAAAATGCATGGCGTCCACTGAGCGCTGCCTTTTTGTAAATTGAAGAAGCCTGCTGGCGGACGGTTTTCTCCAGTGTTTTACGTATAGCGGCAATTTCTTTCAAACTGAGTCCTTTTAATAATAACCAGCCAACATCTTTTTCGCTAGTGGTCAGTTGCCAGTCATCAAACTGATGACTGATGACCTGGCTTAGATTTGTTTTCGCATCGAGTACGTATTTCGCAGGTTTATGCTCTGGTTTTCGGGCTGCGGCTAATTCCTCTCGTAATGTGCTTATCTCAACTGTTTGCTGGCGAATATCAAATGCTAGCCAGCCCAGGGCGATAAATGAGATTACAAATATAACACTTTCCTGTGCCACGTGATTAAAGTCGGTGCCTGCTGAAAAATCCATCATCAGATCTATGCCACTGGCCATGATTAACAGGAAGAAAATAAGCATCAGGTAATATTCTTTTGGCTGAATGGTTAACACGGAGGTCTTCCTTTGCATGAGTACGTGGAGTAAGTGTTATATGGTATCGGACATATGCCCAATAAGGAACCTTTTGCGGCATATGTCCGATGATTTAATTATTGTTGTTTGTACAATGTGTAAGCATAACTTTGAAGGGAGAAAACGAATGAAAAAACAAATCCGCGTATGGGATCCACTGGTGAGAATTTTTCACTGGAGTCTGCTAGTAGCATTTTGCATTGCTTATCTCAGTGGTGATGAAGAGAATGATTTGCATCTATATGCAGGATATGTGGTGTTTGCTCTTATAGGTTTCAGGGTCTTGTGGGGTTTGATCGGGACACGATTTGCACGCTTCAGTAATTTTGTATATTCACCCGGCTCGGTAATCAAATACATTAAAGATTCAATTCTCGGCAGGCCAAAACATTATTTAGGTCATAATCCGGCCGGTGGCGCAATGGTCATCGCTATGTTATTAAGCCTGGTTGTTGTGACATACAGTGGTTTAAAGGTTTATGCTATTGAAGAGGGTGCCGGACCTCTGGCTCAGCAGGTCATGGATGTCAGTTTTATTAAATCGACTTATGCTGGTGACAATAAACATGAAGAGCATGAGGAAGAGGAATTTTGGGAAGAAATTCACGAAGGTTTTGCCAACTTTGTACTGTTTCTGATTATTTTGCATATTGCTGGAGTGCTTGTCGTTGGCCGCTTACATGGTGAAAATCTGGTTAAAAGTATGATTACCGGTAATAAAAAGATTGAGTGATATTTTTTTATCTGCAAACAGGTTTACGTTGAAAGCAAATTGCTTGTCAGGAAACGCCAGTGTCTGTACTTCGTACTCAGTGCATGATGTGTTGGGGAACCTCTGATTAAGTTATGGAACGACATTCTAATGGAATATCCAGGTTAGTCAGCAAAGGTCCAGTATTTGTTTGCAGTGAAATTGAGTGTAAGCACAAAACAGGTCGCAATAACCTGGATGACCAGGTAATGTAAAGCAAGCAAATTAATGCCAACCGTCATTATTGCTGTATTTATAATCGCGCCCAGACTTGCAACAGAAAAAAACTTTGTTAAGGCTTCGCGGTGTCGTTTATTGCTATTGAATGTTAAACGATAGTTCAATGCGTAATTAATTAATGCGCCAATAGCAAAACCAATTGTGGTGGCGATAACCGGGTTTGTGTGTATGACCTGTACCAGCAGAATTAAAGTAACATAATGTCCGGTGGTGCCAATGGCACCAATGCCGGTATAAATAATAAATTGTTGAGATGTTTTCACTGGTAGATTCCTTTCAGTAAAGCTTCATTGCTGACTGTTGCTATCAGTTTCTTTATCAGCAGCATGAATACCGGGTAAATATTCATTGATAAAGTACAGAGGACGCTGCTTGGTTTCATTGAAAATCCGGCCAAGATACTCGCCCAGAATACCAATGGCAACAAGTTGAATACCGCCTAACATCAGTATGATAACAATCAGTGATGGATAACCGGGAACCTCGTTTCCGTGAAGTAAGGTTTCAATTACCATATAAATGCCATAGCCGAATGCACTTAAAGCTGTGATAGTGCCGACGTAGGTTGAGATTTTTAACGGTGCAATAGTAAATGAAGTAATGCCATCAAGTGCAAAATTCCATAAGCGCCAGTAGTTCCATTTGGATTTGCCTGAACGGCGAGGGTCACGTTTATAGTGTACAGCTTTTTGTTTGAAACCTATCCAGGCAAACAAACCTTTCATATAACGATGATGTTCTTTAAATGTGTTTAAAGCATTTACTGCGCGGCGACTAAGAATGCGGAAGTCACCTGTATCTGCCGGAATAGAAAATTTACCAACACGCTGAATAAGACGATGAAAAAAATGGGCTGTTGATTTCTTGAGTATTGATTCACCATTTCGCACTGTACGTTTTGCATAAACAACGTCGTATCCGTTTTGCCATTCTTTAATCAGTTCAGGAATAAGCTCAGGCGGGTCCTGCAGGTCTGCGTCAATAACCACAACCGCATCACCGGCGGCTTTATGAAGTCCTGCTGACAGAGCAATTTCCTTGCCAAAATTTCGACTAAGATCAATCAGTGTTATCCGTTTATCATTGGCTCTTAAGGCATTAATGATATCCAGAGTGGCATCGGTGCTGCCATCATTGACATAAACAATTTCAAGATCAACGGCTAGCTTAGAGAGGATTTTATCAACGGTTTCGTGAAATTCCGTCAGCACCTCTTCTTCGTTGTAGGCGGGAACAACTATCGATATTAACGGTTGGTTAGATTTCAAGTAATTAACTTTATTGCAAATAGTTTATCTAAGGCAGATATTACAGTATAAAGTATTTTTTTGTTGACCAGGGGTGCGTTCACCGAGCTTAATGATCCATAGTTGAAAGCGTTTGCCGCACAACAGTTAGCAGGATTTTCTTAAACAACTGCTGAGCGCTTATCATTATTATGATAGATATTGATTTCTTTAAAGAAGTCAATGATACTTATTTGACTAAGGAACCTCTGATTAAGTCATGAATCGACATCTTGTGTTTAAAATGTCCTGTTTCCGCGTTGCAGAACTTCGCAATAGCCCTGCTATTACGCGCGTTCCACGCCTTCAACCAGAACATTTTAACCGACAATCTGTTCGACCCAGACTTAATCAGAGGTTCCTGGTTCCCTCTATTCAATCAATTCCCGGGCATAAAAGCCTTTGAATCAAATAGACAAACAACAAAATAAACTGACTAAACTTGCTCATATAGCTTCCTATTTGTTGATCGCTATTTGTCTGGCGGTGGTTCTGGTATTTGTTTTACTTGCCCAGTATTCACAGCCTTCTTCAGATGATTTTTGCATGGCAAGTGGCGTCAATGATTTTGGCCTGGTCGCGTATCTATCGAAGCATTACTTTGAATGGAGTGGGCGTTATACCGGTAATGCACTGTATGCAGTATACCCGGTCATATTTGATTTATTTGATGATTATAAATTCATTCCGGGTATTGTGATACTGGTGTTTTATTTAGCAACGGCATTTTTCCTGTCGACACTTTTCAGAGTAAGCATATTTGCCCGACCGGTATTACTTTCATCGTTGTGTTTCGTTTGTGTTTTTTTACTTGGCATGCTGAGTCCAGCCAGTGGTCTGTACTGGATGGCTGGCGTGTTGACCTATCAGTCTGCCAATATACTTTTTTTCGTTGTTTCTGGTCTAATGATTCAATTAGCCGATCGACAAATGGAGTCGAGAAATTATTTTAGCTTATTGACTGTTTTGTTGCTGCTGATGGCTTTGGCTATTGGTACCAATGAGACCAGTATGCTTGCATTAACCGCTTTGGCTTTGCTGGCGGTTGTTGTCCATCTGCGTTCAGGCTGGGTAATACTAAAGCCATGGCTTGTTATACTTGTGGTTACAATGGTTTGTTTTGCTATCGTTTATTTTTCTCCCGGTAATACGATACGTGCTGCAGACTTTCCGCTAAGGCATGATTTATCTCGTTCAATAAATGGTAGCCTGTCTGTCGGTTTACAGATACTGTGGCTCTGGATCAGCAACCCGGTACTGATTGTATCGAGTATGCTTGCGCCATATGCAATATCAAGGCTGTTCCAGTTGTCATCAAGGTCTTTTTTCGTTTCGAAACCAATGCTGGTTTTAATGGTGTTTGCTACCTTTTTAATACCTGTTTTATTGCAGTTTCCGGCATGGTGGTCCATGGGCGGCTGGCCTCCGGCGCGCACGGTAGATAGCATCTATTTTTTATTTCTTGTCGGCTGGTATTTGAGTATTGGTGCTGCCACGGTACATTGCCTGGGCAAGGGTAAATGGACCCTGGTGATACAACCGTACAGACAAGTTTCGGTTATTGCTCTATTGCTGATGACCGGACTGTTTACTGCTGCCGCTTTAGACAGCCATGCTTATCAGCTTGCGAGAACTGATCTGTTTCATCTTGCCCGGCCTTACTATAACTATCTAAATGTGCGTTATGGAATAATTGAACAGGCAAAAGCAAATGGGCAGCGCTACCTGGCTGTTCCGGATTATCAGCAGGAATATCCGCGTAGTATTTTCTTTAATGACATAATGTATAACCCGAATCATTGGCGCAATGTCTGTTATGCTGATTACTTTGGTTTGGAAAAAATTAAAAGGAAAAAACAGCGGAGGGATGTGGGGCGAAACGACCCGTCGAAACAGGATAAGAAGCATCCGGGTTAGTTGTCATCTGTCAGGCTAAAATAACCCCTGGTTTTTGTTTACATGCTGTATGATTTGAAATGACATACAGATTGTTTAACTTAATCGGCACAGAGGCAGAATATCTTTAGGCGAATTATTGTGCGATAAAAAAATTACTCAGAAAACCAGTGACTGCATCCCAGTAGGCCTGGTTGTCAGCATATTTCTTCCACAATGCTTTTGATCCATGTTTGCCCGCTGTTTCGGGGGATGAAACTTTTTCGCATAGCAGGTTTGATAACACCATGGATAAGCGCCCAGTCGCTGGCTTCATCTTTTGATGAAGTGATAAAGGCAGGTGCCCTGATCTTCAGTGCGGAATCCCGAATCCATGTTTTACTTTTCCCCAGGTGAGAAAAATACTCACCCGGAGAGAAAGCGATGACACCATCAAGCAACTCAGGAAAATCACCAGCCACTTTCAGTGCCAGTGCAGCTGAATAAGAGCTGCCCCAGGCGATTATTTTGCTGTCACTGTATTGTTTGTTTGCATATTGTAAAGCGGCAATGATATCGGGTAGTGCGTCCGCATAACTGGTTGCTAGTCCTGCTTTGCCTGCGCGTATTGCTGTTTCGTTGTCTTTGCCCCTGGAATATTCGCCTGAGCGCAAGTCGACTGCGATGCAGTTAAAGCCAAGCTTATTTAGACGTGGTGCAATTTCATTGTATTCACCCCGGCTTGAACCGGCCTGGTGAAATAATACAATCAGTGGTGTGTTGTTTGAGGTATGCGGTGTATAGCGGTCAGCGGTAATTAATAAATTATCCGCTGATTTGAAAGTAATGACCTCAGCTATTGATGGTGTTGCAGATGCAAAAGATGCCATACCCATTAGCAGCATTACTGCCATTAGTGTATAAGCAGTGAATGATTTGGTTCGCAAAGGTGGTTTCCTGCTTTCTTTATGAACTGTTTACGCTTCTTTTAGTTTTTTATTGTCTTTCGGGAATTTTCTGGCAACACCGGTCGCAATTGCCGCTTTAGATACTGCCCGTGGAATAGTATCAATTAATCGCGGGTCTAATGGTTTGGGAATAATATATTCAGGGCCAAACATCATGGTATCCAGTTTGTATGCATCTAGCACTTCCTGCGGTACAGTTTCATGTGTCAGTTCAGCGAGTGCATGCACAGCGGCAATTTGCATTTCCTGATTGATGCAACTGGCGCGTACGTCGAGTGCACCTTTGAAAATGTATGGGAAACCTAAAACATTGTTGACCTGATTGGGGTAGTCACTACGACCGGTACCCATGATTATATCATCACGTGTCATGTGTGCCAGTTCGGGTAAAATTTCCGGATCCGGGTTTGATAATGCAAATACAACCGGACGGGGTGCCATGGTGGCCAGCATGTCAGGGGATAATAAGTCAGGACCGGATACACCGATGAAAACGTCCGCACCATCCATCGCGTCTGCTAATGTGCGTTTATCGGTATGCACAGCAAAAGCCTGTTTGTATTTATTTAAATCATCACGCTCTGCTTGAATAATACCGTTACGATCAATCATGAACAGTTTTTCCGGATCTGCACCCAGTCCCTGTAGCAGCTTCATTGAGGCAATACCGGCAGCACCTGCGCCCAGACATACTACACGAATATCCTCGATTTTTTTACGCTGTAGTTCCAGTGCGTTTAATAAAGCGGCTGCAATAATGATAGCTGTACCGTGCTGGTCATCATGAAATACGGGAATGTCCAGCTGCTCGATTAAGGCTTCTTCAATTTCGAAACAGGCAGGTGCTGCAATATCTTCCAGGTTGATACCGCCAAAAGTGGCTGCGATATTTTTCACCGTAGAAATAAACTCTGCAGAGGAATCTGCATTTACTTCGATATCGAACACGTCGATGTCCGCAAAGGCCTTAAATAATACACCTTTACCTTCCATTACCGGTTTGCCAGCCAGTGCGCCAATATTGCCCAGGCCGAGTACGGCTGTGCCGTCAGTGATTACCGCGACCAGATTGCCTTTAGCGGTGTAATCATAAGCGGCTTCCTCATCGCGGTGAATTGCGCGGCAGGGTTCAGCTACGCCCGGTGTGTAAGCCAGTGAAAGATCGAGCTGGGTTTTGCAGGGTTTGGTAATTTCTGTAGCGATTTTCCCTGGTTTCGGATTAGCGTGATAATCCAGGGCTTGTTGTTTGAAACGTGTTGGCATGGCAATAGTAGGCAATAGATACCGGGCAGAAAAAAGAGGCTGGCTATGTTAGCACTCTTGGCAAAAAAAGTCGAGTTAAATCTTTAAAATCAGTAGCTTATGGGGTCTCAGTGCAGGCGAATGTCTGTGCTAACTGAATTGATAAAGGGTGTCGTACACGCATATAAAATGGTGTGGATTTATTACTTTTATTTATCCAGCCACGTACAGTAACCAGCTGATTTAACATGTCATTTATGGATTTAATATCGAATAGCGCCAGGTTCTCCGGGCGAATACCAATAGTAAGTTTATGCTCTATGTTTAACCATATGCCTTTATTATTGGTGTTGATATTTGTTACTGTGCCCTGTACAAGATGAAAACCTGTGTGCTGCTTTTTAAGGTTTTTTGCCTGAAGAATTTTGGCCTGTTTCCATAAGCCGGTTTTTTCACAGCGTGCTCTATGCTCCTGCTCAAGATAACAGCCAGAAAACCTTGTATTCGGCGGTATGCTTATTGCTCTGGCCAGACCCTGGTTGAGCAGTATGGTCTGAATGTTTTGCCCGTCTGTTAAAAACCCATGAGCAAGAAAGCGGCCATAATGATCCTTTTTTTCTTCGCCATAACGCAGAGAAATGGTTTTATTTTTATAAAATAAGGCCTTCAGTGCGTTTTTTGCGGCAATGGCAAAAGGCTCTGCGGCTTTATTTTTGCGCTCTAATTCAGGGGTATTGATACCAATCAATCTGACTTTGCGACCATCACTTAGTTGCAGTGTATCGCCGTCATAAGCGTAATGAACAGTGGTGGTTTCATCATAGTGTTCGTTGCTACAGGCATTTTCTGCCAGTACGGGCGAGGCCAGAACTGTGAACAGAATCGAGGCTAGTAGCGAAAGGTAGGCGGGCAACCTTAAGGGGTTCATACGCACCGCCTTCCCAGTTCCTGGTGAAATACGACCGCCATGGATGGCGGAAGTGCGGAAAATGCATGGAGCAATTTTATGCCGACCGCCATGGCATGGCGGAAGTGCGGAAAATGCATGGAGCAATTTTCTGCCGATCCATGCCAGGTCGGATGGCGGAAGTGCGGAAAATGCATGGAGCAATTTTATGCCGACCGCCATGGCAAGGATTGTTCCTACAATCCTGTTGCATTTCCTCCATCCATGGAGGTCAGATGGCGGAAGTGCGGAAAATGCATGGAGCAATTTTATGCCCGTCCATCCCTGGACATACGCCGCACCGCCTTCCCTGGCTCCTTGCGGCATACCGCTCATTCCTGGACATAAAAAAGGCGTCCCGGGTTGCGAACCCAGACGCCTTTTTTAACAACATCAGGTAAAAAATCTAATTAAGATTTGTTACCAAAACGTTTGTTGAATTTGTCAATCTGACCGGCAGTGTCAAGTATTTTCTGTTTGCCAGTGTAAAATGGGTGGCATTCTGAGCATACATCAAGGGTCAGCTCGCCTTTAGCGTAGGTTGAGCGCGTGGCGAATGTGTTGCCGCAGCTGCACTTTACGTTAATTTCGTTGTATGTTGGATGAATATCAGCTTTCATGTTAGTGCTACTCTTAGTAGGTTACTTGTGTTACTTGATCTGGCTAAAAAAATAGGGAGTAAATTTTACCTGTTAGTGTGAGTTGAGGCAAGTTATTATTTGGATGAGCAGTTTACCCGTAATTGTCTGGAATTTTATCTGTGCTCGTCCATACTTATCGGCAAGCTAATTAATCAGGGGGCCTTATACAGGGGTCGCCATTTAAGGAAAATAGTATGAAATTTAAAATTTTTACCATGTTGGTCATTTTAGGGATTCTATCTGTCATGCCAATGATTTATATGGGGAAACTTGACCCGATGGCATTTTTTGATTCCAGTGTCAGAGACGGGGTTTCTGAATTTAAAAATATAAAAGCCAAAGTGCCTGGAAGTCTCGCCAATGTTGTCACTGATAAAAAAGTACAGGTTTATAAATGGCGTGATGCGAATGGTATTATGCAGTTCAGTACTACACCTCCGCCAACAGGTGGTGATGCTGAGAAGATAGAGCTGAACCCGAACAAAAATATAATACCGGCGGTTAAAATTCCGGAAAAAGAAGAAGCAGAAGAGGTGGTCAAAACGGAAGCACCCAGTCCTTACTCAGTAAAAGGCATGAAGAAGGTGATGAATGAAGCAAAAGGCGTTGAAGTATTGTTGCAGAAACGCCATGAAGAACAACAAAAAATGATGAATGATTTTTAATAAAATCAAAAAATATTTACCGCAGAGGCGCAAAGACGCAGAGAAAATATCTTATTGTTGTTGCGCCACAGGCGCACAATAAAATAATCTCTGCGTCTCTGCGGTTCAAACTGTTTTCACAGTAAATCTTCCAGAATCGTATTTAAAAATAAATAACCTTTATCTGTGGTCGTGATTTTGTTTTTATCGATAAACAATAAAGAAGAATCAATGTTTTTTACGGCATGCTCTAATGCGTCGAATTTTAACCCTGTATGTTTCTCAAATGTCTGTATATCACTGCCAGTTTTTAATCGCAGTGCATTTAATAAAAATTCAAACACAATATCCTGTTGATTAAGGCGCTGTTTACCGGATAAGGCCTTGCCATTTAAAGTGCTCTTTATGTACTGCTGTGGTTGCCGGTGTTTCCAGCGGCGTGTTATTTTTAGTTTATTAGTTGCGGCTTCGATTTTTTTTGTGAGTTTCCCATGTGCCCCGGCGCCAATACCGATATAGTCAGCAAAATGCCAGTAGTTCAAATTATGTGAACATTGCCTGCCTGCTTTTGAATAGGCAGAAATTTCGTATTGCTTATATTGCTTGTCCATTAACATGTTTTGACACTGGGACTGCATTTCCCAGATCAGGTCTATTTCTGGTAGCACCGGCGTGTGTTTATGAAAATAGGTATTTTCTTCAATGGTTAGCTGGTAATGTGAAATATGTGGCACATCATATTCACAGGCGATGCTTATATCTTTAACTGCCTGTTTTATGGTTTGCTGCGGCAAAGCAAACATCAAGTCCAGATTGATGTTTTCAAAACCTGCTTTTTTTGCGGTTTCAATCGCATTTAACGCCTGTGCCTGGTCGTGAATGCGTCCCAGTGTTTTTAAATGTGAATCATCGAAACTTTGTATACCAATAGATAAGCGATTCACACCTGCATTTTTGAAATCGTTGAATTTTTCCTGCTCAAAAGTGCCGGGGTTCGCTTCCAGGGTTATTTCAATTTCATCGAATTTAAAAAGATCTTTTGCATGTCTAATAATGCTATGTATCGAGTCGGCAGAAAATAAGCTCGGTGTACCGCCCCCGAAAAAAATACTTTTTAGGGGTCGCTGCTGACAGTTCTGGTATTCATTATCTAAATCTATTAATAGTGCTTTGAGATATAACCTCTCATCAAAAGAACGGTTTTTTTCGTGGGAGTTGAAGTCACAATAAGGGCATTTCTTTACACACCAGGGAATGTGGACATAAAGACTTAATGGGATAGTGTTTTTCACTGAGGTGCCGGGCGGAGATAAAAAAGAGGCATAACTTTAACAGTTATGCCTCTTACTATGCAGCTTGAATAGCGACAGGTATTGCTTAGGTACCTGAATGAGGGTTTATGCTGATTTCAAGCCACACTGCTGCTTGTTATGCACGGTTATAACAAACCATGCAGAATCAGATGCTATTTTATTTAGTTTTGGTAACATTTCATTTATGCAGTGGCAGTGCTAGTAATATTGTGTAACGCCACAAGTTAAGTTATTAACCGTTTTTTACCCATTAATCTTGAGTAGGGTTTCGTTTTGTAACTGCTAAACGAATAACGGTAATGGATAGAACCAGTACCACGGCCATAATGGAATAGGTCAGTGTATCTAATATCAAGACAATTCTCCTTTGCTATAAATGTTAACGGTTAGTATAGTCTAATATAATAAAGTTCATAGTATTTGCCTATGATTATTATCAAATTAGTATTTGTATTTCTATAAAGCCCGCTAGAGCAGGCTTGAGAAATATCGGCCGATAAAATTAATACTTTAGAAATAAGTCAGGTTGGGAAGGACAGGAAGTGAAATGCCGATATATTGGACAATATTTGACCAATAATATTGTGCTCATTATTATATATGGTATGAAGTGGCATTTAGTTTTGCTTATTTTCTGTGTTTGAAATGACCGGGTGCCGTATCAGGTACAAAATAAGTATAATTGCCGGTATGCCAATTAAAGCGGTATAGATAAAAAAGGGCACAAAACCTAGTGCGTCAACAATATCACCGGAAAAACCACCGATAAACTTGGCAGGTAATAACATCAGGGAGCTGAACAGGGCATATTGTGTTGCCGTATACGCACGATTGGTCAGCCCGGATAAGTAAGCAATAAATGCAGAGCCGGCCAGTCCGCCACTCAAATTATCAGCACCAATGACTATTGATAGATACATTGTGTTTGCCGGCAGAATAGCGAGCAGCGCAAACAGCAGGTTGGTGACCATGACCAGGAAAGCGCCAAGCAGCAAAATGGGCATTACGCCGTATCGAATCACCAGCATGCCGCCGAAAATGGCGCCCATAATGGTGATGACCGGGCCGATAGTTTTGGTCACCAGGCCGATCTGTAAATCACTGTAACCGATATCAACATAAAGCGGGTTGGCCATAATACCCATGGTGATATCGCTGATACGGAACAGGCCAATAAACAATAAAATAAGCAGTGCATATTTGCCGTTACGTATAAAAAAGTCGGTGAAAGGGCAGATGACCGCGCCGGTAAACCAGGCATAAAATTCTCGCAGGCTTTTAGGCAGGTGTGCTGATCTTTCCAGAAACTGAATAACTTTTTCTTCCTGTTTCCATGTGTTGCGTGAAATGACGTGTTCAGGTTCAGAGATTAGTAAAGTTGTAATGATGCCTATCGCCATACACATGGCGAGCACGGTATAGGCCAGAGACCATGAATAGTAGTGAGCGATGGTGAAGGCGCCGCCGCCAGCCAGTAGCATACCGAGGCGGTATCCGGTCTGATAGGTGGCCGCCATCGCGCCCTGTGTTTCTACAGGCATGGCTTCAATGCGCCAGGCATCAATAGCGATGTCCTGTGTTGCTGATGAAAACGCAACTAGCAGTGCAGAGTAAACAAGAATAGCCAGCTGCGCGTGCGGGTTACTGGCGGCCATTAAAAGCAATCCGGATATAATGCCGATTTGAGCAAGCAGCATCCAACTGCGGCGTTGCCCAAACACAGGGTGCAGTAAAGGCAGTTTGAGATGGTCTACCAGTGGTGCCCAGATAAATTTTAGACCGTATAACAGGGCGACCCAACTGATATGGCCAATGGTGCTTTTGTCGATGCCTTCACGTGCCAGCCAGCCTGATAGTGTACCAAAAACCAGTAATAGTGGCAGGCCGGCAGAAAAACCCAGAAACAACATCGCTAACACGCGAGGTTGACGGTAGATAATTAACGCTTCAAGCCAGCTTTTGTGTTTTATGACCTTTTTTATACCGGTGTGGCTCATGTGAGTGTGTAGTCGTAATCGATAATCAGCGGTGAATGATCAGAGAAGCGTTCATCTTTATAAATGTACGCAGCTTTGACGAATGGTTTCAGCTTAGGTGTGATTACCTGGTAATCAATTCGCCAGCCCGTGTTATTTGCCCATGCTTGTCCACGGTTTGACCACCAGGTGTACTGATCAGGCAACTGGTTGACCACTCTGAAGGCATCAACAAAACCGATTTCATCAAACAGGGTATCCATCCAGGCGCGTTCTTCCGGCAGGAAACCGGAGTTTTTCTGGTTGCCCTTCCAGTTTTTAATATCAATTTTTTTATGTGCGATATTCCAGTCACCACAAATAATAAATTCGCGACGTTTGCGAAGCAGCGCCTGCAGGTAACCGATAAAGCGTTCCATGAAATCAAATTTTATATCCTGACGTTCCTGACTGGCAGAGCCTGAATGCATATACAGTGAAATGACACTGAGTTTTTCAAACTGAAATTCAATGAAACGACCTTCGATATCTATATCGTGCCAGCCAATGCCCTTGATGATTTTTTTGGGTTTTACCTTGCTGTAGATAGCAACGCCACTATAGCCTTTTTTTTGAGCATCGTGATATTGGCAAAAATAACCTTCAGGGCAAAATTGAGGATGTGAAAGCTGGTGCTCCTGTGCTTTGGTTTCCTGGATGCAGACGACATCAGCATCCACTTTTTTAAGCCAGTCAAAAAAACCTTTTTTCGCAGCAGAGCGAATACCGTTGGTGTTGGCAGAAATAATACGCATGACTATTGTTCTTATTATGAGAGCGCATATGATACCTTAAATTCACGTATACTTCGCATGTAGAAAACAGGTGAAATATGCAGGAAAATAAAAAACGTTTTATCGAGCTGGCGATCAAGTACCAGGTGCTGCGATTTGGTGAGTTCACGCTCAAATCCGGTCGAGTCAGTCCGTATTTTTTTAATGCAGGTTTGTTTAACAGTGGTTACGCACTGGCTGAACTGGGTAGCTGTTATGCACAGACCATTATCGAAAACGATATAACTTACGATGTTCTATTTGGTCCGGCATATAAAGGTATCCCCTTAGTTGCTGCAATTGCCTGTGCACTGTCGGTAAATCACGATATTGACAAACCTTATGCTTTTAATCGCAAAGAAGCCAAGGATCATGGTGAAGGTGGAATGATTGTAGGCGCAGAATTAAACGGTAAGGTACTGATTGTTGATGATGTGATCACCGCCGGTACCGCGATACGTGAGGCAGTGGATATTATTCAAGCTGAAGGAGCAATGACTTCAGCAGTGCTCATTGCATTAGATCGTCAGGAAAAAGGTCAGGGTGAGCTGTCGGCAATTCAGGAAGTGCATCGCGATTATGGGATTGAGGTGTTTAGCATTATTACCATGGCGGATTTGATTGATTATCTGGCGGGTGATGGATTCGTTTGGTGAGCATCTTGGAGCGATGAGGATTATCGTCAGTGAATATGGTATTTGATTGTTTTTCTCGTTCTTTATGCGCTCTGCGGGTAATGTATAGTTTCATAGTTCTGACGTAGTTACGTAGTTGGTTGTTTACAGTTTACTGTGGTTGCAATTTGAGCATTGCGGGTCTCGCCCCGCTGGCGAGTTACTCTTTTTCTGCAGCCAAAAAGAGTAACCAGAAAAGGCCGCCACTGTTCAGCTACGCCCCTGTAAAAGACACAGGGGTACCCATTTAGCCAGTACCATTATCATGCTGCGCCAGAACTCGCAAAAAACGCTCAAACATGCGCACAGAATAACCCATGATAACGGCACTGCCTAAGTGGCTCTGAGGTGCAGCAAACGTCAAAAGCGGAAGTAATTCAAAGAAAAATGCTGTTATTTTATTCTGCTGGTATCTAGTTTTGTTTATTCTTTTGAATTACTTCCCCTTTTCGTTTGCTGAATTTTTGGCTGTTGGTAGAGCAAATTCGCCAGGGAAGGCGAATTTAGTCCTGTGCGCCTGGACGGCGCATCAGGACGGTGCTCGTAGGCAACAGCCGAGAATTCAGGAACCCGCAGGGCAAACGATTGGGCGGCCTTTTTCTGGTTACTCTTTT
The DNA here is from genome assembly GCA_963803185.1 of uncultured Gammaproteobacteria bacterium. Taxonomy (GTDB): domain Bacteria; phylum Pseudomonadota; class Gammaproteobacteria; order SZUA-229; family SZUA-229. The sequence continues at coordinate 22,604 of CAWDMF010000011.1, read as the reverse complement.
GGGCTGTAGCAAAAGAGTTACTCGCCAGCGGGGCGAGACCCGCAATGCTTAAATATAAGTAAACTGTAAATACTAAAAAACAGAAGCCAACAAAAACATCACCCCAACACCAACTTCAAGCCAATCAATAAAGTAACAATCTCAAAGCTCCGCTTAATCACCTTATTCCCCTTAACAATCGATAAGTGCGCCCCAATATAGCCACCAATAAACGAACCAAGCAACAAAGCCGGAATCCACAACCAGTGAATATCACCAAGAAAACCCAGGGTAATCGCACCGGAAGTGTTCCAGAACAAACCAACAAACACCAGGGTGTAAGCTACCGCTAATTTATAGTCGAAGCCAAACCATCTTATTAACCACAGAGTGACAAATAAGCCTGTACCGGAGGTTAATGAACCATTGAGAATGCCAATAATAAATAAAACCAAACCGCCAATAACATAACCTTTGCAGTAGCGGTTTTTAAGCTGACAGGTTTGGCCCAGATCAGGAGAGAAAAAGGAATAGATGCCCAGCCCCATGGTTAATATACCAAGAGCGGTTTTTGCTATTTGGTCTGGTATTTGAAGAATAAAACTGGCACCAATAATAACCCCGGGAACACCTGAAACCAGCATCACCAGTGCAAAATCCTGCTCTATCCTGTTGTCTTTGATATGCCTTGCGGTCGCGCCAATGCCAAGAGCAATGGTGGCAACTTTATGGGTAGCAAGGGCTAGTCCGAACGGCAGGCCTAAAAAGATGAGAGCTGGAAGTTGTATTAATCCTGCGCCGCCACCAGACAGGGCGGAGAACAGGTTGGCGATCAATGAGATGAGGAAAATAAGGAGTTGTTCTGCCACGTCAACCCGGATATCTCATAGGAATGCAGACAATGGGGAGAGTTTTTATAAAATCAGTCAGTGAGTCAGGTCGATATGATGCTCCTCGGCAATTGCTCCTGCACCGCCCTGCGTTGTCCTACTACCGTCCATCCATGGACATATGCATTGCCCTACTACCGTCCATCCATGGACATATCGGCAATTGCCGAGCGTTGTTGGGGATATATTGACGCTTATTAATATACGATGATTTATTCTTGTGTTCATACTACTTAAGCCGCATTTAGTGTTCCTATGAAATATCAGGGTCAAATATTCTCGATTCCTGAAAATTCTTGCCTATACTAAGGGAGTCTACAATTGATTCCGGGTAGTGGGAAATGAGAATCAAAATATCCAGATTTGAGACGCAGATTGCGGCTAATGGTGAGCTATTGGCAATATTTGTATCGAAAAAGCTGGCTATTTTAAACGTATTTTTCCTGGCCATGAATCAATTATAGGCTCCCTAACTTAGCAGTTATCCATTCTTGAGGTTTCATATCATGCGTTTTTCTTTTTTAGCTCTGGCTGTAACAATTTTAAGCAGTTCATTTTCCGTTCAGGCAAAGATGTATAAATGGGTGGATGAAGATGGCCAAATACATTTTGGTGACAAGATTCCGCAGAAATATCTGGTAAAAGCGCATGATGAATTAAATGAGCATGGTGTGAAGACAAAACACCGAGAGGCAAAAAAAACGGCTGAAGAAAAAGCCAGAGAAAGGCGTCTTGAGGAAGAGCGTAATAAGGTAGCCCTTGCAGAGAAAAAGCAAAAACAGATCGACCGTGTATTGTTTGATACGTATACCACCGAGCGCGCCCTGGTCATAGCACGTAATTCACGACTGGATGCCTATGCTACCCAAATTAAAATGTCAGAAGCGTATATCAAAGATACAAATAAAAACATAGAATTTATGGAAAAGCAGGTGGCCCGGATCAAAGCATCAGGTCGTGAGGTACCCAAGGATTTGTATAATCGTATCGCTAGTGGAAAACAGCAGGTTGCGTCGCAAACGGAAATAATGAAAAGCCATAAAAAACAAAGCGATGAAATTTCAGTGGAATATAATGCTTATATCGCACGTTTCAGAGAAGTTCATCCTCGTTGAAAATACTCGATTCAAGATAATTCATGCTTATAATAATTAGTAGTATATTTTTGAGGTCGCATAACATGCGTTTTGCTTTGTATATATTGCCGCTTGTTCTTGTGCTTAGCTCGTTTTCTGCACAGGCGAAATTGTACAAATGGGTGGATGAAGAAGGCCAGATGCATTTTGGCGATAAGGTTCCTGAAAAATATCTCGTCAGGGAATATGACGAGCTAAACGACAGCGGGGTGGTGATAAGACATAAGGCAGCTGCAGAAACAGCTGAGCAAAAAGCAGAAGCAAGGCGGCTTGAATATGAGCGTCAAAAAGCAGCATTAATCGAAAAAAAGAAAAAACAACGTGATCGAGTGTTGCTGGACACTTATACCACTAAGCGTGATTTAATTCTGGCGCGTGATTCCAGGCTTGAAGCAGTTGATTCGCAAATTCAACTGGCTAATACAATTATCGCTGATTCAAATAAAAAGATTGAATCAATGGAGCAGCAGGTGATTGATATAAAAGCTTCAAATCGCGAAGTACCGCTTTATTTGTATAACCAAATAGACAATGAAAAAGAGCAGGTTAAGGTGCAAAGCAAGGTGAAGAAAGATTATGAAAAACGACGGGATCAAATTGACCTACAATTTAATGATTACTTACAACGATTTGAAGTATTAAAAGCTGAGCAGAAAGCAAGACGGGAAAAAATTGCCAGAGAGCAAGGTTTTTAAAGAAAGTGACTAGTTGGCAGTTGGCAGTTAAAAGCGATAAAACTGTTTTAAACACGATAGTAATTTTAAAATTTACTGCCAACTGCCAACTGCCAACTGCCAACTGCCAACTGCCAACTGCCAACTGCCAACTCCAAGTCTTACGACTTAATTAACGTACCCACACCTTCATCGGTTAATAATTCCAGCAATACTGCATGTTCAACTCGACCATCAATGATGTGTGCGGTTTTTACGCCGGAGTGAACGGCATCAAGTGCACAGCTTACTTTTGGTAACATACCGCCGGCTATGGTGCCATCAGCTATCAGTTCATTTACTTTTTTACCATTCAGCCCGGTCAGGATATTTCCCTGTTTATCAAGGATGCCAGGCGTATTGGTCAGTAATAACAGCTTTTCAGCGCCTAATACACTGGCCATTTTACCGGCAACCAGGTCGGCATTGATGTTGTAGGATGCCGCATCACTACCTACACCAATCGGAGCAATGACCGGGATAAAGTCACCCTCATCAAGTGTATTAACAATCGACGGGTCGATGGTGGTCACTTCGCCGACATGACCAAGATCAATAATTTCAGGTGCCTGAAGTTCTGCAGAATCGCGTGTAATTTCCATTTTTTTCGCACGAATCATGGAGCCGTCTTTTCCGGTTAAGCCTACAGCCTGTCCACCATTGTGGTTAATCAGGCTAACAATGCTTTTGTTGACCAGGCCGCCTAATACCATCTCAACCACGTCCATGGTTTCGCTATCAGTAACGCGCATACCGTCGATGAATTTCGATTTTTTGCCAATTTTTTCCAGCAGTTTGCCTATTTGCGGACCGCCACCGTGCACTACTACCGGGTTTACGCCGACCTGTTTTAACAGAACAATATCGCGCGCAAAGCTGTTTTTTAAGGCATCATCAATCATTGCGTTACCACCAAACTTGATGACGATAGTTTTATTGTTCAGGCGTTGCAGATAAGGCAGGGCCTCGGATAAAACGTCAGCGATGTGAGTTGCGGATTGCTTGTCCACGAGTGGCTCCTAAAAAATATGTAGATGACTGTTCAAATCTGACTATTGTGCCTGTATGTTGCTTAAAAAGGCAAACTTATATCCTCATTCTTAAAATGAGTTTTATCGTGTATGGTTATCGCAGAACAAGTTTTTCACAAATGCCCCGACAGGGTTGAGGCATAGGGATATGTTGAATAAACTTGTTCCGCGATATAGCCTGGCTGATATGTCTGGCTGTTAATGGCGCGATATTCTAAAACGGTAACTTCAGGGAATTATCGACCGATAGAATTTGTTCCCGGAAAGTGTTCTGTATTTCAGCCAGGGTAGCTTCATTGTTAGCTTCAAAACGTAATACCAGGCAGGGTGTGGTATTCGAAGGTCGGATCAAACCCCATCCCTCGGCATAGTTAACACGAAGACCATCGATGGTGATAATGTCGGCATCTTCAAATTCAGCTTGATTGATGAATTTATCCATGAATTTATAGTGCTGACCTTCGTCAAAATTGATCTGAAGTTCCGGTGTATTAAAACTATCGGGCAGGGCTTCAAAAATTGCAGAAGTCGATTCGTTATGCTGGCTGATAATTTCCAGCATACGTGCAGCACTGTATAGACCGTCATCAAAACCAAACCATCGTTCCTTAAAGAAAATATGGCCGCTCATTTCACCGGCAAGTTCAGCACCTGTTTCTTTCATCTTGGCTTTGATGAAAGAGTGTCCGGTTTTCCACATCAGCGGCACACCGCCAAGATTTTTAATGTAGCTTTCTAAATTGGTGGTGGATTTTATATCGTAAATAATCAGCGCACCGGGTTTGCGTTTTAAAACATCGGCAGAGTACAGCATCATCTGGCGATCAGCCCATATGATATTTTGTTTGTCATCCAGTATGCCTACACGATCGCCGTCACCATCAAATGCCAGTCCGATATCCAGGGCATTCTGTTTCATGGCATTTTGCAGGTCGATCAGGTTCTCAGGTTTTGAAGGGTCAGGGTGATGGTTAGGGAAATTACCATCCACCTCACAAAACAGCTCGGTAACGTTACAGCCTAAACGGGTGAATAACTCTGTGGCCAGGACACCGGCAACGCCATTACCGCAGTCTATGGCAATATCTAAAGGTTTATCGAGTTTGATGTCGTTAACAATAGTATCCAGATACTCGGGCACCATATCTTTTTCGATGTGTCTACCTTCACCGTTACTTACACGCCCTTCGGCAATCATATGATAAAGCGCCTTAATACCATCGCCATACAAAGTGTTGCCAGCAATTAACATTTTTAATCCATTGTATTGCGGCGGATTATGACTGCCGGTAACCATGATGCCAGTACCGGTCTTTAATTTATGTGTGGCATAATAAAGCACTGGCGTCGGTACCATGCCGATGTCGATGACATCACAGCCGCCAGCACGTAAACCTTCACTTAAGCGCCGTGCCAGTTCCGGGCTGGAAAGACGGCCGTCACGAGCGATGACGACAGTTTTTTGATTTTGTGATAAGGCTTCAGTGGCGAATGCCTGACCGATTTGTTGTACTGCGTCAGGCGTTAATGCGTTTTCAACCACGCCACGTATATCGTAAGCGCGAAAAATATCTTCTGTAATTGTCATAATCTTTTTTTATCTTTTGTTTGTTCTTGTAATTGTAGCTGTTAATAAGAATTATGCGGTAACTTAAGTTTGCTCATTTCCTTATCAATTTTTTCCGGAGTGCCCAAAACCGCCTGCTCCACGGTGCGTGCTTTCAAAGTTTTCAACCACTTCAAAGTCAACCTGGATAACCGGTACAATGACCAGTTGTGCGATACGATCACCCACTTCAATGGTAAAGCTGTTTTTTCCGCGATTCCAGCAGGAAACAAATAATTGGCCCTGGTAGTCTGAATCAATTAACCCGACCAGGTTGCCTAATACGATACCGTGTTTATGTCCCAGGCCGGAGCGAGGAAGAACAACCGCTGCCATATTCGGGTCTTCAACATAAATAGATATACCGGTGGGAATTAACAGGGTTTCACCCGGTTTTATTGTCGTTGTTTTTTCAAGTGCAGCGCGCAGATCCATGCCGGCAGAGCCGGCAGTGGCATATTCGGGTAAGGCGATATCCTTGCCGATGCGGGGGTCGAGTATTTTAAGCTGTATTTTTTGCATGTTGTGATTGTTTGCGTTTATATTGTTTTGCAATAATGCTGATTAATTGTTTGGCCAGTTGATATTTGCGCGCGATATCAAAATATTGTTCGCCGCTAATATGATTATTCTGCGCCCAGTAAACATGCAGCGCATTGTATTCACTATTAAAACCAATATCCACTGTGTCTGCAGCAGAGGTGCTGACATCGTTTGCCACAATCATGTCCAGATTTTTTCGTATCAATTTATTTTTTGCATTATCGATAACATTTTCTGTTTCAGCGGCAAAACCAACAACATAAGGACGTGCTTTGAGATTGGCAACAGAAGCAATAATGTCTTCGTTTTTAATTAACGGTAATACCAGTCTGTCTTCAGTTTTTTTAATTTTATGTGGTGCTACATTTTCCACGCGATAGTCTGAAACCGCAGCTGTTGAAATATAAATATCACAGTTTTTAATGACAGATAAAACGGCCTGCTGCATTTCTTCGGCAGATTCAACTGCAATGTAAGTTAAAGATTCAGGTTGTTGTAAGTGACTGGGGCCACTAATTAAAGTGACATTTGCGCCTGCTTCCTGTGCAGCTCTGGCAATTGCATACCCCATGCGCCCGGAACTGCGGTTACCAATAAAACGTACAGGGTCGATGGCTTCGTAAGTTGGTCCGGCGGTTATGACAAGGTTTAAGCCCTGTAACTCACCGGACTTAAAACATTGTTCAACTGAGGTTAGCATGTCACTAACCTCCAGCATACGACCCTGACCCGTTTCACCACATGCCTGTGAGCCACTCGCCGGGCCAAATTGTAACCAGTTGCAATTAACTAGCGTTCTGCAGTTTGCCTGCGTACTTAAGTCATGCCACATTACCCGGTTCATTGCGGGGGCAAAGCATTTGATGGCTTCACTGGCAAGACAGAGTGTGGTGAGTAAATTATCAGCTCGACCCTGTGCGAGTTTGGCAATGGTATTGGCACTGGCCGGTGCAATAATGATGATATCTGCCCAACGAGCAAGCTCGATGTGCTTCATACCTGCTTCAGTGTTATTGTCAGCGTTATCGAAAGTCACGGGGTGACCGGATAAGGCCTGAAAGGTCAGGGGGGTAACAAATTCGGTGGCAGCGTTTGTCATTACAATGCGTACCTGTGCACCTGCCTCTTTAAGTCGACGGGTTAGGTCAGCGCTTTTGTATGCAGCAATACCGCCAGTAATGCCGATAACGATATGCTTGTTATTTAAGGTGTTCATTAGCGCTATTTTAGCAGAACCTGCCGATTCAATGTTTATGGCTATATGTGTGATTATGTTCGTTTGCACTGATTGCCGGATATCGTTAATATCTGTCTGTTAAAGGATTAAGGGCGCAGGCAATTTAGCGGTGTCCATAACATAACAGGGAAGAAACATGACCATATCTCAATGGCCGCTGGCTGAAAGGCCGCGCGAAAAACTGCTCAATAAAGGTGCGGAAGCATTGTCCGATGCCGAGCTACTGGCAATATTTCTAAGAACCGGCTGCAAAGGGGTTACCGCTGTGGATTTAGCGCGGCAATTACTGCACAACTTTGGCGGCTTAAAACCCATGTTACAGGCAAGTCAGGCTGAGTTTTGCCAGCATAATGGACTGGGAGATGCCAAATACGCGCAATTACAGGCGGTGATGGAAATGGCAAAGCGCCATTTGTTTGAACAATTATCGCGTGGCGATGCTTTGTCTAGCCCGGCGCAAACCCGTCAGTTTTTAAGTGCGCAATTAGCAAGCTATCCGCACGAAGTATTTGCCTGTTTGTTTCTGGATAACCGTAACCGTGTTATCGCTTTTGAAAAAATGTTCTTTGGTACCATCGATGGTGCCAGTGTGTATCCGCGTGAAGTGGTTCGACAGGCATTAAAAAAGAATGCAGCAGCGGTTATTTTTGCGCATAATCATCCTTCAGGTGTAGCAGAACCCAGTCACGCCGATGAGCAGATTACCCAGCGTTTAACAGAAGCGTTAGCGCTGGTTGATATTCGCGTGCTGGATCATTTTGTGATTGGTGATGAAGTGGTGTCGTTTGCAGAGCGAGGCTTATTGTGATTTATTCCACAGATGGACGCAGATGAACATAGATACAAATCTTTGACTGTATTTAAAAATGACAACAGATTAAAGCTTGATGTGCTTTGAAGTTATTAGCAGCAATAAAACTTTTCTTTCTTTTATCTGTGTTCATCTGCGTCCATCTGTGGATTATTGTTTTTAGATCGTTTGATATTTCCCCATGAATAAGTTTCAACTGTCGTTGTTGCGGGGTTCGCTTTGGAGTCGGGCTGTTTCATATATCCCGGTAACCTTAGCCTTTTATTGGCTAGCAATTTATCCGCATTGCCGCTGATAAATGCGTCAGGATTTAAGTGTAGGATATCCTGTTTTAACGCTTGCTGTTTTGCCGGGTTATTAGGCAGCAGGTGCAGGACAATTTCACCAAGAGTTTCACCATACTGTGTGTCCCAGTAGTTCTGGCTCAGAGAATAAACTTCGATCCGTTTTGATGCAGAGTTGGTATCATATGTATCTGCAGACAACGTCTGTGAGCTTGCGCTGAAAATCAGGACCATGATCGCGCTCAGCCGTTTAATGATTAGTGTTTGCTGCGAAAATAACATAGCATTGAGTATAGCAAGTCTTTTTCAGAATGAACCTCCGTTTAAACCAGGATCTAACCTAACTGTTATGGATTTATATTTAATCGCTACTCATTTTTCAGATGTTAGCTGGATATTTTTTGCCCTTATTTTTGGTCTGCTGGTAACGTTTATCTCATTGCCGCCGATGGTCGGTTATCTTGTCGCGGGTTTTATGCTCAGCGCGATAGGGATGCAGAGTGGCGACACCTTAAATGCAGTCGCCGAAATCGGCGTCACCATATTGTTGTTCAGTATCGGCTTAAAACTCAATATTAAAAATCTGCTGCGAGCCGAGATATGGGCGGTATCGGTAATCCACATGTTGATTACGGTCGTCGTATTGGGCGTGCTGGTCTTCGCGATGAGCTTTAGTGCACTGCAGGAGTTTGTCGGGCTTACGGTTCCTGAGTCGGTCCTGATCGCGTTTGCGTTGAGTTTTTCCAGTACCGTGTTCGCGGTTAAAGTACTGGAGGATAAAAGTGAAATGTCATCACTACATGGCAAGATTGCTATCGGCATCTTGATCATGCAGGACCTGTTCGCAGTCGTGTTCCTCACCGCCACCTCGGGGAAGGTGCCATCCTACTGGGCGATATTGTTGCTGCTGCTGATCCCGTTACGGCCATATCTGATAAAGCTGTTGAAGTATATCGGACGTGGTGAGCTGTTGATCCTAAGTGGTATGCTGCTCGCACTTGGCGGTGCGGCGTTATTTGATCTTGTCGGTGTTAAAGCCGACCTCGGGGCGTTGCTGCTTGGTGTGCTGCTGGCCGGTAATGAAAAGTCAGAATCGCTGGCAAAATCGCTGTTATCTTTTAAAGAGATATTCCTGGTCGCTTTTTTTCTCAGTATCGGTTTTTATGGCGTGCCTTCGGTAACGGCTATTTTTATCTCGATCGTACTTGCTGTTCTGATGCTGGGTAAATCATTTTTATTCTTCTGGTTGCTAACAAGATTCAAATTGCGCTCACGTACCGGATTTTTGACCAGCCTGTCGCTATCCAATTACAGTGAGTTTGGTTTGATCGTCGGTTATCTTGGCGCGGCTAACGGCTGGATGAGCAGTGAATGGCTGGTGATCATCGCGCTTGCATTATCGATCACCTTTACCATATCTTCGTTAGCGAACACGAGTGCGCATGTGCTGTATGCAAAGCTTGAAAATTACCTGTACAAATATGAAAGCATTGAGCGCTTGCCAGATGATAAACCAATCGATGTCGGTGATGCGCAAGTACTGGTGTTTGGCATGGGCCGTGTAGGTGCTGGTGTTTACGATACCCTGCTTGCGCAATACGGTGACAAGCTGCTGGGTATCGACTATGACCAGAGCGTCGTAGACAAACACATAAATGATGGGCGGAAAATCATCCTTGGTGACGCGACTGACTATGACTTCTGGGAGCGTTTAAGGCCAGGTTCAGTAAAATTGATCCTGCTGGATATGCCCAACAGGAAGGAAGCGCTGGATGCTGTCGATATGATCAAGCGAAACAAGCACAAAGTCATAGTGGCTGCTGCGGTAAAAAATAACGATTGCATCGCACCTTTGAAAGCAGCAGGTGTAGACTTCGTGTTTAATATCTATGCAGAGGCAGGTTCAGGTTTTGCAAACCATGTATCTGAGAATATCTTATTGACGCTGGACTGATTTGGCCAGCATCCGTGTTACTGCCATCATCCACTCAGTCAATGAATGTCATCTCGACAGCAGGAGAGATCTTATCTGACAGCCCTGTAAGATCTCTCCTGCTGTCGAGATGACAAGATGTGAAGTTAAGCTGTCAATGACTGGTACTGCTCTAATTTCAACCTCGGACCAAACTGGCTGACGATCTGAGAAGAAGCCTTGCTGGCCAGATTGCCAGCCTGCTGGAATGACATGCCTTTTGTTAAACCATACATGAAAGCACCGGCAAAGAGATCACCCGCGCCGTTGGTATCTACAGCCGTCACCGGGTGAGCGTCGATGCTGATCAGCTCGCTGCCATCATAGACAACAGCGCCTTTGGCGCCAAGGGTGATAGCAAAAGTTTTAGAAAAAGTTTTGATGACGTCTATAGCATCTTCAACGGTCTCTTTCTGTGTGTAGCTCAGTGCCTCGGCTTCGTTGCAGAAGAGCAGGTCGATGCCATCGCCGATGGTATCGGTGAAGCCATCACGAAAGTGCTCGACCACGAAGGGGTCTGAAAATGTGAGGGCGGTTTTAATATGGTGTTTTTCGGCAAGGTTGCGCGCTTCGATATTGGCCGCTTTACCTGTCACTGATGTCGTCAGGTAACCTTCGAGGTAACAGAAGCTGGAATTTTTGATGGCTTCTTCGCTAACTTCATATGGTGACAGTTCAGATGAGACGCCAAGGAAGGTATACATGGTTCGTTCAGCATCTGGCGTCACCATGACCAGGCACTTGCCGGTAATACCGCCTTTGTGTTTACCGTCCATGTTGCAGTCGATACCTGCCGCCTTAAGGTCATCCAGGTAGAAATGGCCAAGATCATCGTCCGCGACTTTGCATGAGTAATAAGAGGATCCGCCCATCGAGCTGACAGCGATCAGTGTATTAGCAGCGGAACCACCACTGGCCTTGTGGCCCTCAAAGGCATCAAGCTGTTCGATTAATTCATGTTGCTGGTTTTCATCTACCAGCGTCATGATGCCTTTGTCGATCTTGTTGTCATCCAAAAACTGGTCACTGATCTCAAACTCCATGTCGACCAGTGCGTTGCCTAGTCCATATACATCGTACTTACTCATTCATATACCTATTTCTTAATCTTATTAAAATGTCGGTGAATCTTAGCAATTCTTACAGGTGTTTGTGTAATATATATGTTTCTCGCTGAAGCAAGAGTGTTATGGAAACGATTACCCTGCCATATTGGATGTTCATTGTTCTGCTCGTGTTCGCAGGCATTATGGTGCTGGACCGCATCTTGTTGCCCGGGATGCGCTGGTATCTTAAGCGCCGGGTCAATCGCGTCATTGAAGAAATAAATACACGGCTCGATATTGAAATTCGTCCCATTCAGTTTACCCGCCGGCAAGCACTGATTGATCAACTTGTTTTTGATGAAAAAGTTATTGATGCAATCAAGCTATATGCAGAAGAGCACAAGATACCGCTTGCCATTGTGCAGGCAAAGGCGCGTAAATATGCCGCAGAAATAGTCCCGGCATTTAATGCATATATTTACTTTCGCATAGGTTACTGGCTGGCAAAAAAGTTTGCGCGGCTTATCTATCGAGTGCGGGTCGGTTTTTATGATAAAAACAAAATCAGCGAGATAGATTCAAACTCCAGTGTTGTGTTTGTAATGAACCATCGTAGCAACATGGATTATGTGCTGGTATCATTTTTGGTCGCAGAAAAAACGACATTGTCCTATGCGGTAGGCGAGTGGGCAAAAATCTGGCCATTACAAATGTTGATTAAAGCCATGGGTGCTTTCTTTGTGCGGCGAAATTCTGGAAACACTTTATACCGTAAAGTATTGGAACGATATATAAACTTATCAACACGTGCCGGAGTGTGTCAGGCTGTTTTTCTTGAAGGCGGTTTAACGAAAGACGGTACTTTGCGTGAACCACGTTTAGGATTCCTGGATTACATGTTGCGTGATTACCACCCGCATAGCGATAAAGATATCGTGTTTATACCTGTTGGCATAAATTATGATCGTGTAATAGAAGATAGAAGTCTTATAAGGCGATTAGATAAATCAGCAGAGAAACGATCAGCATGGTTTATTATAAAAACCACGATTGCTTTTGTTTTTAAAAATGCCATATTGTCCAGAAAAAATCGATGGCGACGATTTGGTTATGCCAGTGTGAATTTTGGTGAGCCGGTTTCTGCTAAACAATATTGCGAAACGAATCATGTTGATTTTAGTACTCTGCAAACAGAAGACAGGTTTGAACGTATTGAATTATTGGCAAAATCAATTATGAATAATATTTCACAGGTGGTTCCGGTTGTTCCGGTCGCTTTAATGAGTGAAGTATTAATGATTGATGCTGCTGAGTGGAAAAGTGAGCTTGAATTAAAATCACTTTGTGCAGAAAGAATTGCTCAGCTGCAAAGGGCTGGCGCACCAATTGAGATCTCACACAGTGCGTTGGAAAGTGTTTTAGGCTCTGCGCTGAGCGCTCTTACAGGTCGCGGGCTGGTAGAAGAAAAAGATAATCTGTACAGGATGAAGGCATCTGAAACGGATATTTTGAACTATTACGCGAATTCAATTAGTCATTGGCAATGATTTCTGGAATTCAGGGCCCTGTTCTAGGGCTCAACGCATTTGTAACCCATTGCACGTAAACGTGTTAATTCAGAAGCTGATGTTGTGTTGCTGATGTTCGTGTTATAAACATTCCTGTTATTGCTGTTTTTTGTGATAGTTGCAGGGGGGGCACATATTATATATTTTATTCCCTGGTTTTCGAGTTCAGTCACTTTGCTTTGTAAAGAGTTTTCTGTTTCTCCATATTCGAGCTTGGTGTTTGTCATTGCGCCCGGTTCCAGTACTAAAGCATGGCCTCTATTTAAAAGTAATATTTTTAATTCCGGGTCCTCATTGTTAGTAGAGTTGGTTTTGTACTGGTTTTCGCTTTGTGTTTTTTTATGTGTTTTAGTCTTATCAAAATCAACTTTATAAACTGTTTTTTTCTGTTGAGATTGATTGTCTGCGATTACGTTGTTGGTAAAAAGCAATGTTACCGCCATGAGCAAGGAGTATAGTGAATTTGAGTTAAGGTTAAACATTATTTCTATTCCTGAAACTAAGAAAAAGATAGATATAAAGCGTTTATGTAGCGATTGATTAAGAGCAATCTATCAGGGTATTTATAAACTTCTGGCATTAGAAATTATTTTTATCTCCAAAATATGTCAGTAATATTTAATGAGAAGCCTTACGGTGTAATTAACCGAGGGGTGTCTCAAGCGAAGCGACGGGTGCGCCACTCCGGGTATAATCGCATTGTCAGCTTATTATGCTTTCTTTAAAATACCGACAATAAACAGCAGTAAGGCCGCACCTGCAGTTGCTGTAATAATAGAACCGATTAAGCCATCTGCTGAGATGCCAAGCAAACCAAATACAAAGCCACCTACTATTGCGCCTATTACACCGACAACGATATTACCGAGCAGACCAAAACCACCACCTTTCATCAAGGTTCCAGCTAACCAACCCGCTATGGCACCAATGGCTAAAAATATTATTAATCCTGTTATATCCATGCTTTCACCTTGTGGTTAAAAATCATTAAATTTCTACAGTCTAACGAGAACCTTACAGGATTTTACAAAGTGAAGGGGAGAAAATCCAGGAGTAGTGCCGACTGAAACGAGTGGTAAGTGTTCAGCGTTTCAAGTGTCTCTACTCTCTACTTGCCATTTCTGCTGCGTTTTTTTACTCAATTGAACTCTGGTACTTTGACAACTCTGCGAGCGCTATTTCGCCCCAGTTCCCGGTTTCAGCAAGAGTCGTTGCATGCAAAGCACTAGCAAAAGCAAGGATCAGCTTGAATCCCTTTTTTATATTTGAATTTCATTGCAGTTACATTTTACTGATTAATTTCCCAAAATTATTTACTTGATTCCAGTCTGTGAATTCAATGTTTGCTTTTGGATCGGTAGGGCCTTTAGTTATCCACATGATCATTCTTATCATAAGACGATCAAATATTGTATATTTTTGATAGTCTATTTTTCCTGCAAAGACAGCCAGCTCTTTTGGCTGCCATGAAATTTGCGATAGGAATTTTTTTAAATACGGATTAGTCTCAGGTTGATTTTTATCTGGCTTACGTGCAACAACATTGACTGAGAAAAATGCATTAGGTTTTTCATCTAATATTTTCTGGTGATTGCTGATAAATTCATAAATCTTTTTGCTGTGTTTTCCATAACGAATACTGGCGCCAATAACTATTATATTAAATTTATTCAGCTCTACTTCGCTTGCATCCTCGATGGGAATCAATGTTACTTCGTTATTCTCCTGTTCAATTATTTTTTGCAGGTGAGAACATATTTCTCTGGTATGGCCATCAGTAGTAGAATAAATAATAACGATCTTTTTCATATGTATAAAGTCCAGTTCTCAGCTTTAATGCGCATATCGCTTAAGCTGTCAATTTATGGATAATACATTGCACTAAAAAAGCACGATGTATTGTTGTACTTAGGTAAAGCATGCCTGTCAGGTTTTTATAATTAAGTAACTGCCTGCTCCAGCCATGAAGCTGCCAGCTACTTTTTTTGTAGTATTCTCCAGTTTTAAACCCTGGGTCATTGTTACAACCTTTTTGGCTGAAATCGCATAGGCTATCTTTACAAGACCAACAGTTGATATAGTTATTGAAACAATAATAATTATATCTGAAGTATTCAATGCTGATAAATCTACGAAAGTAGGAAATAAACTGGCATAGAAAAAAATAGCTTTAATATCGCCTAATGTTAAAAAAACTCCAGCTAAAAAACTGCTTATAAGACTGCCATGGTTAGCAGAGTGATTTGCTGAAAAAGCAGTATTATTTTCAGAGGTCAATAATGTGAAGCCAAGCCAAAGAAGATAAGCGCCACCCAGGTATTTAATAATCAAGAAAAATCCAGCCATCGTTTCTGCCACTATTGACATCCCAAGTAGCGCTAATAATATGAAAGTCAGATCACCTAGAACAATACCTGTAGCAACAGCTATACCATTACTGACACCCAATGTGGCAGAACGCGTTACAACAAGCGCGACACTTGTGCTGGGTATTATGGCAAGTGTTACCATAATGGTGAATAGTGAAATAGAATCAATAATGCTCATCTTGGTATCCCTGGCCTGACGTCTCGCATAACTGTGTGAAACGAAGCGCAGCTTAGTGCAACGTTTACTTTCTTGTTAGCCGTTTTTGCTTACGATGTCATCTATGCTACCAATTAGCGTATGGTTAAAACAATAGTGATTGATACTAGCGTAATAATAAGTGCGCTGACAGGAAAAAAGGGTCGGGCCGTGAAATATTAAGGAATCGCCTGCGCAGAGAATGTAAGTGTTTGATTAGTATTGCGATTATTTAGATTTAGTTGTTTATATTAGCTGCGCATAATGTTCGAGTTGAGTGCCGGACGCATAGTATACGCCTGGCACTCTCGAAAGACTTGTTATCAATTTACTACTTGTGGGCAATTTCTTTATCGGTAAATAAATAGTCTTTTAGTTCCTTATCAAAGGATGGGTCCTGTCGGCGAATCCACTCGAGAACCATGGCAGCATGTTCTTTTTCCTCGTCTCTATTGTGCGCAAGGATTGCTTTTAACTCTTCATTTTTGCATGCATCAACTCTTTGGTTGTACCAGTCTACTGCTTCAAGTTCTTCCATTAATGACGTTATTGCTCTGTGCATGTCTATTGTTTCATTTGTAAGTTCATCTATTGCTTCGTGGTAACCTTCATTTGCCATTTCTGATTCCTCTTAATATGGTTTTTTATTCATAACGTTATGTCTAAGTTGCAACGCTTGTTAGTTGTATTAATGACATGGTGGCTATTAATACATACTACATTATACAGCCACACCAAATATTCTACCTACTCCTGCTGTGAGCGCCATAGCAAGTGCTCCCCAGAAAGTAGCTCTAATCGCACCGACAGTAATTGGTGCACCGCCTGCACGTGCCGCAATACCGCCTGGAAGGGTTAGAAAAACCAGAGATGAGACCGCGACAACAGAAATAAGCTGGCTTCCGGGTAGGATCCACGCCACCCTCGCATCTGCGGCGATACGATGTCGGCGACCAGCGCATCGCGTGGTGCTCCACGGATGCCTTTACGATGCGGTCGACAAAGCGCGCCGCAAACACCCAGCCGATCGTTGTTGCGAGCGGGAATACAGGTTTGGTGATGGCCGCCAGCGCGTACCCAAGCACGACAAGGATTTTTCGCTTCCTCAGGTAATCGCTAACTACACCCGAAAACACCTTGGCAATGGCTGCTGCGGCCTCAGCAGCACCTTCAATTATCCCGATTGTGATTATGGATGCGCCGAGCACCGTGGTCATAAATATCGGTCACAGGCTGTGGACAAGCTCGGATGAGGTGTCCATCAACATCGAGACAAATCCAAGCACCCAAACGCTTCTCGGCAACTTGCGATAGATGCTTTCTTCGGAAGTAAATGCTGCAGGATTGCCTGGTGGGGACGGGGTCATGAATACTGTTTTCTTGCACTGCCAACGTTATAAAAAACCGGCGTGTTTTTTACTTCCGAGTTGATTGACTTGTCATGTGTATGGTTAAGTATTTATGCCATGACATTTTTTAAACGAGCTATGATACTGCAATTATTGCATAGCCAATAATTATCAGGATGGCAATATAAATAAATAATTTACCAATACTTGCACTCGTTTTATGTTCTTTTTTCTTTTGTTGCAATAATGCATCAACTTCAACATCGGTAAGATTTGAACAATGTACGCATTGAATCTCTTTTCCTGGGTAGCGTAAGCCACATCTTTTACATTTTTTAGAAAATCGAATGGGTGGTGGTGCAAACATAATGTCTTTTAATTCCTTTTATACATAATTAGGGTAAGTGTTGCGCGCTGTTTGCGTGTCCAGGCAAAGCGAGCTTGACCTACTCGTTATGCGTTTATGCAAGTGTTCATTTATACGCTTCATTCATATTCATAAATTGCTTAATTAGTGTATCGCATTTAGCTTTAGGAGCTTCACATTGTGTGGTTATTATCGTTTCTATGCCACCATTTTTTTTAATAATAGTTTTTTTGAATACTGCAGGATATGTAGCATGCTCTTCGGGCGAAAAAAACCAGAGCACTTGGTTTCCGTTCTCTATAAGAGAAATAATTGTCCATTCACCTTGCTGGCTAATAATAGAAGATGGCTGTTGTTTTAACATTTTCAATTTGTTTGATACTGATGGATGATTAATAGAGCCCTCATTAGTCGCAAGTAGACTTGCCGAGTAAATGATTAGTACAATAAATATGATTGTAAATATTTTCATGATTTAATATATTTACACATAATGTTCAAGGTGATGGTCGCGTAGTGAGCGGCGTTGCCACTTGCGGAGCGTCCATCTCGACAGCGATGTTAGCTGTTGAGTAAACGGCCTCCAGCTGATCGCCCTCATTTAGGCGCTCGATCAACCCAAGAAGTCCTTGACTGCCAGCTTTGGCGAACCAGGGCCGCACTTCGTGGCCCGCTGCCGCGTATACAGGGCGAACTTCAGGCTCTCCCATCGCTTTACGTTCAGCATTTTTCGTCTCTCCGTAACGGTGAACAGCATCTAGCCATTGTCGTAGAGTTCTGTAAGAAAATAATTCTGAACGTGTTGGTCGCGGAACATCAGACGCCACAAGAAATTGCCAGTGGGCTTCTGAATGCTCCGGCGCTTCGCTAATTGAAACCGCAAGGCCTTCATCAAACCACTGCGGTAAGCGCCACCATGCCCCTAAAGTGAGCCGGGTGCGTATTTCGTCGTGCGACCATTCGTGAGCGAGAAAATGCCAGTTAAACCCACGCGGCGAAAGCAGGATACGATTACCGTAAACCTTAGCCCTGGAACCCATACCTCCGAAGGATTCATAGCAGTCTTCGGTAATACAGGCGTGGACGATTGGATGAGAGACAACACCTCCATAGGCAGCACGAATTGTGCTTTCTGCCTTTGTCATGGCGTCACGAAGTTCTGCTTTTGCCTTCTCATCCGCACCAGCCTCGATATAGATATTCTTGTCGATTGGGGTTAATCCAAAATGTTCTGGCGTTAGTAGCCTGGCCCCCCGAAGGTCACTGCAGCCTCCGATAAGGCATGCCAATAGCACGAGAAAGATAATGTTTAAGCTACGCATAGACCCCTTTCACCTGTTGGGCGTGATGGTTGTTGTCGCGGCCCGCCGAAAGAAGATTGCGATGGCCCACATTGATCCTGGAAATGTGACAGCCCAAAGTGATGCGATCCAAATGAGCGGGTGGAAGTACATTTGTAGCGCAAGAAACGGGAGCAACAACCCATTCGCGGTCAGAAACAATCGTATGACTCGTTGCAGCCCATTCCCTGTGAATACTCTTGCAGCAAATAGCGTGGCCACACTCATGAAGCTGTAGCCGAGAATATCCACCGCATACAGGAAGGAATCAAATGGCACAAACAAGAATATCTCTATACCTTCAATCTGCCCACTCGCTAACCGAGGTGCGACCAATGTGAGCTGAACAAAGTAAACAATACTGATTAATACTGTATAAGCGGTGGCGAACACAACTGCAGAGTGGCTCCAGACTCTTTTGTCGGGCGGCGTTATCTGATGGATGCTAACTATAAGCACGAGAAACGCAGGACCAAGAAAGAGCGAGGGCGTCAACAATATCACTAGCCCAAGGAGAGTGCTGCTGCTCTCCGGCCCTCCTTGAGAGCCCAGCATTCCCAACCATTCAGCCAGCTGCCCCACGATGTACATGATACTGAACGCCGTGGCGAGTATCGCAGACCACAAACCGACGGTCCTGGTCGATGAGGAAATTCTGGTGTTCATAGCCTTAATGCGCATTTCCGGGGTCAGGCCTTACTTTTTACATGTGTTTCATTGTGTATTATTCTAACATTATCAGCTAGTTATTTCTTAACTTACTGGCATTGTCTCCGTCCCCTTTAATTTTTCCTTTAATTCATTTGTCACCCGCGCCTTTAATTATCAAATCTATCCCCATTGATTCTTGTGTAAAGATCACCGTACAATGGTAAGTATATAATCAAACATATCAACTGATAGTGAACATCATGAAGCGCAGGTCGTTTCTGAAACATACAGCTAAGCGGTTAATTCTGCTCATGACGCCAGCATGGCTGCAGCAAAACCATGCCACAGCAATGCACGCACGAAATACAATAAACAATAGCAATAACAGTAGCAGTCAACAGCTGATCACCCTGTTTCTCTGCGGTGATGTAATGACTGGCCGCGGCATCGATCAGGTATTACCCTATCCGAGCAAACCGGAAATTTATGAACGCTATATACGTGATGCACGCGCTTATGTCGAACTGGCTGAAGATAGAAACGGCCCATTAACAAAACCGGTTTCCTTCCCCTATATCTGGGGCGATGCATTGACAGAATTTGAACGTGTCTCACCTGACCTGCGCATCATTAATCTCGAAACCAGCGTCACAAGCAGTAACCATTACTGGAAAGGCAAAGGCATCAACTACCGTATGCACCCACGTAATATTCCATGCCTTACTGCAGCCGACATCGATGGCTGCACCCTGGCCAATAACCATGTACTGGATTGGGGCTATGCAGGTCTGAAAGAAACACTGTCGACATTAAAACAGGCACATATAATAACAGCCGGTGCCGGCGCTAATGATGAAGAAGCACAAGCACCGGCTCTGTTTGAAATTCCTGGCAAAGGGCGTGTTATTCTTTTTTCATTCTGTGACAAAAGCAGTGGTGTGCCATATAACTGGAAGGCATCAGAAAACAAAGCTGGCGTTAACGTGCTCAATGGTTTGTCAAAAAAAACAGTTCGTCAAATCGCAAACCAGGTCAATGCCGTTAAAGGCAAAAACGATATTATTGTCGCCTCCATCCATTGGGGTGGAAATTGGGGTTATAACATACCCAATGAGCACACCCGGTTTGCACATGATCTGATTGATAATGCCAATGTCGATGTTGTCCATGGTCACTCATCCCATCATCCAAAAGGCATTGAAGTGTACCGGAACAAACCCATTATTTATGGTTGTGGTGATTTTATCAACGACTACGAAGGCATAAGCGGTTATAAGCAGTACAGAAATGACCTGAGCCTGATGTATTTTATCACCCTGAATACATTAACTGGTGAACTGGTACGTTTCCAACTGGTGCCTACACAGATCAAACAGTTTCGTGTTAATTACACAACCCATACAGATAAAATATGGCTAGCAGACATGCTGAACAGAGAAGGGAAAAAACTCAATACACAAATAAAATCAAATGATGACAAAACAATGATTGTACATTGGACCAATTAAAACTGGTCAATATTTAATCCCTTCGCCCCCAATGCCATTGATGCTGACGTTTAAGTTAAGGGGCGCGGCGTTTTATGCCGAGTCCCGATTAAACGCATTGTATGTGCCCGGCATGGGTACGACCTCATAGGGTGAAAGTCCCTTGTACATTATCCGGAAAGGTGTCTAATGACAACTTCAAAAAGTACTAGCCGATGGTAAGGGCGGAAGGGTGACCGATCGTCTGAAAGAAGCCTAAGTGCAAATCTGCGAGCCAACGTACAGAAACTGTATCAGGCCGATCCGCAGGGCGAGTCAGCGCAACATGACGAAGCCCAGCCGGATCACTGTGGGAGGGGGCTACTTGAGTAGCTCCCTATCCCGATTATATTTTGTGTTAGTTTTAATCATACGGAAGCTTAGGAAGTGCTTTTAAGTTTTTTATGTATCTTTCGTTATTGTAGGGCTCTTGATGTTTAAGTGCGCCAAATATTTCAACAGACAATGCGCTTGCAATATATCGTATAGCATTCTCTCTTGTCTCTCCGTTTTTCATAAGCCTTTCTAATGTTTTTTTAGTTTCTGGTGGATTATTATCTGCTAATTGATTTTCCACTACTTCAACGATTGCTTCACCGGCCATCTGGCCTTCTTCAGTATCAGCTTGCACAATTTGTTCTTTGTCTTTTTTCATATTTTGAAAATATAACGTCTTGCTAAGCGGCGTGTTTTTTACGTCCGCTTGTGCTACTTGTTAGCAGCTTTTTCTTCAAGGCGCTCAACAAGCCAAAGTTTAATAATAGATTGGCGAGTTACACCAACACGTCTTGCTTCTCTGTCTAGTGAGTCAATTACCCAGGAAGGAAAGTCAACGTTGATTCTTTTTTGGCTTTGGTTTGGGCGTTTGACAGTAGATAAATCAAGATCATCAATTATATCTTTTTTGTTATCATCAAATTTTTTATCAAAGTCTTTAGCTTTCATAAAGTTCAACCTCTGTTTTACGGGAGCGCCTGACTGAAATTATTCTGATGGTGCTACCACGATGAGTTATTACAGCTGACCAATGTTTGTTAGCAATGCGGGCAATTACTAAAAAACGTGGTTCATCTTCTGATTTTGCCTGTATCTCAACAAGGTCAGGGTCTAGCCAAAGCTCTTGAGCCGCAATAAAATCAATGCCATGTTTTTCTAGATTTGAAGTGCTTTTTTTATTGTCATATTCAAAATCGTGCATGAGTAAAATATATACCTAAATTACTCATATAGCAAGTTTGGGTTTTAGTGCTAACAGTTTAATTAACGAGACCCCGTGTCTCGTTATACATTTTTAACCGCTTCTGCATGTGATGTCATATATGCTATCATTTAGTGCATGGTTAAAACAATAGTAATTGATACTAGCGTTATTATAAGTGCGCTGATAGGAAAAATGGGGCCTGGCAGAGAAGTATTAAGAAAATGCCTGCATGGAGAATATAAACCTTTGGTTAGTAATGCTTTATTTTTAGAGTATGAAGATGTCAGCAAAAGAAAACAAATAATGGATGTGTGCCCCTTAACGGATAAAGAAATTGCTGAATTATTGAGCGCTTTATATAGCCTATGTGACTGGGTGCCGATTTATTATTTATGGCGACCTAATATAGCAGATGAAGGAGATAATTTTTTAATTGAATTAGCACTAGCTGGCAATGCGACGCATATTGTTACAAACAATATTAGTGATTTGAGAAATGCTGAATTGAAGTTTCCTGATCTGAAAATAGTAACACCAGCTAGATTATTGAGAGGTGAGTAAAATGGCTACTTTAACAGTACGAATACCAGATGATAAACATGGGCGCTTAAAAGCATTGGCGAAGCATAGACATGTGAGCGTCAATAAATTAATTGAAGAGCTGTCAACGCTAGCACTGGCTGAATTTGATAGTGAAGTAAGATTTCGTGCTCTAGCAGCACGTGGAAATATTGATAAAGGCTTAAAGCTACTCGATAAGCTTGATGCCCATTTTTCTAAGGACTAACA